>CAJBOM010000188.1 GCA_903956835.1 uncultured Verrucomicrobiota bacterium
GGGGACAATGGAGGAGAACCAGCGGTGAAGAGCGTCAGGGGTGATTACTTTTTCAAGTTCGCGACAGACTTTGACCCAGATTTCCGGAGGATTGTTCATTCGTTTTTATTTTCCTTTTTTGGTTTCGGGGATGAATCATTCGCGCCAAAAAATAATGGTGCAAGCGGAATTTTATTTTTTACCGAAAATTTATTTGAACAACTTCGCTTGACAACTTGCCTGAACATAAAAAAGCAGTTTTTAGCAGGAAGAAAAAAAGGATCGTACCTTTGCGCGTGCGATCTTCTTCGCGCTGCGCTAAAAAAAAGAATGCTGCGCGCGCCCGCCCTCGTTTGGTTTCGGCGGGATTTGCGTGTTTCTGATCATGTTGCGCTCCATCGCGCTGCCGCACTCGCCGTGCCGATCGTGCCAGTTTTTATCTTCGATGACGCTCTTTTGAGCCCTTCCGGGGCCAGTAGTCGCAGAGTTGCCTTTCTTCTTTCCTCTCTCGAGAGTCTTTCCGCAAATCTCCAGGCCCTTGGCCCTAAACTAATCACTCGAAGGGGCCATCCTGAGGTCGAGTTGCGTGCCTTGCTCAAAAGCACGGGAGCTAAATACCTGTTCTTCAACAAGGATGTCGAGCCCTACGCACGGCAACGCGATGAGAAGGTCATGGCAATGGCCTCCGAGGAGGGAGTCGAGGTGGTGGCCTGCGATGATTTGATGATTCACCCACCTGGTCTAATTGAAAAAGGCGCGGGCGGGCCTTACACCGTCTTTACTCCCTACTCCAGGACATGGCTGGCTCGACCACCGCATGATCCTTTGCCCAGACCCAAGAAGCTGACGGAATTTTCCCAGGTTAAAGCTACCTCTCTTCCCTCCCTCGCCGATCTCGGCTTAGCCAAGTTGGATGTCTCTATCCCTCAAGGGGGAGAAAAAGCGGCTCAAGAGCTTTTGCGCTCCTTTGTCTCCAAAAATATCCGCCACTATGAGTCCACCCGAAACTTTCCTTTGGCGGACTCGACCTCCCGCCTTTCTCCACACCTGCGTTTTGGCACGATTTCCCCGCGCACGGTCTTGGCGGCGGCACGAAGGGTTAAGGTGGAGGATCCCTCGAGCAAGAAGCAGGTGGATGTCTTTATCTCCGAGCTGATCTGGCGAGATTTTTACAAACAGATTCTCTGGGAGTTTCCTCACGTCGCTCAGGGGGCTTTTCGGCCGGTTTATGACCAGCTCGATTGGGAAAACAATCAGCAACTCTTCCAGGCGTGGTGCGAAGGACAAACGGGCTACCCCATTATTGATGCAGCTATGCGCCAACTCAATCAAACGGGGTGGATGCACAACCGTCTACGAATGATCGTGGCCTCTTTCCTCACCAAAGACCTGCTTATCTCTTGGCAGTGGGGCGAGCGCTACTTTATGAAACAACTTTTGGATGGCGATTTAGCCGCGAACAACGGGGGCTGGCAGTGGGCCGCGAGCACAGGGACCGATGCCCAGCCCTATTTTAGAATTTTCAATCCCTCCAGCCAAGCGGAACGGTTCGATCCCGAGGGAAAGTTTATTGAGAAGTATGTGCCGGAAGCCCAAAGCCTCACCTACCCTGCTCCGATTGTGGATCACGCCCGCCAACGCGTCCGCGCGCTGGCCATGTACCAAAAGGCTCGCGATCAGTCGGACTAGAGTGTCTGCAAGAATCGGACGAGCTGTTCGCGGTTCGGGCTGTTGCCGTGACGCACGTAGAAGCCCGAAGCCGCGACGGCCAACTGAAGCGAGTGGGGTAAGCCCAAGCCCAGCAAACGGGCAATGGAGAAGCCCGCATTGAAGTGGTCTCCTGCTCCTGTGCTGATCTTCGGTTTTGAGGTGTAGGGACCGGTGACGAACACCTCCCCTTCCGCATCCGCCGCGCAGGCGTACTGGATGGGATGAATGACCACCACTTGAACGCCCATCTTCTCACGGATGGCGCCGGCCAAAGAAGCACAGGCCTTTGGAGTTTTCGTCCCGCCACGGAGACGGAGAACTTTGGCCACATGCATCGCCTCGCTCTCGTTCAATCCAATGGTTACATCGTTATCGACTTGGAACTCGCCGATGATTTTTAAGGCGGCCAAAAGATCCGCTTCAATTCGCTTTGCTGGATCGGCCAGATCAAAGAAAAGGTGCTTCCGCTTGTCCGGCTTCACTGGCTTGTATTCGGTCAGCAATTTTTTCCAAATGGCGGACATGTGGGGCAGCATGGTCCAGTTGACCATTCCTACGAAAGCGGCTGAGGACCAAAGCTTCTGCATCACCTTATCGCCGAGACGCGCCTGCATCGTTTCCCAGTTGGCGTCTTGCACCGAAGCCAATTGGCCGAGCATAATTTTTCCGTCATTGAACTCGAGGGCGGATGTTTGTGCAGGCTCAGCAAAGGAGTGAACCTTGGCCCGTTTAGCAAATTCGGTAAAAACGGGGTGGAGCTTTGGATAGCCACACATTCCCATGTATTCCACGGGAGCGCCCAGGGTGGACATGGCGAAAGCCATCAAAGGTCCATTCCCACCAATCTTCTCCATCGTCGGTACCACTTCGAAATTAGCGCTCTTACCCGCCGCCTCGCCCAGCTTCTTGGCAAAAGGCTTTACCGAGGTGTAGGGGAGGTACTTGGTGGCCGTTTGACGCTGGTCCACCACCTGCAAAATCGAGTCGATAAAGCCATCGAAACCCAGCAAGCAGCTGAATTTTAGGAGTTGGGCCCTAGAGCCGATCAATCGTTCCGCCGTTTGTCGTGCCAGTCTGGAGTCAGTCATAACCTGTCGTTATACGCCGTGGGAGCAAAATTAACAAGTCAAACTCGCCGAAAGAAAAGCGGTTGCCTTTCTTACTCTTTGTGCGATTTCCATTAGTGGCATGCCCAACATTGTTTACTTCGACCTCGAAACCCAAAAAATTGCCACAGAAGTCGGTGGTTGGGGCCATATTGACAAGATGGGCTTGGCCGTTGCCGTGCTTTATCACACCGATAAGAGTGAATATTCTGTTTATTTGGAAAAAGATGCGGACCAACTCGTGGCCGACCTGCGCCGAGCCGATCTGGTGGTCGGGTTCAACGTCCTGCGCTTCGATTATACCGTTCTCTCCGCCTATTCGGTCTTCGATTTTTCTAGCGTGCCCACTCTTGACCTCATGGTCAGCCTCGAGGAAAAGATTGGTCACCGCGTCGGGCTAGATGCTGTGGCTAGCGCCACTTGCGGAATCAAAAAAACAGCCTCGGGCCTAGAA
>CAJBOM010000189.1 GCA_903956835.1 uncultured Verrucomicrobiota bacterium
GGTGAAGACAGGGGTGAGATCGAGGATGGGCGGACCTGAGAGGACGATCCCGCATGGATGCATTTTGGGATGGCGGGGGAAACCGTCCAGTCGGGCTGCTAATCGGATGGCGGTGGCATAAGGATCTTCTTCGATGGGAATGTCGCAGGGCGGTTTTTCAGTGAGGGCAGAGGAAAGATCACGAGCGCGAATAGGAGAGATCTGGCTGGTAAATCGGCGGACATCGAATTCGGAGGCTCCGAGGGTTTTGGCGATTTCCGCGAGAGCGGAGCGGCCTTGGTAGGTGGAAAAGCCCCCGACGACGGCGCAGTGATCTGGCCCGTGCTTCTTAAAAAGAAGGTCGATAACTTCAGTGCGGCGATCGTGAGGAAAATCGATATCGATGTCGGGTAATTTATTCATGGCCATGCGATCGCGGTTGAGAAATCGCCGAAAGTAGAGGTCAAAGCGGATGGGGCATACTCCTGAAATTCCGAGGCAGTAGCAGACAAGGGAGTCGGCGGCGGATCCGCGGGTTATCCAATCGATGCCTTGGACTCGGCAGGTTTGAAGGAGATCCCAGACGAGAAGGAAATAGTCGGCGTACCCAACCTCGGTAATTATGGAGAGCTCCTCGGAGATTTGTCGGAGGACGCGGCGGTGGATGTGGGAGTTTGATCCATATCGAAGGCGGGCTCCGGCGATGACTTGAGTTCGAAGGAAAACTGAGGAGGGAGATCCGTTAGGAGTGTCGAAGGTGGGGAAGCGAAGTCCTCCGAGGTTAAAGGAGAAGGTGCACTCTTCGGCGAGGCGGAGAGTTTCGTGGAGGGGGCCTGGGTCTCCTCCGCAGAGGTGAAGGGCTTCGGCTGAGGTGGGAAAAGAGAAGTGGCCCAGACGTTTGGCGGGGTGAGCTTGGCCGAAGCGGGTTAAGGTTCGGATCGACTGGACGATTTCGAAGTCAGTTTGTTCGCGGGATTGAAGGTAGCGGATTTCGGGAAGAAAAAGGGGAGTGGGCCCGAGGGGGTTGCGGCCCCAAGGGGGGCGAGAGGGAACTGGAATAGGGAGGAGGCCTGAAGCGTGGTCGCGGAGGAAAGAGCGGGTGGGGGTAGGTTCAGTTAGGATTCGGCAGAGGTTGGCATAGCCAATCTGATTTTTGACGTAGAGAAGAACGGGTCGGGGAAGGGGGGCGGCGAGTTCGGGAGCGGGAGTGACTTGGGCTCCGAGTACGGCGTGAAGTCCTGCTTCCTGGGCGGCGAGAAAGAACTCCACGGCACCGTGTAGATTGGGATCGGCAATGCCGATGGCGGGGAGGTTAAGCTCAGCCGCTCGATTCACCGCGGTTTGAATGGGGAGGAGGGAGTCGTGAAAACTGTAAAACGAACGAATATTTAAGGGGACGTAAGGAGTCATCGTTATACATATGAATAACATTTAAAAGAAGGCAAGCAGGGATGTGAGGGTGCTAAGTAGGATTGATCGACCGTTCCAGTAAATTGGATTATCTTCGGCGGAATGATGACATTTCGTTTGCGGGCAATGAGGCAGGGGAGCGAGTTCTTCGCGGGAGAATTCTCGGAATGAACCCTGAGTTAATGAAGCACGCGGCTTCCGCGGTGGTGGGTGGGGCGATTGGCTCTTTGATGCGATTTGCGGTAGGTGTGTGGTTCATTCATCACCACCCTGAATCGAAGTTTCCCTGGAATACTCTGATGCTGAATTTAGTGGGTTGTTTGATGATTGGGTTAATCTACGGGTGGGTCGAAGATCGTTGGTTGTTCGGGATACACCTGCGGCATTTTTTGGTTACGGGTGTTTTAGGTGGGTTTACTACATTTTCGGCATTTGGAGCAGAATCGGTTTTTCTGTTTCGGCGTGGGGAGAGTCTGTTGGCGGGGACCTACATTATTGCTAGTGTCGCGGGGGGATTAATTCTTGCCTGGGTTGGGGAGAGGATCGCTTCCGCTCTGTTCCGCTAGTGCGAGTTGTTGGCGAAGCCACAGATCGTGACCGCGGAGGATGGAGTTTTTTCCGTAACGACGGCGGATAGCGTCGGAAGCTTCGGCAATTAGAAGTTGCTCGGTAGAGCTTTTCTGTGGCAATCCAGTGAGAGCTAGTTCGGGCTCAGGGAGCGCTGGGTGAAGGTTGGAGAGGCGAACACCGACGAGACGAAGACTAACTCGGCGAGACCAAGCTCGGTGGAGAAGGGGTTTCAGGATTGGATAAAAAGCATTTTCGACGGGGGAGGGTTCGGAGATCGATTCGGAGCGCATGGTTTCTTCCATATCGTTGTAGCGAATTCTGAGAGTGAGAGTGCGGGCGGCGAGTTGGTCTTCGCGAAGACGCCGACAGAGTCGATCAATCATCGTGCGCATGACCGCGAGGGCGAAGTTTTCGTCGATAGTATCGGTCGTAAAAGTTTCCTGTTCTCCGACTGACTTTGGTGCGGGCAAGGCGGGAATAACCGGTCGGGGATCGATGCCCATGGAGAATAGGTGAAGGGAGGATGCGGCGGATCCTGCGAGGAGTTCGAGGTCGGCGAGGGGGAGATCGGCGACTTGGTGAATACGGGCGAGTCCTGCTTGGAGGTAGAGGGGTTCGGTTCGCTTTCCGATTCCTGGGAGCCAGTGAGTAGGAAGGGGGGCGAGAAAGGCGCGTTCTTCTCCTGGTGCGACTTCGAGGTAGGAGTTTGGTTTTTGCAATTTGGAGGCGACGCCGGAGGCGAACTTGGTGGTGGCGAGGCCTTGGGAAACGGTGATTTTGAGAGATTGTTGGATCGTTCGAGCGAGAGTGGCGGCGGATTCGCGTGGGTGACCACGAAGTTGCCCAGAGAGATCGAAGTAGCCTTCGTCGATGGAGCAGACTTCGACGTCGGGGGTAAGATCGTAGGCGTAAGCGAACATGAGTTGAGAGAAGCGTTCATATTTTTCGAAGTCGCCTGGGACGAGGATGAGATTGGGGCAGAGGCGGCGTGCTCGGGAGGTGGGCATGGCGGTACGGACTCCGCAGGCGCGGGCTTCGTAGCTGGCGGAGGCAACAACGCCACGGGATGCGCCTCCGACGGCGATGGGTTTACCACGAAGCCTGGAGTCTGCGGCCTGTTCTACGGAAGCGTAGAAGGCGTCGGCGTCGAGGTGAAGGATTGATGGGACGGGTGGATTCACAGGGAGCGGACGAGGCAAGTGACGACGCCTTGGAGGACAGCATCGGATTCGGGAATGGGTTTGGATGGGCTGGGTGGAAAGAAGGATGGCTTAGGGAGGTGGTGATAGCGGGTGAGGGTGGCTTGGCCGTAATGGAGGCCGAGGGCAAGGTCTTGGTTTTTGAGGGGGCGAAATTCGATGAGGAGATGGTCGTTTTTGAGGAGGCCGAGCTCTTTCCACTGATCGGAGTCGACACGATGAAGGAAAGATCGCCCTGCTTGATGAGGAATCTCTTGAAGGAGCCCTAGGAGGGGGTGGGAAGTGAGAACTGACATAAGTTATTCATTTGGATAACAGATGGGAAAAGTCAACTCCCGTTCTTTCGTGCTCGCAGCATGCTCGCAGCATGCTGCGAGCATGGGAGAGGAGGGTGCATGTATGGTGCCCAATCTTGGGCGCCGGAAATGAGCCTAAGGGAATGATTATTGCCGAGGACGTTCGTGGCTGGGGAAGCGGTTCTGGTTTTGGTAACTACGTCGGAGGCGCCAAGGCATGGTATCGCGACGGGGCCGATAGGGTGCGGGGGGA
>CAJBOM010000190.1 GCA_903956835.1 uncultured Verrucomicrobiota bacterium
CGCCAAAGCCGAGTGCGATGGGAAGAATCCCAATGATAGTGGAGAGGGCGGTCATGAGGATGGGTCGAAGCCGAAGACGGCCCGATTCGAGCATGGCTTCGAGGGCGGGGACACCGAGGGCTCGTTGCTGATTGGCGAACTCCACAAGAAGAATGGAATTTTTGGTAACGAGACCCAAAAGAAGGACCAGGCCGATCAAGCTGTAAAGATTGAGATTCATGGAGGGAATTTCTGGAATCATTCCGAAAAGCAGGGCAAGTGGTTTAGGTAGGGCACCTGGGGGAGCGTACTGGGGGATGACGGCCAATCCGTTGAGAAAACCGAGAACATAAATAAGTAGAAGCGCACCGACCGCGGCTAAGGGTAGGGCAATCATGATGGTGAAAGGGTGGATGAAGCTTTCGAACTGGGCGGCGAGGGCCATGTAAACGATAAGAACTGCGAGGAGAAGGATCTGCCAGGCTTCGCCGACGCCAGAGCGCAGTTCGCGGGCTTCCCCGTCGAATTCCATTTTGATTCCAGGCGGAAGAATTCTCCGACCAATTTCCTCGGTTTTTTCGATGGCTTGGCCGAGGGTGCATCCCTGAGGCTGGCCACTGACTTGGGCGCAGCGTTGGCGGGCAAAGTGGGAGATGGAGTTGACCGAGCCTTTTTCTTTGGCGCGGACGAGATCACGAATGGGAACGAGTTGTCCGCTGCGGGCGCGAACATAAAGAGAATTTAGTTCGTCGGGTACCAAACGATCCACGCGGCGGAGTTGGGCAATAACGTCGTACTGTTTGCCCTCGAAGTTGAAGCGGGAAATATCGAGGCCCCCGAGAAGAATCTGGAGGGACTCGGAGATATCGCGAACGGAGATCCCGAGGGCGGCGGCACGATTACGATCGATTTCAAGGTTGAGCTGAGGTTTTTCGTAGTTAAAATTGGTACGGGGTTGGCTGAGGAAGCCTGCTTGATCAATTTCGTCTCGCAATTCCCGCGCGCTTTTTTCTAATTGGACAAGGTTGGGGCCTTGGAGAATGACTTGGAAAGAGGCATCGAACCCGCGTCCGATGGCTTTGGGAAGAAAGGGAATGACGACCGCTCCACGTATTTCGCTGATCATGCGAGTGAACATGGAACCCCGAGCTCCTGGGCGGGCGAGTTGTAGTCCCGTGCGTTCCCGATCGGGTTTTAAGCGCATAAACATAATACCGAGATTGGATTGTCCTGGGGAACCGCGAGCGAGGGCGACGGCGGAAAAGTAGCCTTCGACCTCTGGATATTCGGAAGCGATCTTCTCGGCTTGGCGGATATAACGATCGGTGGCTTCGGTGGTCGAGCCTTCTGGGGTGACGACGACAGCAACGATGGTTCCTTTATCTTCATCGGGAAGAAATTCTTGGGGGATGGCCTGATAGAGCAGGACGGTGAGTGCGAGGATTCCTGCGCCGAGTCCAAGGAGGGCGCGGGGGTGACCGAGTGCAGCCGCGAGGCTCTTGGTATAGAAAAGGGAGATGCGATGTAAAATTGATTCGAGAAACCTGGCATAACCGGGAGGATTGGCGGAAGGCGGTTTCAAGAAATAGGCACCGAGGGCAGGGCTGAGGGTCAGGGCGACGAAGGCGGAGATGGTAACGGAGCCAGCCAAGGTTACGGCAAATTCGCGGAAGAGAATTCCAGTGGTCCCGCTTTGAAAAGCGATAGGAAGAAAGACGACGACAAGGCTGGCGGTGATGGCGAGGATAGCCCCAGTGATCTCCTTCATGGAGGTAAGGCTGGCTTCGAGTGGGGTCATGCCTTCTTCAATGTGGCGGACGATATTTTCGAGGACGACGATGGCGTCGTCGACGACGATCCCGATGGCGAGGACGAGCGCGAGTAGGGTGAGGATATTGACGCTGTAGCCGAGGATGTAGAGTAAGCCGAAGGTCCCGAGAACGGAAATGGGAATGGCAGCGGCGGGGATGAGAGTGGAGCGGGCTTCTCGTAGAAAAAGGAAGATGAGGACGACGACGAGGAGAACCGAAATAATGAGGGAGACAACGACTTCGTGGATGGCGTTCTCGACATAAAGAGAAGAGTCGAAGGGGATATCGATTTTAACGTCGGCAGGGAGGAGGGGTTTGATTTTTTCTAGTTCACGACGGACTCTTTGAGCGACTTCGACGGCGTTGGCATCGGACTGTTTAACTACGCCCAAGCCGACGGCGGGTTGACCTCGAAAGCGGGCGATGGTCTGTTCAACGGCTGGCCCTATCTCCACGGTGGCGATGTCGCGCAAGCGGATGGGAGTGCCCTCTGTATCTCGGACGATGAGATCGGCGTACTGGTCGGGGCGATCCATTCGCCCTCTTGCTAAGATACTAAGAGAGCGCTCCTTGCCCTCGATTTGGCCTGAGGGCAGTTCCACATTTTCTTTTGCGAGGAGGGCGCGGATATCGGCCGCGGTGATTTGGCGGGCGGCCATTTTTTCTGAATCGAGCCAGATCCGCATGGAGGTTCTTTTCTCCCCTCCGAAGTTAATGCCGCCTACGCCTGAGAGAACTTGGAGGCGATCTTTGATTTGGCGTTCGGCCAGATTGGTGAGATCGAGGGTGGAGCGAGTCGGACTGGAAAGGGCAACCCACATAACTTCTTGGGCATCGGCGTCTTGCTTGGCGACGATGGGTTCTTTGATGTCGTCGGGGAGTTTATCGCGGACTCGGCTAATGCGATCGCGGACGTCTTGGGATCCGATATCGACGTCACGGTTGAGTTCAAATTCAACTGTGATACTGCTGACCTGCTCCCGCGATTCACTGCGGAGGATTTTAATGCCAGGGATATTATTAATTTCTTGCTCCATGGGTTCGGTGACATCGGCTTCAACAAGTTCGGCATTGGCACCCGGGTAGATGGTGATGACGGAGACGACGGGAGGGTCGATGTTCGGAAGTTCGCGGACGGGAAGGCGGGAGAGGGCAACGATGCCGACGAGGGCAATCGCCAGATTAGCCATGGTGGCGGCCACGGGGCGCCGAATGCAAAACTCCGGAAGATTCATGGAACGGGAGGTTTGGAGGATTGGGGGGTGGAAGGAGTTTCTGGGAGAAGTTTGCGACCAGGGGAAAGGCGGAGATTGCCTGAGCGTGCGACGAGATCACCTGCGCGGAGTCCACTGAGGATTTCGATCCGTCCTGGGACGCGGAGACCGATTTCGATGGGAACGAGTTCGGCTACCCCCTCGGCGTCACGGTAAGTGGCGAACCCGCCTTCGTGGGGAAAGATGCAATCTTCTGGGAGGGTGAGGGCTTTTTCTTTCGTGCCGATGGCGAGGTCAAGATTGGCAAACATTCCGGGTTTGAGCCGGTGATCGGCATTTGGGACGAAAGCGCGGACTTGGACGGTGCGGGTGGCCATATCGATCTGGGGCTCGATGAGATAGATTTCGCCAACGAAAACCTCGTCTCCGTAAGCGGCGACTTTGAGGTGGATGGGTTGGCCGGGTTGGACACGTGCACCGTAGCGTTCGGGAACACCAAAGGTGAGTTTCATGCGATTGAGGGCGTAGAGGCTAACGAGAGTGGTTTGGGGATTGACGTACTGACCGACGCTAATTGTGCGGTGACCAAGGACCCCAGCGAAGGGAGCGGTCAGGGTATATTCCTGGAGTCGTTTGCGGGCGAGGAGGAGAGAGGCCTGGGTCCGCATAGAGTTTGCACGGGTTTGATCGTGTTCCTGTTGGGAAATAGTGCCGTCGGCGAGGAGGGTATCGGAGCGTTGGAGTGTCTCCTTAGCGTAAAGGTAGTCGGCTTCTGTCTCCGCGACACCCGCGGCTTGTTTGGATTCGTCGATTTGGAGAAGAACATCGCCTTTTTTAACGACGGCACCTTCGACCATGGTGATGGAGGTTATTTCTCCATCGACCTCGGGCTTGATGTCGACGGATTCTTCTGCCTCAAGGCTGCCAATGGCAGCGAGGGTTTCGAGGAGGGGACCTTCCTGGACGGCAACCAGTTCGACGGGAACAGGTCGATCTTTAGGCGGTCCGCCACCTTTTTGACAGGCGCTCAGAGCCAAGAAGGCTAAAAGAATAACAAAATGATTCATATGATGAATGGTTAACAATGTGAAGCATCTCCTGACCTTGGTCAAGAGGGGAGGAGATCGCGAATAGCGGTAATCAGATCAGGCAGGCCCTCGCCAGTGGTGGCTGAGACAGAAAAGATGGTTTTGCGGGCAGCGGCTCGCAAGGCGGCAAGATTTTTGGCGGATTCGGGGAGGTCGCTTTTATTGGCGGCGATGAGAAAGGTTCGTTGCCCAAGAGCCGCGTCGTGAAGGCGAAGTTCTTTACGGAGGAGCCGATAATCTTCCACGGGATCGCGTCCTTCGGTTCCTGCGGTATCGATGACAAGCAAAAGAACGGCGCAACGTTCGATATGGCGCAGGAAATCGTGACCTAGTCCTTTGCCGTCGTGGGCGCCTTCGACCAATCCGGGAATATCGGCGAGGGTGAAGCGATTTTCGTCGGCGGAGCCGACCACTCCGATATAGGGGGCGAGGGTGGTGAAGGGATAGGAGGCAACCTTGGGCCGAGCGGCGGATAGGGCGGCGAGGAGGCTAGATTTACCGGCGTTGGGCAAGCCGACGAGGCCTACTTGAGCGATCGATTTTAGAACAAAGATAAATTCTCCTGATTCTCCGGGGCGTCCATCTTCGGCCATGCGTGGGGTTTGGCGGGTAGAGCTGGCAAAGCGGGAGTTTCCGCGTCCGCCGCGTCCGCCTGCACAAAGAATGAATCTTTCGCCCGGGTTGGTGAGATCGATGAGGGGATCGCCTTCTTCTCCCGGGGGGAGGGGGTAAATGACGGTGCCGGGTGGAACTTTTAAGAGACAATCTTTGCCTGCCCTGCCTGAGCACTGTTTGCCGCTGCCGGTATTGCCATTGCCAGCGCGGGCGTGGGGCCGAAAGCGGAGATCGATCAGGTTATTAAGCTGGGGATCCACCTCGAGAATGATGTCACCGCCGTCGCCGCCGTCGCCTCCGTCGGGTCCGCCCTTGGGGACAAACTTTTCGCGTAGGAAACTGACGGCGCCACGGCCACCATTACCGGCGTTGGCATGGATACGAACACGATCAACGAACATGGGAAGTCTCCATCCATTTCTGGAGTCGGGGCGCAAGAAGCGTGGCAAGGAAGGAGCCGAGGGTAAGGGGGAGAGCACCAGAATATCCTCCTAGTTTTGCGGCGATCCAACCTGCGCCGAAAACAAGACCGGCTAAGCCACAAGCTTCGATTAGGCCGATGTGCCAGCGTTGTCCTGAGGAAAGACCAAGGCCAGCGGAAGCGAAAAGGACGGATAGGATGAGCCAACTGGGAGGATGGAGAACGGGGGTGGGACCTGCGGAAAGGCGAGTCCAGGTGCGGAGAACGGCATCGGCGATAGCATGTTTACCGAGTGGGGAATCGATTGAGGGATCGACCTCGGCGAGGGTGGTGGCGATAAGAACGGGCTGGCGGGCGATTTGCTTTAAATTGAAGTAGGGGGGTAGTCCAATACGTTCCTGCTCGGAAGCAAGGACGACACCACGAATTTCCATTTTAGTGGTGGTGGGTTCGGCTTGATTCCAATCGATAGGGACGGAGCCGCGGAGATCGAGGGGGATGGTTTGAAGATAAAGGCCTTGGGCATTGCGAAGAATCAAGCGACGGCCCTGGAGTTCGGATTGAGTAAGGTCGGCGTTGAGGGCGCGGGCGTACATGACGAGGAGCCAGGAGGGAACGACGGAATCGGCTTGGCGAAAAATGAGGGGGAGGCGACGGAGTTGACCATCCGCATCGGGAGTGATCTTCCAGGCGGCGAGAGTGGCGGATTGGCGAAGACTTTTTTCTGGGGCGAGAAAGGAGTCGGCCGTGCGCAGGCTTTGCAGAGAGCCGTGGTGGGGAATTTTGGGAAGAGAGAGAGTTTCGGTGCTGGCGAGAGTAGGGAACGTGGTAGCGGGGAGAACAGAGGTTTCAAAGGAGGCGAGGGCGCGGGCCATTTGATCGTCTTGGGCGGGTTCGAGGACATCGGGAGCGTCGAGGGGGAGGAGGAGGCCGACGGGGTTTGGTCGGTATGGGGAGATGGCGCGGAGAAGGAGGGTGAGGTCGAGGCGGGGCCATGGCCAAGGTTCGCCAGCGAGGTCTGCGATGGTGATGAGAGTGGGCAGAGGGGCGGTCTGGGCGGGAGCCGAAGTGGAGGGAAGGAGAAGTCGAGAGTAAGGCACGGCGGCGGTGGCGAGGAGCAAACCGAGAGCGCTCGCGGCCAGAAGGGAAAGAATCCTAGAAAGTTGCATCGATCGACCTTAGCGGAAATCTGTGAAATGGCGAAGGGGAACCGGATTGAAAAAAGCTGTTAAGGAACTAGGCTGGCGGGGTGAAAAGTGGCACGATCGAATTGCCGATAGAAAGTCCGACGCAGGAGGCTGACTTTTCGGAGGCTTTTGCCAAAGGGTGGCGGGTACTGGTCTGGAATGATCCGATCAACCTTATGAGCTATGTGGTTTTTGTATTTCAAAAAGTATTAGGTTTCGATGAGCCCAAGGCGAAGAAGCATATGTTAGAGGTGCATGAGCAGGGGCGGAGCATGGTGGCGATGGAAACGCGGGAGAAGGCGGAGATGTATTGCCAGCGGTTGCAGGAATTCGGTTTGAAATCGACCTTGGAGGTGGCTCCCGCATGAGGGTGAGTCAGGAGGGAGCTGGGGATAGGCAAATTGAGTTTGCGGCTCCTGAGGCGGCACTTTTGCGGCAAGCCTTGCAGAGCACGGTGGAGGCGTATGAGACTGATCCAAGCGAGTTGGACCCGATGGTGGGGAATGCTTGGTATGGGCAGGCGGGTTTGCGGGAGGCGGGGATTCGTGGGGAGGATGCGGTGCATTGGGTGGAGGGTTTGCACGAGGCGCGGATGGGGAGAGGAGCGGCGATGAAGAGTTGGCTCAAAACGTTGCCTCCAGTTGGGCAAGCGGGGCGGTGGGTTTTGAAGAAAGACGAGGTGGAATCTTTTTTGGCGACGTGCAATGACCATCGGTTGAGGCGGGCGGCCGAGTTCGATTTGGGGGAGGGAGACTTAGAGGTGAGGGCGATGGAAAGGGCTAAAGGGGATAAAAGGATCGCTTTAGTGGAAATTCATTTCCTAGCCTGGATAATTGAACTCATTCTTCATGAATGAATTGCAAGCAATTCGTATCTCTTTTACTTGGAATTAAGCGAATGGGTGCTAAGAACACTTCATCGCAAATCGAATGAAAAAACGTACCAATGTGATTGTGGTAGGGGCTGGGCCGGCAGGATGTGCCGTGGCTCGGGCTTATGCTATGGCTGGGCGGTCGGTGGTTTTGCTGGAAGCAGAGCCGGAAGGTAAAAGTCGCAAGCGTTTTGCGGGGGAATGGCTTCATCCGCAGGGGGTCGATGCGCTGAAGAAGCTAGGATTCGGTGCGATCACATCGATGCAGGGGCGGCCGCGGGGACGCGGTTTTGTGGTTTATCCTGGGCATGGCGAATCTCCGGTGAAGTTGGACTACGTGCAAGGTCAGCTCGGTTTGGCTTTTCATCACGGAGATTTGGTGGACGAGATGCGTCAGATGGTGGCAACGACAGATGGCGTAACTTTTCGCCATGGAGTGAGAGTGGCTTCGGTAGATGATGAGGGGGTTGTTTTGGAGAGTGGGGAAAGGCTGGAGGCAGGAATTGTAGTGGGTGCAGATGGTCGTTCGAGCGTGGTTCGGCGAAGTTTACGAGGGACCACTTCCCACAAGCCGATGTCTGCCATGACGGGGATTTTGCTCGAGGGGGTGAAGGCTCCCTATCCTGATTACGGCCACGTTTTTTTAGGAAAGCCTAGTTTTCTTCTTGGGTACGAGATTGCTCCTTCGGTGGTGCGGATATGTGTAGACGTACCCCTAAAATATAAAGCAGAGATGAAAGATCCGGAATGGTTGATTGCGGCGACGCGCGAGACCTTGCCTCCCGTTTGGAGGCAGCCGTGTGAAGAGCAGATTCGTGGTGGGCATTTGCGTTGGCAGGCGAATCACTTTTTGGCTCGGGCCGATTATGGGAATGGGCAGCGAGTTTTGATTGGGGATGCGGCGGGTCACACTCATCCTTTGACGGCTACGGGAATTACCAATGGATTGGTCGATGCGATTGAGTTAGTCGAGACAGCCAATTTTCAGGCTTTTGCCAAAAGTCGGCGTCGGGCTTGCCGAGTACCCGAGCTTCTCTCCCGCGCGCTCTATGATTGTTTCTCGAAAGAGGATGCCTTCTCTAATTCGTTGAGAAGGGCAGTAGTTTCGCTTTGGCGCAGCGATGAAAAGGAGCGGGAGCGGACGATGGGTCTGCTGATGGGGAATGGCCGTTCTTTCCTTACTTTTGCTGGCCCGTTTCTGCGGGCGTTGCTTGGGGCTTGGAGAGGACGGGACAAAAGCACGACGGTGGGTGCGGATATTGCTTCGATTGCGAGCTGGATTCGGTTGCCGATGGCGTATGCGATGGCGGGTTGGGTTCGTCCCAAAGCATAAATTCCTCGCGAAAAAATTACTCCCCAGAATCGTTTCTGAGGAGTTTAAGATTGGAGGAAGGTTGCGAAGGCTTTGAGGGGGAAGGCGCGTTTATAGTGGTCGTACCGAATTAAAGTGGTGCGATAAAAAAGTCCTGGAATGGGTTGAGGCGGAAAATCTCCATCGGCTTGTTGCGTTTTGAGAAGAAAATCCAGTCCTTTGCTCACGGCAGGATCATCCTTGGGTCCAGTGGCGAGGAGGGCGATCAATGCCAGCGCGGTGGGCTCGACCAACCCCACCTCACTCCGAATCGGTCGACGTTGTAGGCAAGAGTCTGGATGCTCGCCCCATCCACCGTCGGCAAGCTGTTGGGAGAGAAGAAAATTACGCCCTCGGGTGATCCGGGGGTCGTGGATGGAAAGGCCCGCTGCCAGGAGGCCAGGTAGAGCGAAGGAAGTTCCATAATTAAAGCAGATGCCCCAGACCGCTTCCCATGAGCCGTCCTGTTTTTGGGTCTTGGTCAAATAACGGATACCGTGCTGAATGGCTCGATCGACCGCAGCGGATTCTATTTCGGGAAACTTTTTTTGCACTAGGGCCAACGCCGCAAGAACTGATCCGGTGCACTCGGCGTATGAGTGATCGACCATGATGTCGGCGAAGACGTGGGAGGCGTTGAAGATTTCAATCCAAGAAGGGCCGATGACTCGGTCGCAACTGCCCCAACCTCCGTCCCGGTTCTGGTAGCTGAGGATAAAATGCAGTCCGTCGGTTATGATCTTTGCAGAGATGGGCTGAGGAAGAAAAGGGGTGGCTTCGACCAGGGCAAGGATACTTTCGGCGGTACAATCGGCGATGGACCAACCATTGCGCCGTTCGCTGAAAGGCCAACCTCCTTTGCGGGGAAGGCGATGGTAGCGGTGGGGGGAAGGTAGTTCATCGATCACCTGATTTTCGACAAGATAACGGC
>CAJBOM010000191.1 GCA_903956835.1 uncultured Verrucomicrobiota bacterium
CCCCACCCGCATAAAACGACGCTTGGATATAACTTTTCATCAAAAGATCAATATACTCCAAGTTCATCACCGGCGTGCCCGTCACCTCAGGCGCCACCCGCTGCACCTGCCCAACAAACTCCTCATTCGGCTTCCGCTCCCATACATCCACCGCTGGCTCCACTTCCAAAAGAACTTTCCCGCCTTTCGAAAGATAGCGCTCCTTTAATTGCGGGGGCAGATCCTGCACCGTCAAAGCCCGATCCCCCCGTTGCGTCTTCAGCCAACCTAGATTTTGCGTGATCGATCCCACTAACTTCACCTGATGCCGATCCAACCTCTGCTTCGCCTCATCCAGATTCAGCTTATCCAACGCCGCCACCGCCCGCTCCAAAGGAGGAATCATTTTCTCAAACGTTGTCACCGCCTGCCTCGCCCGACCCGAAAGCCCGATGTACTGTTTGGCCTGCTTGGCCCCTTCTTGCGACGATTCTAATAGAAACTCCAAATCTTTCTTCGCCTTGGGCACATCCACCGATTGCCCCGTGCCCGTACCCAATGTGATCTCCCCCGCCACATGGGCAATTCGATTCACCTCATCCATCCGCTTGTGCTGATCCCGCGGCACCAGATCCCCCAAAGTACGCACCTTGCTCACCGTGGAAAGTTCACGCAGTCGATCAGCCAACTCGTCCGCCTGGTCTACCGTGTTCGCCATCACCACCCCATAAATCAAAGATCCTTTCCCGGTATCCAAAAGCTCCCGAGTCAACCGAACCGATTCCATCTTCGGATTCTGCAAATGGAGAAGATTATGATCAAAGGTCACCTCTCGACACTTCATCCAAGCAAATGCACTGAGACCCGCCGCCGCCAGCAAGACCAGATACGGATGAAACGTCAGCCTCCGATCAAGGCTCTCCCCATATCCAAATCGTAGCATATTACCCACCTGCACCTTCCCATCCCGATCCCGCCAAAGGAGGAGCGCGGGTAAAATTGAAAGGCTCGCCAAAAGCGCCAAAATAACCCCCGTCCCCGCAATCCAGCCCAGCTCGGTCAAGCCCGTGAAATCATTAAAACACATCGCGTAAAATGCCGCCGCCGTCGTTCCCCCACCCGCCAGGAGAGCCTTGCCCGTTGTCGTTAGGGTGATTTCCACCGCCTCAGCCGAAGTTTTTCCACGGGACATCTCTTCCTCATACCTTCCTAAGAACTGAATCCCAAAATCAATTCCCAGCCCAAGAATCATCACAATGAAGGCCTGCGAAATGATATTCAGGTGCCCAATCGTCACCGTGGTCACCCCCAAGGAAATCACCACACTCGCCAATAGCGCCACTAAAGCCAGGAACGGTCGCGAAAACTCTCCATAGGCAAAAAAGAACATCACCGCGATCAAGACCAGAGTGATCAGCGTGGCCAACTTCATGTCATCCTCGCTCTGCCGCAGTTCGTCATCCAGCAAGACAGGTTCCCCCGTCACTCCGATAGTCACCTTGGCATAGAGCGGCCGTGTTTCCTTAACCATTTGCCGCACCCGCTTAATCACCCCCGTATACGGCGTCGCACTTTTCTCCTCCTCCACCGAAGGACGCAGAAGCATCACAATTGTTTTCCCATCTTCTCCCAAACTCAAATACTCATTCTTCAATAAATCCCTCTCAAAGTCGGAAAGCTCTCCCAAACTTCCTTTCTCCAACACATTCACAGGGGTCTCCAGATCCTTCGCCAATCCCTTTAAATTTCGCACGAACTCCTCAATAAATGGAATGAACTCCTGCCAGTTCGAGGACTTTCGCAGGTACGGATCATTAAACTTGGCTGAAGCTTCCGCCAAAATGCCATTCAGATTCAGCGCCTGCTTATTTCCTTTGACCAGCGCCGCTAACTCCTCCATCTGTCGCCGAATCCCCGTCAGCTGCTCCTCATCCGCCAAGAGCAAAAGACGATCCGCCATCGGAGAGAAATCGTGCCGATAATAAATGCGATCCAGCCCCTTCTCCGTTTTCAATCGCTCCGCCAGCGCATTGGCCGCCGCCCGACTCGCCTTTAGATCATCACTCTTCAGGACGACAACGATTTCCTCTCGGACATCAAACTCATTCATGTAAGCCAAATATTTTTTAAAGACGGGCGAATCCTTGCGAATCAGATCGAGGGTGTTATTACGAATGACCAACCGCGCCCCTGCCATCGCCCCCCCCGCCACCACCAGAAGGAGCGTGGCCCACAACACCCGCGCACGATGCCCAACTACCAACCGCGCCCAACGATAGAGTAAGGTATCCCCCCAGCCTTGCCCCTGACCTTTACTCTCCTGCCCCATGAGAAATTAGCCCGCGGAGCGAGCCTGCTCCTTCTTTCGCTCCCACTCCTCTCGGATCCCCCGGATATCACGAGACAACTCATCTTGTAAAATGCTCGCCTCCTCACCCGCTCCCGCCATTTTCGCTCCGACAATCTTTGCCCCAAGAAAGGTTTCCCTCTCCGCCACCTTCGCTCGATACGTAGAATCAATATCGGCTAAAGCCTTCTTTTGCTTGTCCGTCAGCTTTCTCTCGGGCTCCGTTGTTGCTAACCGCTCCATCGCAAGCTCATACGCCGTCTTCATTAACCTAGTACCCTAAAAAACTCTGCCCCCTGCGTCCATCGTATTGTCAGGGGTCCCGCTTGCTCCACCCCACCTCGATAGACTAGCATCTTCGATGGATTTTGCTTCTCTCGGACTTTCCTCCTCTGTTCTCCAAGCCGTCGTCGACCTCGGATATAAGGAGCCCACCCCCATCCAGGCCCAAGCCATCCCCGTCGCCCTTTCAGGAAAAGACATCATTGGCTCAGCCCAAACTGGAACAGGCAAAACCGCCGCCTTCGCCCTCCCTATTCTCCAACACCTCGGCAAGCCAGGCTCCATGCGTGCCCTCATTCTTGAACCCACCCGCGAACTTGCCGACCAAGTCGCCGCCGCCCTCGAAGTTTTCGCCAAACACACTGGCCTCCGTATCGGCCTGATCTACGGCGGCGTCGGCTACGGAGCCCAACGCGAACAAATCAAACGAGGCATCGATATCCTTGTCGCTACCCCTGGCCGCTTACTCGACCTCGTCAGCCAAGGAGATCTCAACTTCGGCCATCTCACCCACCTCGTGCTCGATGAAGTCGATCGCATGCTCGATATGGGCTTCCTGCCCGACGTCAAACGCATCGTCTCCCTCTGCCCCGAGAAACGTCAAACCCTCTTTTTCTCTGCCACCATTCCCCCCGAAATCGAACGCCTCACCCAGTGGGCCCTTAAAGAACCTGTCACCATCGAGATCGGTCTGCGCCAATCCGCGGCCGAAACCGTCACCCACGCCCTCTACCCCGTCGCCGCCGATCAAAAACACGAACTCCTTCTCGGTTTGCTGGAAAAAACCCACTACGAAAGTGTCATCGTCTTTTGTCGCACCCGCATGGGCTCCGACCGCGTGGCAGGTAGCCTTTCCAACCTCCCTCACCCCGTCGGCGTCCTCCACTCCGACCGCTCCCAGGCGGAACGCACCGAAGCCCTCACTGGATTTCGCTCAGGAAAGTATCCCATCCTCGTCGCCACCGACATCGCTGCTCGTGGTCTTGATATCGCAGGGATCACCCACGTGATTAATTATGATGTCCCCCAGCACCCTGAAGATTATGTCCACCGCATCGGCCGGACTGGTCGCGCCGCTAAGGAAGGGGATGCCTTTACCCTCTTCGTCGCAGAGGAGCTACCCCACGTCGAAGCCATCGAACGCATGCTCGGCCAGAAACTACCTCGAACAAAACTAGAAAACTTTCCCTACCGCTTCACCGCACTATTCGAAGAAGGTCACACTGTGGCCCAAACCCGAATGCGCGGAATTCGCACCGTCCGCGGCTACACCTTCGGCGCTCGCCGCCGTTAATCATCGACCTGCTTCGGGGACGAAGCAGAGCCAATTTAAAACTTATACCTATTGTACTCCTCGTGTGTTCCGATCCAGAACCAGATGACAGCAACTCCCTTCTTCAATCCCACCGCCCGGTAGTGGTCCCCCACCCTCACGACACACGCCCCATTTCTTCGGATATCGAACCCCAGCGAAGGGTGCTGCGGATCCTTCTTCCAAATTTCAAACTTCGCCTTCGCTAGTCTCTGAACCGAGG
>CAJBOM010000192.1 GCA_903956835.1 uncultured Verrucomicrobiota bacterium
CCTCCTCTTCAAACACCTTTTTTAACACCATCCGATCCAACACCTTGCAGCCCTTCTAAATCCTTCAGAACAGTCGGGTTTAACACCCGACGACCTTTAGAAGGGCGATCCCTGTCACGGTGCTGTCACGGGAGGGGGTAAAAGGAATCAAAACTCTTAATTGAGACGCGGACGGGGTGGGATTTGAACCCACGGTAGGGTTACCCCTACTCCTGATTTCGAGTCAGGTACATTAAACCGCTCTGCCACCCGTCCACTTTCTACCCTACCCTTCCCCTCCCTCACCTCAAGCTTACGCATTGTACCGCCCCAACCCGAACCTACGATTTCTCTATGAACAGGTTTTTCCTCTCTGGTTCTGTTCTCGGTCTTTTCTGCCTCCCCGCCATCGCAGGCGAACTCCTCCGCGAGGATGATCCACGTACCTCCACCACCTCTCACCAGTTCGGCCGCAATCTATACAACTTTTCCACCCCCAAAGAATCCACTTTCTGGAAATGCGACAGCGACGGCAATGAGTGGCGAAAAGATACCTACGGAACCATCTGGAAAAAAGAAGCAGGCCGCGATCCGTTTGATAAAGCCTCTTGGGAGATCGATGGCTTCGATCGACGACAAGCCACCCGCGTCGGCATGGACTCGGTCGTTCAATTCCAACTTAACCTCGACGGCACCGTAAAACCTGAATCGGTGCGTCGTAGCACCTGGATCGCCAACGTTGACCCCGCCCCAAGCACCCTCCCCTCTTACATGCGCTCCGCCCCTCTCCAGCGGAAGACAGCCTCCAATCCCGCCAATCTCCAGAAAGAACGCCCCAAACTCATTCCCCTTGTTCCCCCCACCCCCGCCACTCAACCTAAACCCGATCCAACACCCGTTCCGCCCAAATGATCCACCAACCACTAAACTTTTTCCCTTCGAATTGACCCCGCTTCTCTTCTACCCTTTACTCTCTTTTCTATGTCCGACCCTCTTGCCCACGCTGCCCTGCCCGCCTCAGGGATCACCGCAAGCTTTTCTGAAGAGGCCCGCTCTGCCCTCGCAGGATATGGCGAGTTCGTCTCGGTCGAACCTCCCCACAATCTCGTCGACGAAGGCGCCGAACTCGGTCGCATGTTTATCCTCGTCTCAGGCGAACTCTCCGTCCGCCGCCAAGGCCAAACCTCCGAGGTCGAGCTCGCCAAACTTCAACCCGGCGACACCTTCGGCGAAATATCTGTTTTCGACCCAGGTCCCACCTCCGCCAGCATTTTCCCCACCCAGTCCTCCATCGTCTGGGCCATTTCCTGGCCACAACTCGAGTTTCTCATGAACAATAATCACCAGCTCGGTGGAATGCTCCTCATCGGCCTAGCCACTGTTCTCAGTCGGCGGATGCGAGAAATGAATAAAAAATACGTCGACGCCTCCCGCGCTTGATCTCACTCGTCCTCTCGCTCGCTCTCTTGCTCGTTGGTTGCTCCCCTAAGCCTAGCCCTAGTGCCGGCCTGCCTCTGATTGTCGGGATGGAACTCAACTATCCTCCCTTCGAAATGACCGACATCAGCGGAAAACCATCGGGCCTTAGCGTCGAGCTTGCCCAAAAACTCGCCGACTCATTACATCGTCCTCTTCAAATCGAAAACATCTCCTTCGACGGACTCATCCCCGCTCTCCTCACGAAAAAGATCGACCTGATTCTCTCCTCCCTCACCGTCACCCCCGAACGATCCAAAGTCATCGCCTTCTCCCAACCCTACGCCAGAATCGGACTCGCTCTTCTCACCCGTAAAGACTCCACCCTGCTTAAGGCCGACGACCTCAACCACCCCGACCGTACTCTCGTGACCAAGCGTGGCACCAGTGGTCACCTCGTTGCGGAACGACTCTTCCCTAAGGCAAAAAAACTTGTCGTTGATAAAGATGCCGCCGCTTACCTCGAAATCAGCCAAGGCAAAGCCGACGCATTCCTTTACGATCAACTCTCCGTGGCCCGGGCACACCAGCGCTATCCCGACTCCACCCAAGCCCTCCTCTCATCCATCCAAGAGGAGAACTGGGCCCTCGGCCTTCGTTCCTCCGACGCCGTCCTCCTTCGCCAGGTCAACGCCTTCCTCGAGTCCTTTCACCAGCAAGGCGGATTCCAAAAGTTATCCTCTCGCTATCTCGCAGCCGAGGAAGCCCTATTTCGTCAGGCGGGCATTCCCTTTATCTTTTCTTCTACTCCTTGAAAACTCTCCGCCCCCATCCCCTCCTCACTGCACTCTCCCTATTCTTAGTACTATCTCTTTTGGGAGGATTCTTCGCCATCGCTTTCCAATCCCTCCACTGGGAGTGGCGCTGGGACGCCGTCTGGGCCTACCGTGAAAAGTTTTTTTATGGCTGGTGCACCACCCTCCTCCTCGGCTCCGCTACCCTCCTCCTTTCCATCCCCCTAGGCCTCGTCCTCGCCACAGGACGGATCGCAGGTTGGCTCCCCATCCGTCAGTTTTGCACTCTTCTGGTCGAACTCATCCGAGGCACCCCCCTTCTCGTTCAAATCCTCGTTCTATTTTACATCGTAGGCTCAGCCCTCGGATTACAAAATCGACTGCTCGCAGGCACTCTCATTCTTGCTCTTTTCGAAGCCGCCTACTTTTCCGAGATTTTTCGCGGGGCTTGGCTCTCCATTCCCCAATCTCTCATCACCTCCTCTCGCGCCATTGGCCTGACTCCCGCCTGCACCTTCCGCCACATCATCACTCCCCTAGGGCTCCACAACTCTCTGCCAGCCCTAGCAGGACAAACCGCTTCTCTCCTCAAAGACTCCTCCCTCCTCTCCGTCATCGCCGTCACTGAAGTAACTCACGTAGCCCAAGAAATAAATGCCTTCACCTATGGAACTCTTGAATCCTATCTTCCCCTCGCTCTCGCCTACCTCGTCCTCACCGCACCACTGGCATTCTTTACACGCCGCTGGGAGAAGTCTTTAGCCTATGCACATTAAATCCATCGGTGCTGGAAAACGCTACGGAGACGTCTGGGCCGTACGCCAGATCACCCTCACCCTCCCCATTGGTTCTCCACTCCTTCTGCTCGGCCCCTCAGGAGGCGGAAAGTCGACTCTCCTCCGCCTTCTCGCTGGACTAGAAATTGCCGACGAGGGCTCTATTCAGGTCGATGGCATCCCTCTTCCCCCGCACGAAGCCACTCTCCGCGACTACCGACGTCGACTCGGCTTCGTTTTCCAAGAGGGCAATCTCTTCCCTCACCTGACCGCTGAGGAGAACATCACTTTACCTCTGCGCTACGCCCACCATCAGTCTGCTGCCGAAGCAAGGGATCGTGCCCAATCTCTTTTGACCAGATTCCAACTCCTACCTCACGCCCACAAAAAACCCGCCGAACTTTCTGGAGGCCAAAGACAACGCATCGCTCTGACACGCGCCTTGGGACATGAACCTGAAATTCTTTTTTTGGATGAGCCCACCTCTGCCCTCGATCCCGAAATGACCGCCGAAGTTCTCGACGCCCTCTCCGATGTACAGCGGGAGGGGCGTACTCTCATCTTAGCCACCCACGCCACTGGTTTCGCCCGCCGCACAGGTGGAACCGTCGCCTTCTTGCGCAACCACCAGCTCGAATGGCTTGGTCCCACCGCAGAGTTCTTTGCCCAACCACCCACACTAGGTGCCGCAGACTACCTCGCCCGCATTCTCCGAGACTAAAAACCGACCGTAGTCCGAGTTTGCCCCTCTGACCCTCTCCAGTCATAATCATGCTATGCAGTTTATGCAGGCCAAAAGGGACGGCACTGGAACAGTCCTCACCTTCTCAGGACGCCTCGATACCGTAGCCAGCGCGGAACTCAAACAACCCATTCGCGCCGAGATCGACCACCAACCCACCAACCTCAATTGTGATTTTCAAAATGTGACCTACATCGGTTCCGCTGTCCTTCGGCTCATTTTTGAGGCCGCTCGTGAACTGCAACGCCGCCACGCAACTTTTCGTATCACGAACTGCTCCTCCGATCTACGCAGGGTCTTCGCTCTCACTGGAATGGATCATCTCATCGAAGGCGGTCCAGGCCCCCAATTTACTCACGAGATCGTCAACCGCACTCTGCGCATCTTTATGAATGGTCGGATGGATGCAGCCCATGTCAGCGAAATCCGCCTCCCGATACGCCAACTCATCACTACCCACTCGGGCCCAGTCCGCTTTGAAATCAGCGCAGTACCCTATGCCGCCTCGGCTTTTGTCCACCTTTGCATCGACGCCTCAAAACTCGCCAAGGCCTCAGGACATGATTTCGGTGTTGAAAGAGTCGTGCCTGATGTAGCTCACATCTTCCGCTTAGCGGGACTACAAACCCTCCTCCTCTCCTCCGTATGAAACACCCCGAAATCAAGCTCACGGTCAAAAACCGCATCGAGGATCTTCTACGGGTAAACTCGATCTTTGAAAGCTTCGCTACCCAACATGAAATTAATGGTCGCCTCCGCTACCACCTACTTGTTTCGATCGAGGAAATTCTTACCAACATTATCAAATACGGATTTGATGAACAGGGCGTCCACCCAATTCATATCACCTTCCGTCGCATCGAAGAGCAGATTGAAATGGAATTCGAGGATCGTGGCAGAGAATTTAACCCACTCGAGATCGATGAACCCGACTTCGAAACCCCTGTGGAAGAACGCCAGCTTGGAGGTCTTGGGATTCACTTAGTCAAAAAGATGATGGATGAAACCAAGTATCGACGAGAAGGAGACCGCAATATTCTTCTTCTTCGTAAGTCAAAAGAGACGCCCGCAGCCACTCCTTAATCTTCCCGCACTACCATGCCCACTAAGGGGCAAGAGCAATTCGACTTAGGCCAACGCTTCAGCCGTCGTGCTATGAATCGTGAAGAGCGCCGAGAAACCACTGATATCAAAAACTTCCTTTACGTTCGGCTGGAGAGCTGCCAAGCCGATCGTTCCACCCGAAGCTTTCATCTTCTTCACCGCCAGCAAAAGGGACCGCAATCCAGCACTGCTAATAAATTCCAGTGCAGAGCAATCGATGATTAAGCGCTTCTCCCCTTGATCAATCACCGCAACTAAGGCCTGTTCCACTGAAGGAGCACTCGTTGCGTCCACCCGCCCATGAAATTGCACGACCGTTCCGTTGCCTTGTTTTGCTGTGTGAATTTGTACGCTCATTAGATCAATATCTAGAAAGAGGGTGGCGCTGTCGAGCCACGATTCCCGCCCCCCGCGCAACCTTGCACACCCACCTACTCTAGGCGAGTCTCCAAACTTATGAACCCCGATCATCTTCTATCTCACATCCGCACCGTTCCCGACTACCCGAAAAAAGGAATCATGTTCCGTGATATTACTCCACTTCTCGGCCATCCTCTGGCTCTCCGAGAAGCCTGCCAACGGATGGCAGCACCTTTTCTAAATAATCCACCTCAATTCGTCGCAGGCATCGAAGCCCGTGGATTTATTCTAGGCGGAATTGTCGCCCACCTTCTTGGAGCAGGTTTTATCCCTGTCCGTAAGCCCGGAAAGCTTCCCGCCAAATCGGTCAGCCGCGAATATGCGCTCGAATATGGTTCAGGCACACTCGAGCTTCACCAAGATTGCGTATCCCCAGGCCAACGAGTCCTCTTAGTCGATGATCTTGTCGCGACTGGTGGGTCCGCTGAGGCAGCCATCCTTCTGCTTCGTTCTTTAGGCGCCATCGTGGAGGCAGGCTCTTTCCTCGTCGATCTACCCGATCTCGGAGGTCGCAAGAAACTCGAGAACCTTGGCCTCAAGTTTCACGCCCTACTAGATTTTCCTGGCGAGTGATCCCTACCCGCCGCTTCGGGCGTACCGGCCTGCCCATGCCTGTGCTCACCTGCGGAGGAATGCGCTTCCAACACCGTTGGACCGAAGAACCCCCTCTGCCTATTCCGGCCGATAATCAGGCCAACCTCGCCGCCACGATTCACCGCGCACTCGAGCTCGGCATCAACCATATCGAAACCGCTCGAGGCTACGGAACCTCCGAGGCCCAACTTGCACCCGTTCTCCAGAACATTCCCCGCGATCAATTTATTCTCCAGACCAAGGCCTCTCCTCAAGCCGATCCCATTGAGTTCGAAAAGATCTTTCGAACTTCGCTGAGCCGACTCGGCCTTCCATTCGTCGACCTCTTCTCACTTCACGGTATCAATAATCGAGAGATTCTCGATTGGTCGCTACGACCTGGAGGGTGCTTGGATCATGCTCGTGAATGGCAAAAACAGGGCCTTTGTCGCTGGGTTGGTTTCTCAACCCACGGTTCGCCTGAACTGGTCGAAGAAATCTGCGCCTCTGGGCGCTTCGATTACGTGAATCTTCACTGGTACTACATTTTTCAAGAGCACACCCCCTCACTCGCCGCCGCAAAGAAGAACGACATGGGTGTCTTTATCATCAGCCCCAATGACAAGGGTGGCATGCTTTACACCGCCCCAAAGAAACTCGCGGACCTTACCCAGCCGCTTACTCCAATGGCCTTCAACGCACTCTTTTGTCTTCGGAACCAGAATATCCACACCCTCTCCATTGGAGCCGCGCGCCCCTCAGATTTCGACGAACATGTCGCGGCTATCTCAAGACTCCAAGATGCAGAAACTCTTCTGCCCCCAATCGAAG
>CAJBOM010000193.1 GCA_903956835.1 uncultured Verrucomicrobiota bacterium
ATCAGGTGAAGTTGGTGGGATCGATCACGCAAAATCTAGGTTGGCTGAAGACGCAACGAGGAGATCGAGCTTTGACGGTGCAGGATCTACCCCCGCAATTAAAGGAGCTCTATCTTTCGAAAGGCGGGAAAGTTCTTTTGGAAGTGGAGCCAGCGGTGGATGTATGGGAGCGAAAGCCGAATGAGGAGTTTGTTGGGCAGGTGCAGCGGGTGGCGCCTGAGGTGACAGGCACGCCGGTGATGAACTTGGAGTATATTGATCTTTTGATGAAAAGTTATATCCAAGCGTCGTTTTATGCGGGTGGGGTGATTCTCGTCCTGATTTTCGTCCTGTTTCGCCGGATCGAGGATGTTCTGCTCACCCTGCTCCCTTTAGCCCTTGGGGTGCTGTGGCTTTTTGGCGCTTTGGGTTTCTTTAAAATTAAGTTGGATCCAGCGAATATTGTGACTTTGCCGATGATTCTGGGAATCGGAGTGGCCTATGGGGTGTATGTGATGGATCGTTATCGGGAGGAGGGGAAGATTCGTATTTTTGAATCGAGTACGGGCAAGGCGGTGGTTCTTTCCGCGCTGACGACCTTGTTTGGTTTCGGTTCGATGCTGGTGGGGGAGTATCGCGGGTTGGTTTCGCTGGGTCTGGTGATGAGCTTAGGGGTGATCTTTACCCTGCTGAGTGCTTTGGTGGTGCTTCCGCAGATCTTAGCGATCAAGGATAAGATTTCTGGGGATGACGAAAAGGATCCTGGTCCGTAATCCGAATTAGAAGGTGAAGCGGTAGGGTTGGAGGCGGGTGGCGAGCTCGGCGAGAATGCGGTCTTCGTCCGATTGATTTTTGGCGGCAAAGGTGACACTGAAGCGAACGTTGGCACCTGCCTCGTCCCACGGGACGGTGGAAACGAGCTGTTCTTCGATAAGCCATTGAGAGAAGGCCTCTCCGTTGGCGAAAGTATGGGAGCGACTTCCTTGGGCTGATTTTGGGGCTTGGGTGTAGAGAAAAAAGGAGCCAGCTGGTTTTTGGGCAGAAAACCCTGCGGTACGGAGAATCTTAACTATCGCATCCATTCGCCGACTGTATTTGGCGGAAGTTTCGCGAGTGATTTGAGGGTTTTCGAAAGCGGTGGCAGAGGCATGTTGGATGGCGAGGAACTGACCTGAATCGGTGTTATCTTTGACATCGGCGTAGGCTTGGATGAGAAGAGGATGGCCGACAACGAATCCGCAACGCCAACCGGTCATATTGAAGGCCTTGCTGGTGGTGTGGAGTTCTAGGCCGACCTCCTTGGCTCCTGGGATGGAAAGGAAGCTGAGCGGTTTTCCTTCAAAAATAAGGGAGGTGTAGGCGGCGTCGTGGATGACGATGAGTTCTTCACGTTGGGCGAAAGCGACGACTTCTCGAAAAAACTCAGGGGTGGCGGAGGCTCCGGTGGGGTTATTGGGGTAGTTGAGAACAAGAACCTTCGCTTTATCGAGAATAGGGCGCGGAATGGTATCGAGGCGAGGGAGATACTTATTTTCTGGGGTGAGAAGAAGGGGGTGAACGACTCCGCCGTAGTAGGTGGCGTGAGTTCCGAAGACTGGGTAGCCGGGGCTAGTCATGAGGACGACATCGCCTGGATCGATAAGGGCGGCGGGAAGGATGGAGAGGGCGGCTTTACTGCCGATGGAGTGCATGATTTCGGTCTCGGGATTGGCGGTGACGCCGAAGACTTCTTTTAGGTAGTGGGCGGCAGCGATACGGAGGCGGGGACCGCCATTGTCGGCGTAGCCACGGTTGGCGGGCAGGGCCGCTTCGTGGGCAAGGCTGGCGACGACCTTGGGGTCGGCCATGGAGTCGGGTTCGCCGACGCCGAAATCGAGGAGTTCCTTATCTGGATGGGCGGCACTGGCGGCGCGTTTGGCGCGCTTAATTCGCTCGAATTTATAGATCGGAGCTGCTTTGAGGCCGTAGCCTGGACCGCCGATTCTTTGGGCGAAGAGGTTGTGGAGGTAGGTAGACATTTTGTAGGATTGAGGTTCGTGAAGATTATGACAAAAACGGCGGAAATGCAAAAGGCCTCCCGCGCATGGCGGAGGCAGGGGCGGACGGTGGCTTTGGTTCCGACGATGGGGGCTTTGCATGATGGGCATGTGGCGTTGATTCGGAGAGCAGGGAAGTTAGCGGATCGAGTGGTGGTGAGTGCCTATGTCAATCCGACGCAGTTCACCTCGCGAGCGGATTATAGACAATATCCCCAGCGAGGGGCGGCGGATGTTCAACGGGCAAAAGAAGCGGGGGCGGATGTGCTTTTTCGGCCGAAAAGTTTATATGCCAAGGATGCTTCTACCTGGGTGGAGGAGGTTGACCGGTCGCGGGGGCGATGTGGGGCCAAGAGGGTGGGTCATTTTCCTGGGGTGGCGACGGTGGTGATGAAGTTGTTCGGAATTGTGCAACCGCAGGTGGCCGTGTTCGGGGAGAAAGATAAACAGCAGTGTGAGGTGATCGAAAGGATGGTTCGGGATCTTTTTTGTGCGGTACGAATTGTGCAGCTTCCTACGATTCGAGAAAAAGATGGATTGCCGATGAGTTCCAGAAATCTTCGACTCTCGCCATTGGAAAGAAGGGTGGCGGGTGGATGGGTGAAAGCGGTGCGAGAAGCGAGCCAAGCTGGGGAGGGTCGGTCGGTGGCGAAGCTGAAGTCCTTATTACGGGGTTTGCCTGGATTG
The DNA here is from genome assembly GCA_903956835.1 of uncultured Verrucomicrobiota bacterium. Taxonomy (GTDB): domain Bacteria; phylum Verrucomicrobiota; class Verrucomicrobiia; order Methylacidiphilales; family Verrucolacustridaceae; genus Verrucolacustris. The sequence goes on from CAJBOM010000193.1 coordinate 2,703, forward strand.
CGCTTGGAGTACGCGGAGGTGGTGGAGGGCCAGCTTTATGCAGCGGTCTATCTTGGAAAGATTCGGTTAATTGATCATCGTCCCTGCAGGAGAAAATCGTGATTCGGTGGGGCTTGGTCATTCTTGGTCTTCTGGTAACTGCATGGGCGGTGGAAACGTGGGAGGTGGTGCGGGTGGGGAGGGTGGATTATGTTTCTTTGGATTCCTTCGCGAAATTTTATGGATTTAAAGTGCCGCAAGAGTTTGAAAAAAATCGCCCTTTTGAACTCATCTCTTCCGCGGGATCCTTGCAGCTGACTCTAGATAGTCGTGAGATGCGCTGGAAAGGAGCGAGGTACTGGTTGAGTCATTCGGTGCGGCAAGAGAGTGGAGTTGTTCTGATTCCTCGTGTGGATCTGGTAAAGACTTTCGATCCGCTTCTGCGACCGAATGGGGAGATTCCGAGGCGACCGTTGCAGGGGGTGGTGATCGATCCTGGGCACGGGGGTGGAGATGAGGGCACGCGGGCGGCACGGGGGTTGAGTGAGAAAACGGCGAACTTCGATGTGGCGAA
>CAJBOM010000194.1 GCA_903956835.1 uncultured Verrucomicrobiota bacterium
CTCCTTAGGTTTGTTTGTTGTTTGGTTGTGTTCACGAGGCACCGTGATTGTTGCCAAAGCACCTCTTGAACTGGTTAAACGTATCAGACCTGCCAGACCCGTCAATAAATATTTTGAACGTTTTTCACATCCACCTGTCTGAATGGCTTACGTTACGAGTATCTCTATAGGTGTTCGTCAAGAAACGCAGGCCGCCAAAGCCTGCGTTTTTTTTGCGTAAATGTATGATGGACAAATTTTTAGAGCTTATATTTCCGCGTTTCGATCTTTTCGACGATCTCCTCTGCTGGGTATCCCCATATCTCAGATAAAGTTGGGTGGTAGTGCGGTAAATTGAGTAAATCCTGCGCCGTCCCGCGATATCGCATCAAAACAAGGGGTTCATGGATCAAGTCCGACCCGTGCGGTCCCACGACTTCCGCCCCCACAATTTTACCTGTTTTCCGGATGGCAATTAGTTTTACAAAGCCACTCAACTCTCCCATCACAATCGATTTCCCATGGTCGTTAAAAGGATAACTGCCCGTGACTACATCCCAACCTTTCTCCCTACACTCCCTCTCCGAATATCCCACTCCCGCCGCTTCGGGTGACGTAAAAATTACCTCTAACTTCAAGCGATAATCCATTTTTTCATCTACCTTTTTTTGCAAAATAATCTGGGCTGCATTCCTCGCCACCACCTCCCCCTGCTGAATCGCCAGATGCACCACCTCGTACGGACCGCACACGTCCCCAGCTGCAAAGATATGGGTTACATTCGTCTGCTGGGTAGACCGAGTCATGATCCTTCCCTTGTTCGTTTTGACCCCGCTCGCCACCAAATTCAATCCTTCCACGTCTGGCTCTCTCCCCAGTGCCTGAAGGATCTGCTCTGCTTCCACCACTCTCTTTTTCCCATTCTCGCTAAAATAAACTCTCTTCTTGCCCCCCTTTGTTTCTGCCCGCTCAATTTGAGTTCCACAAAAAACCCTCATTCCATCCTGCCGAAAAACTTTCTCCAAGGTTTCTCCTACTTCGGGGTCCGACTCTGGTAATAGCCTCTCGCTTCGCTGAATCACCGTCACCTTCACTCCCAAATGAGCATAATACTGGGCAAACTCCAAAGCCACCGCCCTGCCCCCCAGCACAATCAAACTCTTCAAAGGCTTCGAGGCCTTCAGGCAATCATCACTCGTCCAGTAACCTGCCTCCTCCAATCCAGGAATCTCGCGTCGGGCACTCCTCGATCCTGTGGAAATAAGAATCGTCTTCGCCTCAATCTCCCGCGGCACACTCCCGCCGCCCACCCTCTCAAGGGTCAAGCGATGCGGACCAGCAAATGAGGCACGCGCCCGATAAAAGGTGAACTTCCCCTTCTCCAACTGCTCCCGCCGATACTTGGCAAACTCCGAGATAAACCGATCCTTCCTCTTTAAAATAGCTTTCCAGTCCGGCTTCGCCTTCCCCACCCGAATTCCAAACTCTGCCGCCCTACCTATTTCATGGTTTCGATGAGCACTCTCCAGCATCGCCTTCGTCGGCATACACCCACGGAGGATGCAAAGCCCCCCAACCTGCCGCCCCCCCTCGATCACCACCACCCTCAACCCTAACCCAACCGCTGTCCGCGCCGCCGCATACCCCGCACTTCCCCCGCCAACCACCGCAAGGTCAAAGGACCCCCTCATAGAATTCGGACTACCCAACCGCAACCACGCCCGACTCGATCAATGTGCTACGACCGCCAAACTTCGGATAAAGATAACGTGCCGCTGGCACCCCCACTCGGGTTAACACTGAGGCCTTTTCTAGCCCCTTATCCGCGCAGTGGCGCAGAGACGCCAAAAGCAGAGCCGAACCCAACCCGCGCCTTTGATACTCATATTCCATCACAATTCCAGAAAGGAGCTGGGGCCCTTCTCCAGCAACAGCCAGGACTGCACTCACCCCCACCACCCTCAATCCATGCTGCAGAACAAGAATATCCATCCCCACCAGCGGCTTTCCTTCAGGGAAAATCTTCTTCCGCATGGGATCGAGATGGGACTCCAAACTCACCATCCAAGCACTTTCATTTAAAAAAGATCGTTGCACCGCATCCCAAAGAGACTCCACCTCCGGATTGGCTTGCACCTTAATCTCGTGCTTGAGCGGGAGCGGGCCGGGAAGAATAGGCACCTTTCCAAGATCCCAGTCGAAACGAACAGCCTGAGTTAAATTCCGCATGTTCTATTGGAACGCAGAAAAGGGTCTAGGCCAAGCTGGAAACTCCCTACCGACTTCCAGGCTTACTCGCTGGAGTATTCTGTAAATCGGTAGGTAACGCTGTCGCCTCAAATGTCTCCACGGGTAACCTCAATAAAGAACAGAGTGAAACCCCCAATTCGGGCCGTTTTTCACTCCGATCCACTAAACATGCCACCCCCGCCACCTCTCCACCCGCCTCCTGCACAAGTTGGATCACCTCTTTCACCGCGCTACCCGTCGTCACCACATCCTCCGCCACCAGAAACCGCTCGCCCCGACTCACCGTAAATCGGCGAATTCGTAACTTCCCCTCCTCTTTCTCCGCAAAGATATGCCGCTTCCCTAAATGCCTGGCCACCTCATGCCCTACCAAAATTCCCCCCATTGCTGGCGAAATGACCGATGAAAAAGTCCACTTCTCCTTCTCTACCTTTTCTACCAACGCCTGACACAACTTCGCCGTGGCGGTGGGTTCTTGAAGAACTAGTGCACACTGAAAAAACTCGCGACTGTGCTTTCCAGATCGCAGAACGAAATGCCCATGGAGCAGAGCTCCGCATTTTTGAAAGATTTCTAAAACTTGAGCCGAAGTCATTCCCCAGACCGCCGGGCCACGAGTTCAATCTCTACCGCCCCGCCCTTCGGTAAACCCGCCACTTGAATCGTAGATCGACTCGGCGGGTCCTGAGGAAAAAACTCCGCATAAACTGCGTTCATCTCAGGAAATGTTTTTAGGTCGATCAAGAAAACCGTAGCTTTGACCACGTCCGCTAAAGTCAGTCCTCCCTCTTTCAATAAACTCTGAGCCCGCTCCAGTGCCTTACGCGTCTGCTCGGCCACCGTGCCATTCAGCAGATTCCCCGCCTCATCCAACGCCAACTGACCAGAAAGATAGACCAGTCCCCCCGCTTCCGTGGCTTGCCGATAAGGTCCGATCGCAGGTCCCGCTAATTTCGAGGTCCAACCTTTATGTCCCATATCCAACATCCTTTCCGATTCGATCCCCGCCGTCAACGCTCTTGCAAAAAATCGTCACCCTCTCTCTTTTTTAGCTGGCGAGACCCAGCCCGCCCCTTAAACTTTCTTAATGAAAAGATTCTGGCCAATCCTCTTCCTGCTCACACTTCCAACCTCCCTCTTTGCCCACACGGGTCACGAAGCTTTAGGCTTCTCTAGCGGTTTCACTCACCCCGTTCTAGGACTGGATCACCTTCTCGCCATGCTCAGCGTCGGCATGCTCAGCGCACAAATGGGCGGGCGCGCCATCTGGACAATCCCCGCCACCTTCGTGGGCTTTATGCTTGTAGGCGGAATCCTCGGCATGATCGGAGTTCCCTTCTTTTCGGTTGAAATCGGTATCGCAGTTTCCGTTCTTGTCCTAGGCCTAGCCATTGCCGCCGATAAGAAAATCCCTGTCCTCCTGGCCATGGTCGGCGTTGGATTCTTTGCACTCTTTCATGGTCATGCCCACGGACAAGAAATGCCTAGCTCCGCCCAACCCTTCCTCTACGCCCTCGGCTTTATTCTCGGCACCACTCTCATTCACCTCGCTGGGGTCGCCATCGGTTGGACCGCCACTCGAATCCCCCGCGCCACCACCCTCCTTCGGTTCGGCGGCGCTTTCATCGCTCTTCTCGGTTTCTTTTTTCTCTTCCAAGCTTCCGCCCCTGAAAAATTAGCCCTCCGAGTCAGCTCAACCCTCCAACCTTAACTTTTCTCCTTCAGCTCCATCAGGCTTTTTCGTAGTAGCGCCAGACACTCCTTCCAGAATTCCTTCGGCAACGCCTCGTAGCGCAGCGTTTTCGAGTCCACCTTCGTCGTGAAAAAGATATTACTGGGCTCCCCAAGCAACTCATCGAAAAGACTTCGCTTCACGTAGGCAGAAATTTCATTCCCCTCATCCAAAAACAGATTCACTTCCGCCCCATCCGCTTCTGCCTCCAAGGCCAGCAATACCTTCTGCAATTCCTCCCAGCCCAAAACCAACCCACCCTTCTTCAAAGAAGCCACCTGCGTATCAATCAAAAAAAGCAGCCGCTTCACAATCCTCGCGCACTCCACGCCGCGGTTCTCGATCTCCCGCGTCTCCCTCCCACTTTCGGGGATGACGACTTTAGATTGGCGTGCCTCGTGCATCCGTTTCTTTTGCCCATTCCCCTCCAGTCGGAAAAGAGTTTTTTTGCCACTTTTTTCACCTAATAAATTCTCCAACTTCCCCTTTCCCTTGGCCTCATCTCGATTATCCTCGTCGCCTTGCTCATCGACACCCATAGCCACCTTGATTTCTCCGACTTCGATGCCGACCGCGAGGCCGTCATCCAGCGCGCGACGGACGCTGGCGTCACCCGTCTCATCGCCATCGGCACCAATCTCACTACCAGTCGGGCCGCTCTCGCCCTCGCTGACCAACATTCATGCGTTTACGCAACCGTCGGCATCCACCCAGGAGAGACCGAGGAAACCCATGACAACGCCTGCGATGAACTCGCCGCACTTGCTCGCCACCCGAAAGTTGTCGCCCTCGGGGAATGCGGCCTCGACTACCACTACTTACCCAGCTCTAAACAAAGCGCTTTTGCAGCAGCTTCCATCGCCACTGGAGGCACTGCCCCCGGCACCGAGACGCTCCTCCTTCAGGACGCGACCCTTAAAAATCGCCAGGCAATTTTCTTTCAAGAACAGCTCGATCTCGCTGTTCAACTCTCCCTCAACGTTGTCGTCCACCAACGCGACTCCTGGGCAGACACCCTCGCGACTCTCCAGCCCTACGCAGGTCGGCTTCGGGCAGTCTTTCACTGCTTCTCTGGTACTCCCGCCCAAACCAAAGAACTCCTCTCTCTTGGGCATCTCGTTTCCTTTACTGGAATTGCCACTTTTAAAAATGCCCGCGATCTCCATGAATCGATTCGGCAAATCCCCGCCTACTCTTATTTCCTCGAAACCGATTGCCCTTACCTCGCGCCCGAACCTCATCGTGGCCAACGCTGCGAACCCGCTTATACTCGAATCGTGGCAGAAAAGGTCGCCTCTCTGCGGGGTCAAACTCTCGAAGAAATCGCTCGCGAAACAACCGCAACTGCGGAAAAGTTCTTCCGCTTCCCCCCCGCCCAATGAAATCACCCCACCTCCATCTGCCTTTTTGGATCCGCGTCCCAGCCACCACCGCCAACCTCGGTCCAGGCTTCGATGCCTTCGGCCTCGCCCTCAATCTCTATAACTACATCGCAGTCGAACCTGGCCTCCCAGATATTCCCGACCCCTTTGCCTCCGAAATTATCGACGCCTACCACAAAGCCCGAGGCCTTAGCCCAAAGCCCTACCGCCTAGTCGTCCGTGGAGGAGTCCCGCCCGCCCGCGGTCTCGGAAGCAGTGCCACCATCCGCCTCGGGATGCTCGCCGCTCTCGATAAACTCAATCGTCGCAATCTCGACCTGCCTTGGCTCATCCAAACCGCCACCGCCCTCGAAGGACCTCCCGATAATATTTCCGCAGCCGCCCTTGGCGGCTTTGTCGTCTGTGGAGGAAAAAAACCCGCCCGCGCCAAAGTATCCTCTCGCCTGAAGTTTGTCGCCGCCATCCCGCGAATCGAGACCTCCACTCGCACCGCTCGCTCTCTCCTTCCCCCCAGCATCGCCTTTCAGGATGCCGTCTCCAATCTGCGCAACGCCGCTCGAGTTGCCGCCGCCTTTTTCCAAGGAAAAGTCGAGGAGGCCCAAGGCGCTTTTGCCGACCGACTCCACCAACCCTACCGCGCTGCCCTCGTCCCTGGACTGGAAGCCGCGCTCGAAGCTGCTCAAAAGGCGGGTGCTATCGGAGCCTTTCTCAGCGGCGCAGGGCCCACCGTCATGGCCATCTGCCTCAAATCAGAGCAATCCATTGGTCAGGCTATGGCCAAAGAACTTCACCATGCGGGACTGGAGGCGGTAGATATAAAAATCCTCCAAGCCGATAACAGTGGAGTGGAGGTTGTCCGCTACCTACCCAAATCCGCCCGCCTAGCCCGCTGATACCCACCCAACCCGAAAAGAAAATCCCTTACTTCTTTTCGCCGTAATGGTGCAAGCGATTAGAAAGAATCAAGAAGGTCGGAGCCCAAAGCCCAACAAAAATTCCGAAACGCTCCGCATACGCCCGTTTAGCTTCTGCCATCATGTCTCCCGTTCCTGGTGCACCAAATTGCCCCCCAGCGGAAAACCAGATCATTACCGAGGCGATGATAGAAAGAAAACCGAGGGCGAAACATAAGTTACTCAAAAACTCAATTTGTTGTTTGTTCATATTTAGAGTCTGGACAAAGCCCTATTTCCTTCAAGCCAATTCCCTTCAACAAAAAAAAGACGATGGTGCCGAGCCGAATGCCAGTGCCCTACTGGCACGCCTCACACTCGCCCCCGTTACGCATCGCTTCAATCGAGCAGGCCGTCTTTTCCTCTTCGGTAAACGTTTTCCCCGTCCCCTCCACCACTACGGCAGAGTCCTGCATCCCCGCCCTTAGCTCCTTCTTGTGCTTCACCGTGGCCTTCTCAATGTTGGAAGCCCCTAAAGTCCTCAAATAATACGTCGTCTTCAAACCTTGATGCCAAGCCAGCCGATACATTCGCGAGAGGACCTTCAAATCAGCTTGTCCCAGAAACAAGTTCAACGACTGCGATTGATCAATCCATTTTTGACGCCGTGCCGCCGCCGCCATGATCCATTCAAACCCGATGGCAAAGGCAGTCAGATACCGCTTTTTCAACTCTTCTGGCATGCCCTCCACCGGCCCTAGCTCTCCGTCGAAGTATTTTAACTGATCCACCATCTCCTGATTCCACAAACCCGCTTTCTTCAAGTCCTGCACCAGAAACGGATTCAGTACAATGAACTCTCCCGAAAGATTACTTTTTACGAACAGATTTTTATAGGTGGGCTCGATACAGGGAGAGGTCCCCATAATGTTGGAAATCGTCGCCGTCGGCGCAATCGCCAAAACATTGGAGTTTCTCATTCCGTGAGCCCGAATCTTTGCCCGCAGTGGCGCCCAATCCATCCGTCCGCCCCGTGGCACTTCTACCGGCACACCACGCTCCTGTTCCAATAAATCAATCGTATCCTGAGGCATTAGCCCACGATCCCACTTGGAGCCGCGATAGGTGGAGTACGTTCCCTTTTCTTCGGCAAGATCGCTCGAAGCTTCGTAGGCGTAATAAGCAATCGCCTCCATCATCTCATCGTTAAACTCCACCGCCGCTTCCGATTCAAAGGATAGGCCCTTCAAATACAGCGCGTTTTGTAGCCCCATCACCCCCAGCCCAATCGGCCGATGACGCGAATTTGCCGTCCGCGCCGCCTCCGTAGGATAAAAGTTAATATCAATCACATTGTCTAAAGCCCGCACCGCCACTCGCACCGTTTCCCGCAACTTGGGCAGATCCAATGCCCCCTCGGGCGTCAGATGGGTATCCAAAATAATCGAACCCAAGTTACAAACCGCCGTCTCGTCCTTGCCCGTATTCAGAGTGATCTCGGTACACAAGTTGGAACTATGAATGACCCCAGTGTGGTCCTGAGGACTCCGCACATTGCAGGCGTCTTTAAAGGTGATCCACGGATGCCCTGTTTCAAACAACATCGCCAGCATCCGCTTCCAGACTTCAATTGCGGGGATTTTTTGACCCCAGATCTCACCCTTCGCTGCCCGTTTCTCATATTCCACGTAAGCCTCTTCAAACTTTTTCCCATACAAATGATGCAGATCGGGTGTGTCACTCGTTCGGAAGAAGGTCCAATCTTCTCGTGCCTCCATCCGCTTCATGAATAAATCAGGGATCCAATTCGCCGTATTCATGTCATGACAACGACGCCGATCATCTCCCGTGTTCTTCCTCAACTCTAGGAAATCAAATAAGTCGTTATGCCAAGTCTCGAGGTACGCACAACCGGATCCCTTTCTTTTACCCCCTTGATTCACCGCCACCAAAAGATCGTTGTGCAATTTCAAGAATGGGATCACCCCCTGGCTTTCTCCATTCGTGCCACCAATGTAACTGCCCGTTCCACGAACGCTTGTCCACGAACCACCCAACCCGCCCGCCCACTTCGATAGACTGGCATTCTCCGCAACCCCGCGCTGCATGATTCCCTCAATCGAATCATCGACCCAGTAAAGGTAACAAGAGGAGAGCTGACTATGCTTCGTCCCCGCATTGAACAAGGTAGGGGTCGATGAACAAAAACGCCGGCTCTTGTAAAGGTTGTACAACTCCAGCGCCTTCGTTTCCCGGTCCTTCGGTTCCGCATGAAAAAGTCCCATTGCCACCCGCATCCAAAAGAACTGGGGTGTCTCCAAGCGACGCGTCACCTCCGCCTTTTTGTCGACAATCAGATACCGGTCATAAAGCGTCTGAACTCCCAAAAAATCTAGTTCCAGATCCGCCAACGGATCGAGCGCATCCGCCATCTTCTGTAGATCATATTTTTGCAGATCTACGCTAAAACGATTAATCTCAATCCCTCGGGTAATCGCATCGCGGAAATTCTTCCGATGGAAATCATGCAGTGCGCCTACCCCGTCCCGCACGATATCCCAGCCCAACACCTCTTCATAAATAAAGGAGAGCTGAATTCGTCCGGCAAACTTTGCAAAATCTGCATCTTTTTCGATGAGAGTTTTGGCATTCAAGCTGATCGTATTATTTAAATCCACTCTCTTGATCTCGTCGAATAGAGAACGGCGCAGCTCTTTCTCAATCTCAGCCGCTCCTAAGCAAAGATCTAGGCCGATCGAGGCAAACTCGATCCGCGCCCGCAAATCCGCTCCATCCCACAACATGGTTGTGCCATCTGGGTTTGTCACCACCACCATTCCCTCGGCAGGGACCCCTACCGCCTCAGGCTCTTCACCACGCTCCTTGCGCTCCCGTCGATCCGTTCTCGTCGCCCGATAAAGAATGTAGCGTTCCGCCACTTTATAGTGCCCAGCCCGCATCAACTCCTCTTGGACTAAATCTTGCAACTCCTCGATGTGGATCGTCGGCTGCGAAAGCTCCGTTACCCTTGCTGTCACCGCCCGCGCAATCTCCGGCGCACAAAGAGAATCCATCCGCAATGCGAGAAAAGCTTGGCGCACCGCAATCTCAATTTTGGCTTCATTCCACGGCACAATTTGCCCTTGTCGCCGAATCAGTCGCAAAGTGGACGCCGCAGGCTCCCCGGGTCCAGGCACCGCGAGCGGACGCTCTCTACGTTCCCCCACTAAACTGCGGGCTACATCATAGGCGTTGTTGTCCACTAAAGTTTTCTCCACAAGACTTTCAAGATCTTGAATTCTGAGACGAAGTGGACGCTCGGCAAGAGCTTGCCGCGCTAAATTGCGACCAACTTCTGTACAAATCCTCGCCACCCACCTGCGATTCGGTTCGGTGAAAACCGTCTCCTGCCCTTTCGCCTTCAGCCAGCGCGACAAACTGCGACCCACCATTTCCGCCACCTCGGCGAGACAGAAAGCCCGCCGCGCCTCTCCATCAATCACCTCAATCTCCGGCAGATCTATCTGCAGATCATCCACCGAGCTTCCCCAAGCTACCGCCTTCCCCTCAGGCAGGTTGAGAAATTGTTTCATTGCCAAATCCACATCCACATCACGACGGTCCATCTTCATAATTCGCTCTCCTCCTGCTTCGTTTTTTAAAAAATCAGAGCTCGTCGTCGTGCACCGACGCCAAGGCCGACGATTTCTGATACTCGGTCACCCGACCTTCGAAAAAGTTCTGCTCTTTCTTAATGTCCATCATCTCTGCCAGCCAAGGCAGGGGGTTGACCACCTCCGCACAAAGCGGCTTCAATCCCACCCCTTCCAATCGGCGATCGGCAATGTAATCAATATAGGAGAGGAAATCCTCCAAACTCAGTCCCACTGCATTGACGGGGAGGCAATCTCGAATGAAGGTTTTCTCCAGTGCCACCGCTGTGGCCATCGTCTGGCGCAACTCTTCCTTAAACTCCTCATTCCAGATCTCACGGTTTTCTTCGACTAGATCCATAAACAAATTGCGAAAAACCTCAATGTGGTTCGACTCATCCCGCAAGGTGTAGCGGAACATCGCCCCAATCCCGGGAAACTTGTTCTGCCGATAAAGCGACAAGATCATCCCGAAGAGTCCGTAAAACTGCGTCCCTTCCATGCACTGGCCAAAAACAAAGATGTTTTTCGCTAGGAGCCGCTTGTTTTCCAACTTTGTTAAATCCAAGTCCCTTCGCAGTTGCTTGGAAATCCCAGTGACGAACTCATTCTTTTTAACAATCGACTGCACGTCCTCAAACATCGCTTCACACTCATGCGGATTGATGCCCAATGAGCTGATCATATAAAGGAGCGAATCCGCATGAATGTTCTCCTCATGCGCATGCCGACCCAGCACTAGTTTTAATTCCGGCGCTGTGACCATTTCTCGCACCACGTGTTGGATGTTGTCCCCCACGATCCCTTCGGCTGCAGAAAAGTAACCGATCCCCATTCGAATGATCCACCGTTCCACATCCGTCACCACCTTGCTGTCTTTCCACTGCTCAATATCTTTGCCCATCCCGATGTCCTCGGGCTCCCAATGATTGGCTTTCATCTTCCGATAAAGGTCATATGCCCAGCTGTACTTTAACGGCAGGAGGTTAAAGGTCATCGTCTCCTTGCCCAAAATAACTTTTTTGCCCGCAAAGGCCGCTTCCGCTTTCTTCTTATCGAGGACGAATTTCCGTCCACCCACCACGAATTCTGTTTGCATCATGACTTTTGTTCTCCTTTTTAGCCCCGGTTAAGGGAGCAAACACCCAAGGCAAGGGACCCAGTTTTAGCTGTTTTTACGCTTTTTAGCGTAATTTTGTCGATTACTGCCGTTACCCATTGACTTGTGGTGTGCGCGATCAAGACGACTAGATGTAGTACAAGTCTTTTACGTGTCAACTGACTTTTAAAAATAAATTCCGACTATGCTCATAGGCTTGCAATAAAGGCGGATAGATCATTTTTCCCTCGAGGCTCCACCTCTTGCCTATTCAACTTATTCACATTTCCCCCGAAAATTCCCCTCCTTACCTGCCCAGTTCAAACCAATCCAACCCTCGGCATCTTTACTCCGTGGGCACGTGACAACCACCTCCACCGTGCTTCTCAAAATATTTTTGATGGTACTCTTCCCCGCGAGTGTACGGACCGGCTAACTCCACTTGGGTGACGATCGGGCTAGAAAACTTTTTCGCAGCGGAAAGTTTATCGATCACATCCCACGCCACCGCCTCCTGCTCGGGTCGCGTAAAGAAAATCGCCGAGCGATACTGGTCTCCCACATCAGGCCCCTGCCGATTCAGAGTGGTCGAATCGTGCATCGTAAAAAAACGCTGAAGAAGTTTTTCGGTACTCACTTTTTGGGGATCGTACTCCACCTTCACAACCTCGGCGTGCCCCGTGCCATGCCGACAAATATCCTCATACGTTGGATTTTTTGTCGACCCACCCGCGTAGCCCACCTCGACATTTTTAACCCCGGCAAACTTCGAAAAAGCCTCCTCCACCCCCCAGAAACAACCCGCCCCAAGAAAAATCGTTTCCGTGCTCGGCACCTCTCCCGCATCCTCAAAATTAAGTACCGCCGAATTAATGCAGTAGCGCAATCCCGTCGGCTTCGGCCCATCTGGAAAAACATGCCCCAAATGCATCTTGCACCGAACACAATGCACTTCCGTCCGACTCATCCCCAAAGCGGAATCGCTCTCCTCCCCAATATTCTCATCCGCAAAAGGCTGGAAAAAACTTGGCCAGCCCGTCCCCGAATCAAATTTATCCCCCGATTGAAAAAGAGGCAGGCCGCACCCCGCGCAAAAATAAATCCCTTTCTTATGATTGTCGTGAAAAACACCGCAGAAAGCTCGCTCCGTCCCTGCCGTTCGCCCCACCCGAAACTGCTCCACGCTCAATCGCACCGCCCACTCTTTATCCGGACGCACCACTTCAGCCACCTCTCGAGCCGCTCCCGGTTTCCCCGCCTCCGTCAACAACCGGACCATAACCTTGCCCCCCTTTACCCCCTTGTCCTTTGCTTGCGCCATGCCCATAACCTGCCCCGAAAACCACCACCCCGCCAGCCCTAGAGTGCCGCCCAAAACCATCCATCCTATCCTTGGAAATTTTATCATCACCCCAATCCTACCCCACCCCGCTTCAGAACAAAGGCTGGGGATACGTCCCATCCGCGACCAGTCCCGCCAAATAGTCCGCAACCAGTTTCTTATCCTCAGGATACGTCATCCCCGCCCACTTATCCTCGGTGGGGAGCACACGCACCCGCGCCTTCTTCTCCTGAATCCACCCCCCCACCGCATTCGGAATCAGATACTCCGATTTCTCTGAACTCCCCTCCTTTGTCAAAAACTTCTCGAAGCCCTCCTGCAATAACGGAAATATCGAAGCGTTAAAACCCCAGCAGTTCATTGAGACAGGATCCTCCCCCGTAAATTTTCCCTCCAACTCGCTATGCGATTTTCCCACTACTTTCCCACCCTCTTTTCTTAAATCAAAAAACTCCTCCACCCCCACCAAAAATCCATCCGCATCTCGCTGGCATATCCCCCGCGTCACCGTCCCATGATCCGATAAAGTCTGATCCAAGCGAAAACCCGCCATCGCAAAACTCCCCTTCCCTTGCTCCTCGGGGGAAGTCAAATGGGCCTGCAACAATCGATACGCCTCCCGTCCGTAAAAATCATCCGCATTAATCGCCACAAAACCTCCCTCAATCACCTTCTTCGCCGCCAAAATTGCCTGCCCTGTTCCCCACGGCTTTTTTCGCCCAACTGGAACCGAAAATCCCTTGGGCAGATCCTCAATCTCTTGAAATGCATAATCAACCGCCAGCTTCCCCTCATACCGTTTCCCGATCGCTTTACGAAAATCAGCCTCAAGACTTTTACGGATCAAAAAAACCACCCTCTCAAACCCAGCCTGCTTCGCATCAAAGACCGCATAATCCAAGAGCACCTCTCCCGCCGGCCCCACTGGATCCAACTGCTTCAAACCCCCATATCGACTACCCATCCCCGCCGCCATTACCAAAAGAGAAGTCTCCGAATGTTTCATCGAATCACTCTATCGAAAATCAAAATCCCCTTCAAACCCAAATCAATAACCCTACAAGCCAATCTCATCCAGATATTCCGCCAAACCCTTTTCCCAAGACGGAATTTTTCGACCGATGATGGTCTCCGTCTCTCCTATCTCCAACGGGGAGAAAGCAGGACGAGGAGTTTTCAACCCAGCCATTTGCTCCATCGGTACCTCCCGAATCTCCCGACAACGCACCTTCTTCCCTTTCTCCCTCATCCGCTCCACCGCCTTCATCGCAAACTCTTTCCATGTCGTCTGCCCCGCCTGAACTCCATGGGTGATGCCGTGCGCCTTCTTCTCCACCAGATCCAGGATAATCCGCGCCGCTTCTCCCGCGTAGGTGCAAGAACCCACTCTGCCCCCCGCTAATTCCACCACCTCCTTCTCCATCAGAATCGCTGGAAGTTTACTCATGAATGTTGCCCCTCCATGACCAAAAACCCACGCCAAACGCACAATCAAGGCCTGCGGATTCGCCAAAAGCACCTGCTTCTCCCCCGCCGCCTTATCTCGCCCATAGCGGGAAAGTGGCGACGGTGCGTCTCCAGGCAAATACGCCGTTTTTTTTGTCCCGTCAAAAATGTAGTCCGTTCCTAAATGCACAAAACGAACCTGCGCCTTCCCACACTCCTTTGCCCACTCCCCCGGCGCCTCCGCATTTATCTTCTTACTTCCCGCCGGATCCTTCTCGCACTTTTCTAAACTAGTCCAAGAGGCCGAGTTGATCACCCAATCTGGCTTCCACTTCGCCAATGCCTCCCTCGCTCCATCCGGCCATGTCACATCCAAGTCTCGATGAGCCAAAGCCACCACCTCCATCCCCCGCCGCTTTGCCTCCTTCGCTAGATACCTCCCCGTCAGCCCCCCAGCTCCCAGAATCAGGACCTTCACCGCCCGACTATCCCTCAATCGTATTGATCTCGACCGGCTCCACCTGCACACCTTGCTTCGTAAACCACTGCACCACCTCATCGATCTTTTCGTGCGGGCCCGTAAATTCTAACGCCATGACAAACACATCCCGATCTGCCGAAGCCGAGCGCACATTAAATTCCACATCAAACTTTTTGCTCATCAAATAAAGCAATGGCTTCTTTCCCGTCTCTGGATCGAAGGTCAGCCAGTAGCGGAGGCTTGCTCGTTTCGTCGCCACCCCATTACCCTCCCGCAATCGCTGGGACAATGCTCACCTCATCTCCCGCTTTCAGTGGAGTCTGCTGATTTTGCAAGAAACGAATATCCTCCCCGCCCACATAAATATTCACAAACCTCCGCACCTCCCCCTGATCGTCCACCAATCGCTCATAGATTCCAGGATAAGCCTTTTCTAAATCCCCCAGCATCCCGTGCACATCCTTCGAGTCCACCTCCACCGTGTCCTTTTGACCCGTCAGAGCACGCAAGGGAGTGGGAATACTGATGGAAATCGGCATACCCTAATCTTTAGACCTTCACCCGGGCCTTGGCGAGTCCAGAGGAAATCAGTGAGTCAAACTCCTTCAGGCTCGGCTTTATTTTGGACGGAGCCGCCAGATGCCCCGTCAACGCCTCGACCGTTTTTAATCCGTGGCCCGTGATACATAAAACCACCTCTTCGTCTTTCGGAATCTTGCCCGTCGCAACCAGTTTCTTGGCACACGCCACCGTCACACCACCGGCCGTCTCCGCAAAGATACCCTCCGTTTCTGCGAGTAACTGCACCCCTGCGATAATCTCCTCGTCGGTGGCATCTTCCGACCATCCACCCGTCTTCGCCATCGACTTCACCGCATAGTACCCATCCGCCGGCGTGCCAATCGCTAACGATTTCGCGATCGTCTTGGGGTGGGGCACGGGTCGGATCAAGTCCGTCCCACCCTTCCGCGCCGCCGTGATCGGATTGCAACCCGTCGCCTGCGCTCCGTGAATCGAGAAACCATCTTTCTCCACCAAGCCTAATTTTGTGAACTCACCATACGCCTTATGGATCTTGGTCAACAACGACCCACTCGCCATGCAAACCACCGTGTGTCGCGGAATTCTCCACCCCAACTGCTCCATAATTTCGTAGCCAAAGGTCTTCGAACCCTCCGCATAGTACGGCCGCAGATTCACATTCACGAATCCCCAACCGTATTTACCCGCGATCTCCGAGCAAAGGCGGTTCACCGCATCATATGCCCCTTCAATCCCTACCACATTCGTCCCGTAGACAATACTGTTCAGCACTTTGTTCTGTTCGAGATCCGCTGGAATCAGCACCCAACTCTCCATCCCCGCGCTCGCGGCATTCGCCGCCACCGAATTGGCTAGATTTCCTGTCGAGGCACACGCCACCACTTTAAATCCAAGCTCCCTCGCCCGTGAAAGGGCCACCGCCACCACCCGATCCTTAAAGCTCAGCGTAGGATGATTAACCGTATCGTTTTTCACATAACACGCCTTCACCCCCAGCGCCTTGGCCAACCGATCCGCTTTTACCAAGGGAGTAAACCCAACCTGCTGACCCACCGTCGGATCTCCCACAATCGGTAATAGCTCCCGATACCGCCACATCGTCCCAGGACGAGATTCGATCACCTTTCGATTCAAAGCTGCCCCAATCGCCGAGTAGTTGTAGTCCGCTTCCAAGGGACCGAAGTCGAATTCACACACGTGCGTCGCCAGGGCGGGATAAGTCCGACCACACTCACGGCACTTCAACTGCGAAAAGAATTTTTCGGCCATAGCTCTTTCTCGCGCTCCCTCCCGATGTCGAACCTGGTCATGGCCGGTCCGTTCGCCTGCAAGGAATAGGGGATCACGCCGCGACAAAACGCGGACTGCGAATCCTCTCATCCTTTCCGACGCATCCCCTTTCGGGAACGCGCCTGACTGGGTTTGGCACCCTAACAACCCCATCCGAAGATGGGATCCGGTTGCCGCAGTTTCACAGGGCCAGCCCCTCCACTGCTCTCGATAAGAAGCGCAATAAAAGTATTCAAGAAGTCGGCCCTGCGGTCAAGGGCCTTAACCAGACCCTTCCCACCCCATTTCCCCCTCCAAAACCAAAAAAAGAATCAGAAAAATAACTAAGATCACCCACTATCTTTCAGTTTCCAGAAACCACAGAAACCGCCACTCTCCACCCATGGCCGAGTCCCCTCAACTTCTCCGCTCTGGCAAGGTACGTGACATCTATCGCTGGCAAAAAGAAATCTGGCTCGTCGCCACCGATCGTATCTCCGCCTACGACGTCATCATCCCTGACTCCATCCCGGGCAAAGGAACTCTGCTCACTTCCATCTCCCAGTTCTGGTTTGCCTCACTGCCCGCCGCCCAACCTCACCACGTCCTCGGATTCGATGTCCCTCCCACCGTTCCCCAGCCAGAAAAATATGCAGGCCGTCTCACCCGATGCCGCTCCGCCACCCCCCTCACCATCGAATGCGTTGTCCGCGGCTATCTCGCGGGCTCCGCTTGGCTCGAATACCAAGCCCATGGCTCCGCTTGGGGCCGACCCCTACCCCCTGCCCTTCTCGAGGCCTCCCCACTTCCCCAACCCCTTTTCACTCCCACCACCAAAGCCGAAGCAGGCCACGACCTCCCCCTGACCGATGCCGAAGCTGAAAAAGAACTGGGCTCAGATCTTTTCCAAGAAGTTCGCCGTCGCAGCCTTGCTCTCTACCAAGCCGCCCAAATCCACTGCGCCAAAGTGGGGATTGTTTTAGCCGACACCAAATTTGAATTCGGCCTCGACGACAAAAAAGAACTTCTCCTCATCGACGAACTGCTCACTCCAGATAGCAGCCGATTCTGGCCTGCCGATCAGTACCGTCCCAGCAGTTCCCCTCCAAGTTTTGATAAACAGTTTGTTCGCGATTACCTCACCACTCTCAAAGACTGGAACCGTCAACCCCCAGGTCCAACCCTCCCCCTGCCCGTGATTCAAGGAACTCTCGGTCGCTACCGCCAAGCTTGCCGTCTTCTCACCGGTTCCGAGCCCGTCCTGCCCACCTCGTGAGCCAACTCGACCACCGCCCAATCGAGGATTTTCTCGCTTCTGGCGCCATGGAACGGGGCCACGCCCTCCGCACCCAGTCTATCCAGAGAAAACTTCTCCAACGCCTCACCACCTGGCTCGAGCGCAAAAAACCCAACCAAGACTGGCGCCAGCTCAAACCCGACGACCTCCGTGAATTTCTTACCTATCGACGCTACTCAGGCCGTGTTGGTCCTACCACCTTACGTCTCGAAACGTCCATTCTCCGCAGCCTCGGCACCCACCTTAACCGCATGGGTCGAACACCCGCCAATATGGCCATCGGACTGCGCTCGCCCAAACTTTCCCGCAAACTCCCCGCCTCACTCACCCCCGCACAAGTCGCTCGCATACTCGATACCCCGTCCGTAAAAACGCCCCTCGGCCTTCGCGACCGCGCCCTGCTCGAGCTCCTCTACGCCGCAGGTCTTCGCGCCGCCGAGATCCTCTCCCTCCGCCTCGAGCAGCTCGATCTCGAAAGCGGCAGTGCCCGCGTCATCGGCAAAGGCAACAAAGAGCGCCTCGTTCTTCTAGGAAAGGCCGCTGAGGATTCAATCCGCCGCTACCTCGATACCGCCCGACCTAAACTGGTTCGCGCAAAATCGGGCGGGGAGGTGTTCCTGGGGAATCACGGACGCCGGATCACCACCGCCCACCTTTGGGGAATCGTCAAAAGAGCCGCCCAATCCGCTGGGCTTGATACCCGCGTCTACCCTCATCTCCTCCGCCACTCTTTTGCCACCCACCTGCTCTCGGGCGGAGCCGATCTTCGCGTTATCCAAGAACTTCTCGGCCACGCCAGCATCGCCACCACGGAAATTTATACCCATGTGGACGAAGATCGACTCGCAACAACGTTTGACCGATTTCATCCTCGCGCGCAGAAGAGTTCTACGAAGCCATGAAGACCCCCCCCCTCGGCCATACCTTTCAGCACGGCGATCTTCTCGTCCGTGCCCTTACCCACCCTTCCGCCCGCACCGCTCCAGGCCCCTCAGGCGATAATCAGCAGTTAGAATTCCTAGGAGACGCAATTCTTCAGGCCACCCTCAGCGATTTACTAATCGAAAAACATCCCACCGCCCACGAAGGCCAACTGACCGCCATGCGCGCCAGCTTGGCCAATCGCCATACCTTGGCCGAACTTGGCGACGAGTTGTCTCTCTCTCCCTGCCTTCGAGTCGGAGTCGACGCCGCTCGCGATAAAATCCACGAATCTCCCGGCGTCTTGGCCGATGCTTGGGAAGCAGTTCTCGGAGCTATCTTTCTCGATGGAGGTTACGACATCGCCCGTGCCTGGGTCAGTAGGGTTTATGGAGATCGAATTGCACAGGCCAAAAAACTTGCCGATCAGGCCAACCCCAAGGGCCAACTCCAGGAACTCCTCCAATCCCGTAACGGTCCCATGCCAATCTACGAAATGGTCGAGTCGATCGGACCCGACCACGAAAAGATTTTCACCATTCGCGTTCTCCTTGCCGAGAAAGAGATCGGCCGCGGCACGGGGCGCAGTCGCAAATCAGCCGAATCCAAAGCCGCCGCCAATGCCTTGGGCAATCTCCCTACTGACTAGCACGCCTCCGTTCTCGCCAAATCCTATCTCGCAGTTAAAAAGGATCTCATGAAACGGTTGATCCAAGGCCCAGGCTTTCCCTTTGTTGCCCCCTTTCTACTTTTCATGGGGCTCCTCTACTTTCGCCAGTCCCTCCCAAGCCAAGGATGGTGGCTCTATGGAGTCTCCTCTCTCCTCGTTCTTGGGTTGCTCCTCTGGCTGAGACCTCGCTACCGCGGTCAGGACCCTGCCAATCCTCGTACCCTCCACTCCATTCTTCTCGGCCTTGGAGCCATCGTTCTTTGGATTGCCCTCGATCCTTGGATGCCCCGTTCAGGAGAACGGAACAACGCTTTCCCTTTTGCCGCTGCCTTCGAGATAGGCCTTATTCCTGGAGTTCTCTCCATCCTTTTCCGTGCCTTAGGCGCGGTCCTCATCGTCCCTATCGTCGAAGAACTTTTTTGGCGCGGCTTTCTTATGCGCACCATTATCAAACCTGAATTCGAGGAAGTCCCCCTCGGCACATTCCAGCCCCTCTCCTTTTATATCACCACCCTCGTTTTTGCCGCTGTCCATGCCGAGTGGGGATCCGCAGTTCTCTTCGGATTAATTGCAGGCGCTTGGTTCTGCCATACCAAATCCTTACGCTCCGTCATTCTCCTTCACGCCGCCGCTAACCTAGGTCTCACCATCTATGTCTTAGTATCTCGTCAGTGGTTCTTCTGGTAGTCCAAGTGCCCTGCCTTTTTCTCCTGCCCGCTACTCTAGCTCTTCTCATCGTGGGTCTGCCCGTGTTCAGTTGCTCAGCCGACACTCGTGCCGATCTGTTCTCCTTAATCAACCAAGCCCGAATCGATGCGGGGTTGAATCCCCTCACCCGCGATCTTCAAGTCGACCAACTGGCTACCGAGTGGGCTGGAGTCATGGCCGCAAAAAACATTCAGAAGCATCGTCCTCTTACCAAAGATCTACTCAATCTTCATGGCTGGAAAAATCTTTCCGAAAATATTTACGGCCCGGTCGCTGGACCGGTCTCCGCAAAAACTATTTTTCAGGCATGGATGGAAAGCTCGGGCCACCGCGATAATCTCCTACGCGAATCCTCCACCCTTGGAGGTTTGGGAATCGTCACCACCCCTTCTGGATCCGTCTGCGCCGTTTTCAACGGAGCCAAACTCGCCCCAGCCGCGCCATCCTCGACCGCCACCTCCTCTTCCGCCAACACCAACGACAGCGAGGTCGCCTTCCCTGGGATCGGACTCCCAGATTTCATCCCCAAAACCATGAGGGATCCCGCCGCCGCCCTCCCTTCTAACTCCGACGGTCGCAAACTGAACCAACTCGGTCGCACCAACCTCTAGCTCTCCCCCTCCCCCGTGCTCGCAGCATGCTCGCAGCACGATATCACTAAGGTGATATATTCTACTCTGGCACTGGTCTAATCCCACTGATGTCCTACTTCGACACCTTCCCCTTGCCTTAGATCCAAACCAATCCATTATCGCTTCTTATGCTTTCTGTTCTCATCCGCAAACGCTTTGCCAAATATGGCAAGCTCGCTGGGCTTCTTGTTGCCTCTCTCTTTCTCGTCAAAGGCATTCTTTGGCTCCTCATTCCAGGATTGATCATCGGAAGTTGCGCTAAATGAAATCCACTACCATTTCCCCTACTCCATCCGCAGGAATCATGGCCCAACTTAAAGCAGGCACTGCTGCCCTCCATGCCGTCGCCGAGTCCAAACCACTCGAAGCCGCCCTCATCTCTGGAGCCATCGGCCAAGAACAGTACAAGAAATACCTCTCCCAACGCTGGCTCATCCATCGCGATCTCGAAAACGCCACCGATCGAGCCATTACCCGCGATCCCCGCCTCGCCTCTCTCGCCCTTCCCTCCCTCTATCAAACAAAAAATCTCGAGGCTGATCTCTCCCTCCTCCAGGCCCCGCTCCATAGCATCCAGCCTATGCAAGGTGCCACCACTCTGCTTCAAGAAATTAAAAACGCCCCGTCCCCCGCCGCCCTCATGGGCATCTACTATGTCTTTGAAGGTAGCAAAAATGGTGCCCGCTACATTGCCCGCGCCCTCGCCAAAGCTTGGTCAAAAACCGATACCACCACCATGCGCTATCTCGATCCTCACGGAGAAGAGCAGCGAACCTTATGGCAAAAGTTTAAAACCGAAATGGATGCCCTCACTTGGTCCCCATCCGAACAAGAGCAAATGGTCAAATCTGCCCAAACCACTTTCACCGCCATCTCCGCTCTCGACGACGAAATCCACGCCGGCTGAGTCTTACTTCGGTTGGTAGTTAGGATTATTTTCCAAAGCGGCTTTTCTTGACCAAAGGCGCATGTCTCGAAGCTCATCCATCGAGAGCACCTTGACCGACCCGTCTAGAAAGGCACAAACAGCCTTGCCGTTATAGCGCCCATCCACATACCCATAATTTCCGGCATCAACCCCTTTGCTCCACTTCGCAGAGCTCCACTGCCCCCCCGGACCCATCGGAGCCGTTACATATTCATATCCATCGATGTCTGGATTACCTGCAGAAACAAACACAATCACGGATTGATCCGCTTGTGCCATCGATTGGACGCACTCTTCCGAATATTGAACCACACCACTGGGAAAGATGTTTCCGCCAACCAAATAGCGGTTAATTCCCATCGCTGGAAAAACGCTTAGCCCGTAATCATAATTTATTCCACTTGAAACCATAATTTTCAAAAGCTGAGATTCATTGCGATTCACTAGAATGGTTCCATCCATCTGGTAATTAAAATAAGGGGCTAAGCGAAACGGATACCGAGAGCTTATCCAAGATGTCGTGATAATCTGTCCATTTGCATTTTTGACACCTGTCGCCGTTGGGTCTTTTCCTGGCAAGAAGCGCCCACCACTTTCAATACTCGCGCTCTGATACGCCTGAATCAGATTCTTTGCAGCACCGATCTCAGACCCCAGCGAGGCTTTCGCCATAGTCTTTTGGTAAGCCCCCATGGAGACCCCTGCCAAAAGCCCCAAGACAGCAATCACGACCAGCATCTCCACCAAGGTGAATCCAGATTTCCCTTGGTTGAGAGAAATTAGATGAAAGGATCGGAACTTCACGCCACAACGCAGGCACGCCGGCGGATGAGAAAAAAGCAGGCAGCAGCTAAAACAAGCCCTCTCACGTTCGGCTCAGGAACCACCGCCGAGCTGAAAACAGAGGAACTTTGATCCAGCTGCAATCCGTAAATTTGGGAGTGAGTCACTCCGCTGAAATCGATCGCAAAGGAAGTAACGGTTTCCAAGGAGCTAACATCCCACTGGTACCCCCTCGTATTCAAATACACGGGCTCATCCAACCCCGTTGCAGGGCTCGGAAACGTCCCGCTTTGAAAACGATTCAAAATACCCGAAAATAGCAGGTTCACGATAGATGATCCGCCGTTGATTTTTAAGGCTGGGGCGCTGTATAAATCATACCCCGTCGCCTCCCCGATTTGGATCTGAAACACCAGAGTCTTAAGATTAGCCAATGGAGTCAAATCAGAAACGCGAAGTGTGCCCCCCATTGCATTGGGGACTTGGGCATAATTTCCAAAATAGATGGAGGACGACGAGAGAAATGGGCCACCGCCGGTCGAACTTCCCGCAACTCTACTTAGATCTGCATCCCCCGACCCAGTTCCGTTTGATCCAATAGGGGCAGGCCAAGGAGAATTCCCAGGGAACCCTCCGTAACCAGAAAAGGTCGCTGAATTGACGTTCACCCAAGCATCAGAGGCACTGCTTCCCGATCCGAAATTCACAACTTGAATCTGAGCAAGCCCACTTTCCTGAACGCATCCTATCCAGAAAGAAAAAAGCAAGAAGTGACGGAATTTCATATAATACTGTTAGAGGCAGATCGTTATTTTGCAAACGGGAATGCCCTTCCGAAAAAAGTTATTCAGCCTCTTGGACTTCCACTATTAGAAAGACTACTTCTATGTCTCTTTTATTGTTTATAGATAACTACTTATAAAGTATTTTCAGAAGGCTCATCATCTGCTCTCGACCCATTTTCTTACCCCATTCTTGCGAATCGAGTATTTTCAGCTATCAACTACTCCCCATGCAGTCGCTCGATCTCAAAGACACCATTCTCACCCGCCTAGGAGAGAACTACGATCTGCACGACAAGTACGTCAACCGTACTCTGGTCAAAGTTCAACGCACCATCGGATTCGATAAAATCTACGCCCGCGCCGAAGGCGCCTACCTCTACGACCTCGACGGCAAGGACTACCTCGATTTCCTCAGCGGCTACAGCGTCTTTAATCTCGGCCGTAACCATCCCACCCTCCAAAAAGCTATCCAAGACGTCCTCGAACTCGATCTCCCAAATATGGTTCAGATGGACTGTTCCATTCTCTCCGGCCTTCTTGCCGAAGCCCTTGTCAAAAAACTCGGCCCCTCCCGCGATGCCTGCTTCCTTTGCAACTCGGGCACCGAAGCGGTCGAAGGCGCCCTCAAGTTCGCCCGCGCCTTTACTAAACGCCCCCGCATCCTTGCTCAAGAAGGCTCCTATCACGGCCTTTCCTATGGCGCCCTTTCCATCACCCACTCGGGCAATTTTCGTGAGGATTTCGGTCCCTTCCTCCCTGGAGCTGAATTCGTCAAATTCAATGATCTCGCGGATCTCGAAGCCAAACTCCGCGCCCGCGACGTTGCCGCTTTCATCTTCGAACCCGTCCAAGGAAAAGGAGTTAAATATCCTTCCGACGACTACTTCCCTGCCGCTCAAGAACTCTGCCGCAAATACGGAACCCTTTTCATTGCCGACGAAGTCCAAACCGCCATGGGCCGCACCGGAAAATGGTTCGGTTTCCAACACTGGAACCTTGATCCCGATATCGTCACCATGGCCAAAGCCCTCTCGGGTGGATACGTCCCCTGCGCCGCCATCGTCATGCGTCGCCCTATCTACCAAGGCATCTTCTCCCGACTCGATCGTTGCGTCGCCCACTCCACCACCTTCGGTCGCAACAACCTCGCCATGGCCTGCGGACTCGCCAGCCTGCACGTCACCGAAACCGAACACCTCGTCGAAAACGCCGCCCTCCGCGGGGAGCAACTCATGTCCAGACTCCGCGCCCTCCAAGAAAAACACGACGTCATTTCCGAAGTCCGCGGCAAAGGCCTCATGATCGCCATCGAATTCAAAGAACCACGCTCCCTCAAACTCAAACTCGCTTGGAAAGCAATCCACGCCATGGATAAAGGCCTCTTCCCCCAAATGATCGTCACCCCGCTTCTCCAAAAACATCGCATCCTTTCCCAAGTCGCCGCCCACAACTCCGATATCGTGAAAATCCTCCCCCCCCTCATCATCGGCGAGAAGGAAATCGATCGCTTTGTTCACGCTTTCGACGATGTCCTCAGCGATCTCGGCAAATTCCCTGGCCCCCTTTGGGACTTCGGCCAAAATCTCGTCAAAGCCGCCCTCTCCCAAAAGAAATCCTCGCGCGAAGCGGTCGCCGCCTAACACTCTTCGTGCCCGCGGTACTCTACGTTAAGGAGGGGTGCCCCTGGTGCGAAGCTGCGGAAACCGAACTTCAAAAACTCGGCGTAAAATACGAACGCCGTGAGGTCCGATCCAATCCCGCCTACTTCAAGGAAATGAAAGAAATCTCAGGCCAATCTAAAGCCCCCGTCCTCGATATCGATGGACGCATCCTCGCCGATTTCGGCATTGAACAACTCCCTGCTTTCCTCAAAGAATCCTAAAAATCGTTGCGGGGGCAGGATTTGAACCTGCGGCCTTCAGGTTATGAGCCTGACGAGCTACCTGGCTGCTCCACCCCGCAATAAAATAATGCTCCTCAAAAAGAGTGGAGTCAATCACCTCCCCCGACTCCGCAATCCGAATTCCAAAATTCCCGTCACCTTCCGCTCTTGTCTCCATCCTCCCATCCGTTATAGCCATATCATGTTCGCCACTTCTGGAATCCTCTTCGCCTTCGAGCACTCCAACGCCGCAGGCAAGGGCGTCATTTTCCTTCTCATGATCGGATCCATTTTCAGCTGGTCGGTCATGTGGTCCAAATTCACCCAACTGCGCGCCGCTCAGCGCTCCACTCTCCTTTTCCTCAAAGGCTTTCGCTCCTCTACCGAACCCCTCGACCCTTATCTCTCAGGCCGGCCCCCAGGGGAATCTCCTCAAGCCATCATCTACCACGCCGGCGCCAAAGAACTCTGCTTCCATCTCACCGGCTCCTCCGCCATCGATTCCACCCTCGCCACCCGCCTCTCCTCCGCCCGCTCCATCAGCGAGACGGGCATGAACTCTGTCCGCACTGCTATGGAACGCGCCGTCGGAGAAGAATCTCTCAAACTCGAAGCCAACCTCATCCTCCTCGCCACCGCCGTCAGCGGCGCCCCCTTCCTCGGACTCCTCGGCACGGTCTGGGGCGTGATGGATGCCTTCAGCGATATCGCCCTCGCAGGCCAAGCCAGCCTCGCCGCAATGGCCCCTGGCGTCTCAGGAGCCCTCATCACCACCGTGGTCGGCCTGCTCGTCGCCATCCCCGCGATGTTCGGCTACAATTACCTTACCACCTCCATCCGTAGCCTGAATCTACAAATGGAAAATTTCGCCGCCGAATGCGCTGCCGTCTTCGAACATCGCTTCACCGCACGATCATGAGACGCTCCTCTCGCTCCTCCTCAGGACTCGCCTTGGCCGAACTCAACATCACCCCACTTCTCGATCTCGTCTTTGTTCTCCTCATCATCTTCATGATCACCACCCCCCTCATGGAACAGCAGCTCCCCGTCGATCTCCCCAAAGCCTCCACCAGCATCGCTACCTCCCTACCTGACCCCAAATCCATTCTCACCCTCACTCTCGCCAAAGACGGCTCCACCCTTCTCGGCT
Organism: uncultured Verrucomicrobiota bacterium; assembly: GCA_903956835.1. Classification (GTDB taxonomy): domain Bacteria; phylum Verrucomicrobiota; class Verrucomicrobiia; order Methylacidiphilales; family Verrucolacustridaceae; genus Verrucolacustris. The sequence goes on from CAJBOM010000194.1 coordinate 25,826, forward strand.
CCGAAAAAATCCGCCTCGACCAACTCACCTCCCTCCTCACCCAACGAAAAGCCCGCGACCCCCAACTCGTTGTCTCTCTTCGGGCCGACTCCTCCCTCCCCTACGAAACCGTTTTCCGCGCCTTGGAAGCTGTCCGCTCTGCGGGCGCTCGCCTTGACCTCGCGAATTTTCCGGATACCCACAAGTGAACCCCCACGGTCGCCCCTTCCGGCGTACCGTCCTCATCGTCGTCGCCCTCCACGTTGGCCTACTCCTCTTCGTCGGACTTCCTTTCGCTTCTTGCCATAAACCTCCGACCATTCAACCCGTCGAGATCATCGATCTCGGCTCCCTACGCCCAGGTCCCGGCCTGCCCTCCCCCACACCATCCTCAGCTCAAAATAGTCCAACTCAACCCGCATCCGAAATCCAAAATCCAAAATCAAAAATATCTGTGCCACCCGAACCCGCCCCTGCGGAAGAGCCCGAACCAACCCCTACCCCACCCACTCCCGAACCCAAACCCGAACCCAAGCCGTCCCCAAAACCCGAACCTATTCCTCTTCCCGTAACCAAAACCGCTCCCATTCCCCAACCTGAAACCCCTGCAAAACACCAAGTCAAAGTCAGTACCACCAAGAAAAAAGTTTCCGTCTCTTCTAGCTCCCCTTCCGAAACCAAAACTTCCTCCCCAAAATTTACCACCCCAGCTGGCCCAACCGCCTCCGATATTAAAAATCGTCTCGCCTCCAAACTTCCTACCGAACAAGGCGGCGGCGGAGGGGACGGCACAGGTAACGCTGGCCGACCCGATGGTGTCGCCGACGACTTCTCTTGGTACCGCGCCCTCATCAAACAATCGATCCAATCCGCTTGGAAAAAACCCCCCATTCCCGCAGGCGAAAAAATCTATACCGAAGTCGAAATCAAAATCGCCTTCGATGGCAGTGTCACCTTCATCAAACTCTCCCGCCCCTCAGGCGATCCCGCCATGGATGCTTCCGTCGAACAAGCCGTCCGATCCACCCCCCGCCTTCCAAAGCCCCTTCCCCCTGGACTCGGCTCTCCCGACTACATAGTCATCATTCAATTTAAGCTGGAGTAAATATAATAAAAATCCCTGGGAAGCCTAAGCCTCCCAGGGATTTAAAAGTATTCTCAATCAGAAGCTATATACGATTTCTGCCCCAGCGTAGTGGCAGGGTCCTCCCGATTGAACTCCCGTTACACCATTGCTATTAGGCGTGTCGACGGAGGAATTGATCCCCGATCCCCAATCCAAACGGTATTCGGCCCTGATCAAGAGGTTGTCGATCACGTTGAAGGCGGAAGTCAGGGTGTAGCTCCAGTAATTATTGCCAGTGACATGCCCACTGTTGGCAAAACTATTGGCGGCTGAGCTTGTGGATATAGCGCCCTGCGTTCCAAATTTCCCAGCATTGTTACTACCCAGATAATCCGCTCGGCTGGCCAAGCTAAACCAATCATTGAACTGGTACTTCGCATAAACCGCCGCGCCATACCAAGTCGTATTGACCGTAATATTTTGAACTGAACTCCACGAGGCATTGCCGAGGGCCGAATCAAACGCCAACAAAAGTTTATCATTGGCAAACTTTGGCGCCCAATTTCCCCAGGAGTTGTACAAAAGCATGTAGGCAGAGATATCTCCATTATTGGCCCGGGCCGGCTGGCTGGAAGA
>CAJBOM010000195.1 GCA_903956835.1 uncultured Verrucomicrobiota bacterium
AAGAACCGCCGCACGAGACCTCTGCAACGAGCGAAGGGCGCGGGCGGCGGTTCCACCACCAAAGGATAGGAGGAGGGTTAGGCCAAGCGGACGAGGCCTTCTTGCCCGACGAGTTTGCGGAAATACTCGGGAAAGTTTTCCTCTTTGAGTAGGCGTTGGCGCAGTTTAGCTCGGGCAGAGTTTTGGATCTGGCGAACACGTTCCCGAGTGACGCTGAGTTTATTGCCAACTTGCTCGAGGGTGCGTTCCTCGGAGTTATCCAAGCCAAAGCGAAGTTGAAGAATCTGGACTTCGCGACAGGAGAGAGTTTGGAGAGAGCGGGAGACGGCATCGCGGAAATCGTTGCGCTCGTGCTCTGCGGTAGGATCGACGGCGGCGGTATCGGCGAGGAGATCGCCGAGGGTGCTGCCGTCGCCATCGGTGCCGATGGTGGTGTCGAGGGAGACGGTGCCTGAGGAGATTTCCCGTAATTTTGTGACGCGACGAGGTTCCACCTGGAGTTCATCGGCGAGTTCGATGTCGGTGGGTTCGCGACCTAGTTCGGCGCCTAGGGCTGAGCTGACTCGGCGAAGGCGTTGGATCTTGTCGACAAGATGGACGGGGAGCCGAACGGTTTTGCTTTGGGTAGCGAGGGCACGGCGGATCGACTGTTTGATCCACCAGCAGGCGTAAGTGCTGAAGCGAACATCCCGCTTGGGATCGAAGCGGTCGACCGCTTTCATTAGGCCGAGGTTTCCTTCAGAGATGAGATCGAGGAGGGGGAGGCCGCAGTGGTTGTAATCGGCGGCGAGTTTTACAACGAGACGGAGGTTGGACTTGATCATGAGTTCACGTGCGGGGGCGTCGCCACGGCGGACGCGTTTAGCGAGGGTAACTTCTTCGGTGCGATTGAGGAGGGGGGTTTCGCCGATGCCCTTGAGGTAGGCTTGGAGGGTAGCGGGAAGTTCTACGTGGAGATTAGGAAGTTTGGTTTCTCGGGTCGCTGTGGTTTTTGTATTCATACTAGGTTAGACCGGCGTGAGTGCGGAACGTTCGGACTTATTTTTAGGGGTCAGTTCTCCTCGAGAAGTGGGGGGTACACAGAAAAGAAGGTCATTTGACTTGGCTGGACTCTTTTCTAGCGTGTAAGGAGTGAATCGATTGCAAACCAGAGTGATTTTGAAGCCCCGGCCTGATTGGTTGGGGGCAGATCGTGATTTGGAGCAGGAGTTAAAGGAGGTAGAGCGGCGGATTTTGCATCAGGCTTCTTTGTTTGATTCCGGGGCTGAGGCGTATGTGCGATATGCCTTGGAAGGGGGGGGGAAGAGGTTGAGGCCTGCGTTGGTTTTGCTGGCGGGGAAGGTAGCTGGGGGGTGGAGTGATTCGATTCGGGATTTGGCGGTGATTGTAGAGTTGGTGCATGTGGCTTCATTGGTACATGACGATGTGTTGGATCAGGCGGAGTTACGCAGATCGCGGGCGACGTGTAACGCGAAGTGGGGGGTAGAGCTTTCGGTGTTGCTGGGGGATGCGCTTTTTTCGCATGGGCTGGAGTTGGCGACCAAGCTGGAGGATGCAGAGGTGGCGCGGAAGATTGCGGAAGCGTCGAGAAATCTGTGTGAGGGGGAGATTTTGCAAACGCAGAGGAGATTTGATTTAAAGATGTCGGTTGCAGATTATTTACACATGGTGGGGTTGAAGACGGGGGCTTTATTTCGAGTAGCGGCGGAGGTGCCTTTCCTGGTTTACGATGTGGCGGAATCGAAGCGGGAAGCGGCGAGATCGTTTGGGAATCAGCTGGGGGTGGCCTACCAGATTTACGATGACTGTTTGGATTTGTATGGGACGGATGAGGCGAGCGGGAAGACTTTGGGGACTGATTTACGGAAAGGGAAGTGGACCTTGCCGGTGTTGCATGCGTTGCAGACCTTGCCAAAGGAGGATTCGGAGAAGTTGCGGGCGCAGTTGGTGGGGGAGAATATTGGGGTGGAGGAGGTGGCAGAAAAAGTGAGTGCGGCGGGTGGGTTGAAATTTGCTTTACGGAAGGCGGTGGAGCTTTTGGAGAGGGCGAAAGTCGACTTGAAGGTCTTGGGGGAGGGAAAGGATGCGGGAAAGTTGGTGGAGATGACTGAGCGGTTGGCGGGGTATCTGAAGACGGCTGGGGGATAGGGTTGTTTGAACTTTTCGGGGTGGGGGGTTA
>CAJBOM010000196.1 GCA_903956835.1 uncultured Verrucomicrobiota bacterium
AATGCGCGTGCGCGTAAGCGCACAATTCCTCCTCTTGGAAAGGTAATGGCATAGGTCTCAGGGCAAAGGGGGACCAATGCGCGTGCGCGTAAGCGCACAATTCCTCCTCTTGGAAAGGTAATGGCATAGGTCTCAGGGTAAAGGGGGACAAAATGAGGCCCCCCGCAGACCTGCCCCCGCGCTAATCAAATATCGCCTCTGGCGAGTTGGAACTTACCCCGTCCTCGACGACTCAGACGGGGTGGGATTTGAAACTATTCGCTACCATCTGATTATCAACACTATCAAGGACTTATATTGCGCCGTTTTGCGGAAAATTGCCGCGACTTGTAACCTTGCTGTCACGGGAATTACTTCCTCATTCCCAATTCAAAATCGTACCAGAATCAGCAAGCCCCTTCGAGAAAATTTCAAGGCTTCATAAGCTGCCTGGTTACAATTGGCACATAGCCCACTTCTAATCCCTGAGAAGAAATAGCCATCAATGCAGGATCCACAGACGCCAATATTCCACGACTTGGCGGAGGCATAAAATTCTCCGTTCGAGCCCATTCCCCGTGAAACTTCTCAATCAAGGACTGAAGAAACCAGACAATCAGGAATTTTAGCTGGCTACGTACAATCGCTCACCAAATGTGGCAACGGATCGACCCCGACGGCGAGTAAACCACTTTCGAATCTCTTCAGCCCAAAGCACGCTGCTGGCAACAACTCCGATGAGGAAGAGGTTCGTTAGCGCAATTGGCACGGTGTGAAAAAACTTGTTCAATGATGGAATATAAAGAACCGCGAGTTGGAGTAGATTTGCCACCACCAATCCACCCAGCAGCCAAGGGTTCTTTAGGATGGCAAAGTGAAACACGGACCGGGTCGCACTCTCACAGTTCAGGGCATTGAACCATTGGCACACAGCAAGTAAAGTGAAGGTCTCGGTTTGCACAACAGCAAAGGGGGCACCGGTAGATTGTCTCCAAATGAAGTAGCCCAATGTGGCAATGACAGAAGTGGGCACCATAACGGCCATTCGACGCACCATCGTCCGGGTAATGAGCGGTTCATTCATACCGATGGGCTTGCGCCGCATCACATCACCCTCGGGAGCTTCCATCACAAGATTGAGCGTGAGGGTCCCTTCAGTGACCAAATTGATCCAAAGAATCTGTACGGCAGCTAGCGGGAGCGGATAACCAAACAACAACGCGCCCATAAGAATAAGGACTTCATCAATCGAGGTGGCAAACAGGAAAAGCAGCAACTTCTGAATATTACTATAAACAAGCCTCCCCTGCTCCACAGCATTGACGATGGTGGCAAAATTGTCGTCGGTGATGATGATTTTTGCAGCGCCCTTCGCCACCTCCGTTCCGGTGATGCCCATGGCAACACCGACATCCGCGCGGGCAAGTGCTGGCGCATCATTCACGCCGTCGCCAGTCATTGCAACCACATTGCCCTGCGATTGCAGCGCTTCTACGATTCGGAGTTTCTGCTTCGGTAGCACTCGCGCGAAAACTGCGATTTGGCCGATCTCCGCGTTGAGGTCCTTTTCGGACATCGCTTCCAACTCGCGCCCATCCACCGCACGATCTGCATCCGTAGCCATTCCCAACATTCGGGCGATGGCGAGGCCTGTGGCTTTGTGATCGCCCGTCACCATCATGGGCCGAATACCGGCCGCCCGGCATTCTGCAACGGCAACTTTGACCTCTTCCCGAGGCGGGTCCATCTGGCCGATGAGACCAAGGAAAACGGCACGTCCTTTGAATTGATTAAAACCTGCGTCTTCATCGATCCCCGCATCATCCACCATAGCAATGCCAAGAAGGCGCAGGGCCTGAATCCCCATTTCTTCGGCAGCTTTGATAGCCTTCTGGTAGGTCTCTGCTTCAATCGGCAGCACTTGATCTCCATGCCGAATGTGACCGCAGAGCGGCAGAAGCATCTCCGGCGCACCTTTGATGAAAACGCGATTTGGCTTGTGCGTGTGACCGTGCTGCGTGGCCATGAGCTTGGTAGCAGAATCAAAGGGAATTTCAGCGCGCCGCGCCCACGCTTGACGCAGAGGCGTAGGATCAATGCGCCCCTTCAAGGCAGCGGTGAGCAATGCGGACTCTGTGGGATCGCCCAGCGAACGCCACCGTGTTTCCTCCGAAGTTGGCGGCACGAGTTGGGAATCATTGCAAAGCGTGCCACCTTCGAGCACCAGGCGCAGCGCGGAGTCGTTTCCATGAAAGAGATCACGCCCATCGCAAGACAGCGTTCCTTCCGGGGAGTAGCCAGAGCCCGAGACTTCAACCTTGCGGCCGTCTGGCAACCATAAGGTGGTGACGGTCATTTCATTTTTGGTCAAAGTCCCGGTCTTGTCCGAGCAGATTACGTTCGTGCAGCCAAGCGTCTCCACTGCAGCGAGCCTGCGCACGATAACTCCTTTGCGGGCCATACGCTGCATGCCCACCGCCAAGGCGATCGTCAACGCAACCGGCAATCCTTCCGGCACAAGCGAGACCATTTGGCTGATAGCCACCATAAGAATATCCGCAGTGAGCATGCCACGCAGCATTCCCGCACCGATCACGAGTGCCACCATGAGCCCGGACGCAACCACCAGTTGGCGCCCAACCTGATTCATCCGCAATTCGAGAGGCGTCTTTGGCTCCACTGCCCCTGTCGTCATATGGGCGATCTTACCGACCTCAGTGGCCAAGCCGGTGGCCACAACCACTGCCTTGGCGCGCCCCGAGGTGATGTGAGTGCCGGAGAAAACCATGTTCACACGATCCGCAAGAAGAGTGTCATCGGGCAGAGACTGCATGCGCTTCTCAACCGGCATTGACTCGCCTGTTAGAGCCGCCTCGGCGGCTTCCAGTGCGGCCACCTCAAGTAATCGGGCGTCACCAGCTACGGCATCTCCGGCAGCCAGCAGCATGATGTCTCCGGGGACGAGATCGCTTGCAGCGATCATCTGCTCCATTCCATTGCGCAGCACGCGCACCTGAGAGCAAGAAAGCTTGCGCAGTGAGGCCATCGACCGCTCCGCACGGCCCTCTTGAATGGCACCGATGATCGAATTCATCAGAACGACGATGAGAATGACCAATGCATCCTCACGTTTGCCCAACACAAACGCTAGGACGGAAGCGGCGATAAGAATATAGATCAGCGGACTGGCGAACTGTCTTAGAAATAGCCGCCACACAGGCTTCTTCTCGTCTTTGGGCAAGTTGTTGCTGCCATGTCTACTTAAGCGGTCAGCGACCTCGTTCTGAGAAAGACCACGAGTAGGATCGCTACCAATCTCCTCGCAAGCAGAGGCGGAGGACAAGTGATGCCACGCCGTGACTAGTGAGATTGTATGGGGCATATGTTAAGATTTGTCGAAGCGCGCCTCTTTGACTAAAACCGCAGAAATGATCTTAAGCACGGTGTCAACAATAAGCGAGATGCGGTCAATGCCCAAGTCGACAACGAAGACTCACGGGTTTACTCCCCTCATTCCCAATTCCAAATCTTACCAAAAATGCCAAGCCCCTTCGAGATTAAACTTACAGATCCAACCGTAAAACTATGGTTAAATCCTATTTGCATACGAAGGCCCTTGGTATAGAATATCTTCATGATCTCAATCCGACAGACTTCGGTTCGTAGCGGCCGAATCGGTGGCCAGAAACGTACCTCAGCAAAAACCCTTTCGGCCAAGCAGAACATCCTCCTGCGTTGGCACCCCCGGGATAAAGACGGAACCATTCCGGTCGAGGCCCTTGTGGATGGCGCCTGGTACCAAGGATCAGGCCGTACCGCCCCGATTGCTCTTTGGGATTCTCATGCAGGATTGTTTCGCACCATTGGCATTCAGACATGGCCTGATCCGGCCAACTATCCGGCCACTCGCCGCCGAATCAGCGGATTAAAGTCGGAAAAACATATTCAGTCCCCCGGAGGAACCTTTTCCCCTCAAAAGATCATCGCCCGCTAAGAATACTTTACGCCTCGCCCACTTCCTGAAGGGCACGCAATTCCACCGCCTCCGAGACCCAAAATCCAGCTTCCTGCTTGAGACGAGCAAAAAGCGGGCGAAGCTCAGGAAGAAGTCCTCTGGTTTTGGCCTCAACCAGAAGCCCCACCACACCCAAAGGTTGCAAGCCAAGCTGTCTTGCGGCACGTCGTCCCAGTTTTTCATCAATCAGAATGGTGGAGCCGTGCTCTAGGGCTAACGCTAAAGCATGGATTTCTCCAGGCCCAAGATGCCAGTTTTCCAAGGAAGGAAGTTTCGGGTTCTTCGGTTGATGAACTTCCGCCCACTGAGGCCACGCTACACTTTCAAATCTCAAATCCGTTCGTACTAGATTCTCAAACTCCAGCTTCACTTCAGCCGGAACCCACACCTGCTTGAAAAAGACGCGAAGGATATCCTGCTGGCCGATCAGGCAAAGATTAAGAAGGACGGAAGTATCCGAGACAACCGTCACGCGGCGACCGGGCTCCGAAGGAAGGCCAGATCGGATTCCAAATCGCCTGTGTCATAGGCCCGGGGGATAGAACGATTACGCAGCTCTTCCTGGAAACGAACGATACCGACCCCGGCAAGATGAGCAGCGGTGCTGGATGTGATTTTTCCCTCTCGGTACATTCCGCAGGCCAAATCCATCCGCAGTTCATCAGCAGGGATTCCAGCCAAGGCGGGTTCATCAGCTAGTGTTAAGGTCATAGAAGTGAAGTTAAGGGCTAAATGGAAAGGTTCAAGCCATGAGGCAACGGTCCGCTTCTTACCACCTCACCCACCCACCCAAAACCAAGGTGGGGGGGTCTCTCCGAGAACGCCTGCGCTCAACCCTGTATGCCGAATCGCCCAGCTAGGTGGCCACGGAGATGCCGCCACTACCTAAGCTTCAAACTTTAAAACCACCTTCTCACCCTGCCCCGACCAGCGTCGGGGTTTCCAACATTTACACCTTCGCACTCTCCAATAATTCAAAATTCCCGCCTACCGTGTCTCTACCCCGACCAACGTCGGGGCTCCTGTCGGGGGTACAACGGGTTTTGTTGAGGATTGGTGAGGACTGAAATTACGACCGACGACGACGCAACATCACCAATCCGCTTAAACCAGTGGCGAGAAGCGAAAGAGCGGAGGGTTCGGGGACCATGGCAACACGAAGCCCAAAATCAGTCGCTTGCACCGTCGGCGAGTTGTTGAAGGAGATTCGGCTCAAGGACTCAATCTCTTCCCAGCTACTTGTCCATGCACCGCCCCGAAATTCTCGGTTTTCCCCAGCCGAATTGTTGAGCCTATCATAGGCGCTCTCCGTCCATTCATTCACGTTCCCCCCCTGCCCCATCGTTCCATAAGGGCTGAGTCCTCCCGCCAATGTTACATCGGCCGGGCCTTGAAGAGGCGCCTGCCCATAAACCGCCGTTCCCGCCGCCGTTCCGCTGCTGACTTTGACAGGATCTGTGCCGGCCGAACCGCTATTCAGACTGTTACTGCCGGTGGCAAAGTCGTACCAAGTGCCGCTCGGGCTACCGTACGCCCCTTTGTACCATTCATCTAAACTTGGCAGGACAAAGATAGCGTCCTTGTGACGAAACTGGTTGCTGCCGCTGTACTGCCCCGCTCCCCAAAGGGAGATATTGTCGTTAGACCCGCTGGTGGTGAAGTTATAAGCCGCCTGGTATCCCTTACTGGTATTGAGATAGTTCACAAACCTGGCCGCTTCGTTCCAAGAGATCCCGGTGGCTGCCCGCCCAGCAAAATTACCGCCGACATACGAGGCCGTATCCGCCAAAGTGATCCCCAAGCCAGCCGCTGTGTTGGCCTTGGTGATCATATCCCGGCTGACTTCGTTCTTGCTGAGATTGTATACGTACCCCACCGACCCTGCGGGATTGGGAGCTCCCGTGGTATCGGCTGCGTTTCCAGGATTTCCGATCGTCACAAAATCTATGTTGAACGCATTGGCTCCACTTCCAAATGTCTGCAAAAGCGACTGCGCCTGCCCTGCCCCTGCCAGAATCAGAATCAGTGCCGTCGATACGTGGATTTTGGTGATTACCCTAATCATGCAGATATCCTACTCACCCATTTGAAAATTACAAGGGTCTTTTTACCATTCGCTTTTTCGTAGCGTTTTCCCGCTCTCCACGCCTCATCGGATAACCTCTCTAACGCCATCCTCTTCAGGGATTTACACCCCTTCTAAATCCTTCAGAAATGTCGGGTTAATGACCCGACGACCTTTAGGAGGGCAAACCCTGTCACGGTGCTGTCACAGGGAGGCATTAAAAAAGCAAAGCTCTTCATATTGAGCGAGCAAGGGGTAAGAGAGCACCCCACCCCGTTTCCATCCTTACCTTCGTTCTAACTTTGCTTACTACTTCGCCTTAATCCGAACGAACGCTTTACTGGCAATGGACAAGCCTATGCCTCCAATTAACAGCAGGCTGGTGACACTCGGCTCTGGAACAGCAAAAACGTATATTTTCTGAAAGAGTGTTCCATCTTTCACGACATTGATCCCGATTTCACTTACTTGAGCCGTGCCAGCGTCCATCGTGATTTGTAACGCCCCTCCCATATCATTGGATATTCCATTATTCAAAGACCAGCCAAAGGGGTTCGTAGTCGTGTAGGATTGAGTATTACCAAGGTCTGCAAACAGGTTGGCCTCCGTCGCATTTGAGGTTTGATACATCCTAACCGTCCATGAGTCAGGCGGTGAAACAAGTGCATCCACATCGGTGTAACTGTTAATATAAAACCCGCTTGAGTTGGGCGCTGAAACAGATGAAGTCGAAGTCCAAGCCACACTATCAATATCGCTGAACATAAAATTATACGTGTTGCTAGGGGTTATCAGCAACGGCTCAGATCCAAGACTATTGATCAACAGAGAATCTGCCCTGACATTGGGAAATACCAAAGCACTCAGTATAATAATCAAAAGACCGTGTTTTTTTAATCCTGTCGCCCTCATCACTGCTTCGCCTTAATCCGAACGAAGGCTTTGTCTGCTGGGAGCTTTACGATTTGTCTGTTGGCCGAATAAACAGTCCAATTAGCCATGTCATCGCTCTGTTCAATGTCATAATTAAGGACAAAGTTTCCGTTCACTTCCCTAGTTAAGACCAGATCCCCCACCGCCATGTTCTGAATCTGGCTAGTGGTGTAGAGATTGTGGGTATTGGGATTTGAAATTACGTTTTGTTGACCAGCGTTATAGTTATTGCCGTACTGAGTGGCGGTATAAAGGTTGTACGAAGATGGAAAACTCGTCACCTCACTCCTTCCGGCAGTTTGACCAGCAGTGTAGTTGTCACTGTACTGCACAGATGTATAGAGATTATGGGTGTTGGGATTTGAAATTACGTTTTGCTGACCTAATAAAAACATAGCCTCCATGCCGAGGTTCGATGGATCATAAAGAATTACTTGTGCAGATGTTAGGCCAAAGTTTTGATAGGTTGTCCCGAATCGTGCAGGCAGAAAAACCCTTTGCAGGATGGTGGCAGAAGCGAACGCATTACTTCCAATACTGGTCACGCTGTTGGGGATGATGATGCTGGTTAGGCTGGGGCAACCAGAGAACGCACCACTCCCAATACTGGTCACGCTGTTAGGGATGGTGATACTGGTGACAGGTATTCCCGCAAACCAACCAGGCCCAATTGCAGGTAATCCATCAACCAAGGTAATGCTGGTTAGGCTGGTGCAACCAGAGAACGTACCACTCTCAATACTGGTCACGCTGTTGCCGATGGTAACACTCGCTAGGCTGGTGCAACCAGAGAACGCGCCACTCCCAATACTGGTCACGCTGTTAGGGATGGTGATACTGGTGACAGGTATTCCCGCAAACCAACCAGACCCAATTGCAGGTAATCCATCAACCAAGGTAATGCTGGTTAGGCTGGTGCAACCAGAGAACGCATTACTTCCAATGCTGGTCACGCTGTTGGGGATAATTACGCTAGTCACGGAGGGATAACCACTCAAGAAATCATCCCCCAACGCTTTCACGGTATACCCGTAAAATTGATCCGTTCTATAATCATAAGAGGCTACTTCACTGGGTATCATCACCACTCCATCACCAGTCATTCGCATATAGAATGTAATGGTGGCTACGCCGTCTTCGCCATCAAAGATCCAGTCATCATAAAGGTACTGCTCCCCCAACGCAGTCTGAAAGGCCGAGGCAAAGAGGAAAGCGGATAGGATGAGGTTTCGCATTTAGTCAATTAAGCACAACTCCCTCTTTTTACAACCCCCACCCCGTTTCCTCCCCTTCCCGCCCTTAGCGACTCTACCCCGACCCGCGTCGGGGCTTAATTCCTTAATCCCTAATCTCCCCCCGCCCGTTGCGGGCGCCCTTCGCAGCTCAGCGAGGTTTACCGAGACTGAGCGTAGTAGGGCTACCCCCCTAAATGTCCTACCCCATCTGTCACTATTTCGTCCATGAACCGGAAATATTTAACCTTAAAAACCCTTCGACGCGTTCTCCGAAGCCTTGGCGAAGGAGAAAGCTCAGCGAGGTTTACCGAGACTGAGCGTAGTAGGGCCACCTTCATCTTAAAAACCCTTCGTAGCTCAGCGAGGTTTACCGAGACTGAGCGTAGTAGGGCCACCTCAACTATTTTGCTCTTCTTCCTAACCCTTCTACTAGCCAGCCCATGCTTCGCCTGGGACGACGATGACGACACCGACTCAAAACCCTTCCACCAATCAAAAATTCAAAATCAAGAATCAAGAATCGCCCCCGCCTCCGCCAACGATTACGGCTACAAAAACTCGTACCAATCAAAAATCCAACATCAAGAATCAAGAATCACCCCTACCTCCACCATCGACTTTGGCGGACCGAAACGCTTGGCCCAAGCGGACGACGACGACACCGACTCCAAGCCCTTCCACCAATCCAACATCCAAAATAAAGAATACAAAATCACCTACACCCCCACCCAACCCCAGCAAGCGTACGAAGCTAGTCGCGTCCGCGCTCTTCACGTAGACACAGTTCAGGAATCAGTCGCTCTCCGCGATCGCGAATCCAGGGAAATGATGGCCGAGAGCCAGCGCAGCTTCGAGAGACAGGAGGCCCAACAGGAGAAGAGCCGTGCTCAGATGGCTAAG
>CAJBOM010000197.1 GCA_903956835.1 uncultured Verrucomicrobiota bacterium
CGATCCCGAAGAAACTGATCCTGCCCGTCGGTTTAAAATGATCTTTGAAGCGGTCACGCCGGATCCAGAAATCCGCAAGAGGCTGGGGAGCAATGTATATTGGGGCGCGGCGTTTAGTTCCGACGGACTTCGATGGACGCTCTCCTCCAGAAATCCGCTGGGTCACAGCTTGGAGATGTCAGGTCTCATGAAACATCGGGGAATGTACTATCTCAACGGGCAGCAGCCTTCTTGGCCGCACAGCAAGGTCATGGCCCGTGCCCTCTGCACTTTTGTCTCCGCCGATTTCGACCACTGGTCGCCGATTTCGGCTTTGGGAATGAATCGGGCAGGGGACCAAACGGGTCCCTCTACTTCCGCCAACGTAAATCATGAGAAGGAAGTCCATCTGGGAGCAGCCATGTCGAATCGAGGCAATGTCATTCTTGGTATCTATGGCATGTGGAATGGGCATCCGTCGCGGGATCGCCGCCTTGTCTGTATGGATCTTGGGTTGGCCGTCTCCCATGATGCGATTCACTTTCACGAACCGATTCCTGATTTTCCATTTCTATCCGCACGTGAGATGCCGGGCAGTCTGATTGGAATTTCCCCGGGTCTGGTCCAAGGCCAGGGAATGATCAATCACGAAGACCGTACGCTTTACTGGTTTTCAAACTGGCGATCGGTGGAAAGTCAGGGCGTTTTCGTGGTTTCTTGGCCTAGGGATCGTTTTGGATGGATCCAAGCCTTCCGCTCTGAAAACCTAGCGGGCTGTTTAAACCGTGAGGCTCGGCCCCCTCACCGGGTTATCACCTGCCCGATCCAGATCACCCATGGTACCGCCCATGTCTTTCTCAATGTGGATGGATTGGGGGAGCATACCTGCCTGCAAGTCCGCTTGGTCGATGAGGGATTTCGTCCGGTTCCAGGGTGTGAAGATCCAGTTGCCATCATGGAAAACGGCCTGCGTGTGCCAGTGCGTTGGAAGGGCGCTTCGGCCCTAGAAAAAAAATACGGACGCGTCCGACTGGATATCCAATTCGAAGGTATCCGGCCCGAAGATGCGAAACTCTATGCCGCCTATGTCAGCCACGCCGGAAACGACGCCAAGGCCTGACTCTTAAAGAGAGGCATCCATCATGGAAAGAAAAGCATCCAGCCGTGGAAAAAAAGATCAGGAAGACCATCAATCGGCCTCGGAGCCTGTCTTGGGTAAAGATAACATCGTAGATCAACGTCTGATCACCGCTCGGATCATTGAGGGGAAGCCCCACCATAATGTGATTTATTCGGCGGCTACGGGGAAAGACGGGAAGATTTATCTGGGCCTGAGCGCGGAGCAAGACCAGCCGGGGATTTCCGCCCAGTTGATCTGCTACGACCCGGATGCGGACCGATTTGCGGACATCGCTGATCTGGGAAAAATCATGCCATCTCCTGCAGGCAGTCTACGTCATCCGCATTCAAAAATTCATACGGCTATCTGCATCGGGGACGAGGGGAAGGTTTTCGCGGCGACCCATATGACGGCCCCGCCAGCCGGCGAGGATTTTTATCACTATTGGCATGTTTATAATGACGCCTCGCGGTGTTTTGAGGGTTCCCGCCTGATCATTTACGATCCTAAGACCAAGGGGGTGGAGGATTTTGGCGTGGTTTCTCCCAAAGGGGGTTGTCGTTGGCTCACCTACAATCCAGACAGGGAAGAGCTTTATCTCACTAGCTTTTTAAAGTCCCACTTCATCGTTGTGAAAATTAAAACCGGGGAGGTCAAAGATCTGGGCCGTATTTCCCAATATGATTTCATGGGTCCCTGCTACAGCGCCTGTGGGTATGCTTATACCACCGACTGTCAGGGTTTTCTGCTCCGCTACTCCCCGAAGGAGGAAAAGTTGGAAAAGCTCCCGCTCCAGATCCCCAACGCTTCATGGCGCACGAACGATGGCAATGGCGTTTGGCATTTTATCGCAGGTCCAGACAAGGTGAAGCTCTATGGGGTCAGCGCGATCGGGCAACGGGTTTTTGAGTTCGATCCCACCATTGGGAAATACGGGCAAATTCGAGATTATGGCACGCTCTATGGGGAGGATAAAATGGGCGCTTATTCGCTGGACGTTCCCTTGGGACGCACCATGGCAGTGGGGCAGAACGGGAACCTCTACTTCGGAACAAAAAACTATGTTTCCGGTCAACCTGGCTCCCATATCGCGGCGATCGATATTCAAAGTGGGACCAAGACTTACTACGGGCGGATGCAGGTGGAAGGACTGGCCCAAATATCTACTCCCGTGGCAGCCACCGTCGGACATAACGGTGATGTTTATTTTGGTTCCGAGCAACCGGGAAAACAAAATCCGCTCCAACTCATAATTTTCAATCCGGCAGGCATCAAGAAAAAGTTACCGGCTCAAATCAAGGAGCGCTATCGGGAGGTTCCGTCGTCTCCTCTTAGCCCTTTCCTGTCCAGTTACCATTTTCCGACCGTGACGCAAAATTCTGTTTTTGTCACCCGGGGAACCTTCTATGCCCAAGAGCTAGGGGTGAGCGGCAGAACGCCCCTCATTCCGAGAAATGAGTGTGCGATCACTGCACTCACCATGGGAAACCATGGAGCGCTCTTTGGAGCTACCTCGGGGAAGAGATCCCACTTATTTCTCTACCTGCCATTGACCAAAAGATTCATTCCGCTGAATACGTTCGGCGGGGGCGAGTCGGTATGCCGGAGCATGGTAGCGGATCGGCAGGGGCGAATTTACTTTGGAACGATGCCTGCCACCGGTTCCGATCAAGCAGGTCGTCTTTATCTTTATGATGCTTTCGCCAAGGATCTGCTGATTCAAAGCTTGGATGATCGGGATAAAGGGGAATTCTGCCTGCTTTTCAAGCCTCCCTCTGCCGAGTTGGCTGGAATTGAAGATCTAGGCGTGGCTGTGCCCGGTGACGGCATTGGTTGCATGACAATCGATGCGGATCAGAAAAAGATTTATGGCCTTTCGCAGCATTCTGGTCGTTTCTTCATCTATGACTTGGAGAAACGGAAAATGACGGTGAAGGAAGTCACCATCGATCCGGTGAAAAAACAGAGCAATGTCTCCCGGGCAATTCTCTGTGCGGGGGGGAATGTCTATTTCTCTGGCCAGCATGGAACCCTGATTGCCTATATGCCCCAAGAGGATGTTTTTAGGAAAACCAGTATGAAAATACCGGTCAGTCCAGGCCGGGAATACCTCAACACCGTCAGCGCTCTGGTCTTGGCGGATGACGGCATAGTCTATGGGGGAACATATGCGGATGGATACCTCTTTGCTTTTGATCCCAAAGACGAGCAGCTGATCTCTTTGGGTAAACCGGCCAATGAAAGCCATATCCGAAGCCTGACCGTTGGGCACGATGGGATACTCTGGGGGCTATGCGGATCCAATGATGAACTGGTCCATTTGGTTCGGTACGACCCAAGGAAACGAGATCTGAGCGACTTGGGGATGATGAGAGCCAAAATCCCGAAAACTTGGGTCGCACATCAGGCGGATGCTCTGATCACAGGGAATAATGGCGAACTGTTTATCGGCGAGAGCGACGCCCTATCCCATCTGTTGATTTACTGTCCTCCGATCGAAAAGAGATAAGGCGAGCCGGGAGTAAGCCGGTTTGACTTACGGTGATGAGAGTTTGAGAACGATGTATCCGTAGTTTTCCGCAACTGAAAGTGCAATGCCGGCGGAAGGAACGATGTCTTTCGTCTGCAGATTGATCGATGGAGTCTGCTCCACAATGGCAATCTTCCTTCCGGTGAACTCCGGAGGAAGTTTCACCAGCGTGGAGTCGAGCTTTTGATGATAATCAGCATAAACGAGAACGTCGTCGCCCTCCGGATGCCAATAAACGCAAGATGCATCCGGATAATCCCTGGGAGAAAAGTAGTCGCGATAGCCTATGCAATTAAATTCCATTCCGGCCGAAATCACCCCCATCTTTGAATCCATGGCCGTAGGGTAGGTTTTTATGTTCGTATTCAACCAACCCGCTTCGCTGGCGTTGGCCGCGCGCTGCTGCGGTTGGGTGATGCCATGAACTAGGGAGTATCCCAAGGCGAAGCCGACATCGTGGATGGATTTGCCATTCTCCTTGCGAGCCAGAAACTGGATGAACCGCTCGGGCAGATTTTGAGGGTTTTCCACATAGGATCCATCGGCTTTCCAATGCACGGCTTCCGAAAGATCTTTGTCGCAATTCTGAATCCTCTGAAAGTCGAATGCCCTTCCACCCAGAATAAAAGGTCTGGTTTTGGGAACGTAGTATTCTCGGGAATACGAGGTGTGCATGGTCGTGAGTTTGGCCGTCATGACGAAAAGTGCCGCAACCAAGTTGAACGATTGCAGAGCTTTGGACTTCGTGTCGATGACGCAAGAACCGTTGGGATAGAATCGATAGGTGATTCCGTTGCGCAGAACTGCATCGAGATGATCAGCGATAAAGCTCCGCTCCATTCCTGGGTGGGCAATGATGTCCGCCAATACCGAACCCGGATTGATGATGTCGTACTCCTCGGCAATTTCTAAAAAGCTGCCTGTGGACATCTGGCCATCCTTCACGGGCTTGTTGCCGTTTATCAGATAATCTTGGCGGCGGATCCGGCACGCAGGCCGTAATTGGGTCACGAGATATTTGCTGAAAGGAAGCATCCTCTTGCTCAGCGAAGCGGTTAGAGATTGGCCGGTGGGAACAGTGTCAAACTTCCAGAAAGGGGCGCTGGCCGAATTCTTGCCAAGAAACCAAAGGGAATCGGAGGAGACTATTTTGATCAGGTAGAATCTTTGCCCGCCTTCGTCGCACCACTCGCTCCCCAAATCTGCGATCGTCAAACCATGACTCACGCTGGTCATCTCGCACACCCCCTCCACACCGTGATTGGCCCCAATGGGGCTACTGTTAATCCGCCATGCCGCAGCATCGTCGCCGTTTCCATGAATCGTCAGGGCATTCGAAGGTATTTGCTCAGACATCGGTGCGGCAGAATCCACCAGGAAGGTAGAGCGCGAATTAATCTGATGGTTCAGTCCAAGGCCGATCCAGATGAGAAGATCTTTGCCATCGTAAAACGGACTTCGTATCTGAACATCGCCGCCACTCTTCATAACCTGCAAAGGGGCTGGAGTGGGAATGTTCGTAGCAGCCTGCGCTTGGAGCAGTGTCGTGCCAAAGAGACAGAGGGAGGCAAAGATTCGTATCATCAAGGAAAGCCTTTGCCAGAACAACTCATCCCATCCCTTATCATTTCCGCTCGTATTTGAAGAATCGGAAGCTCCCTGGGGCCGCGAGGCTTACCTCAACAGTTTCTTGGCCAGCGCACTTTGCAATCACACCAGAATCGTCGCTCAAACTGGTCAAAACAAGATGGGCATCAAGAGCGAAGTGAATTTTTACCTTTCCGATCGCGGGCGCTTTCAATTCGCGGTAGAGGATCAGGAACCCAGAGTCATCCTTGAAATGATGGGACTGGAATCCTGTAATACTGGCACCATCAGGTTTGTTGCCGACGGGGAAAATCTCCCCACTAAAAATCCCGTCCCGGTGCTGCAAGTGCAAGCGCAGGACA
>CAJBOM010000198.1 GCA_903956835.1 uncultured Verrucomicrobiota bacterium
CGAGCCGATGATGAGGATCGATTTGAGGTCGGTACGGCGAGGCATTGCTCTAAGAGTAGAGAAAAGAGGTCAATCTAGAAGTCGGAATTCTAGGAAATGAAAGATCTTGTGAAAAAAGATTAGGAAAGTGGGAAAAAATGGTGGAGAGCTTCAGCGATACCCGCGCCCGCTTCTTTTTTAGCAATAAATCCCCCCTCTTTTTTGACCTGTTCGATGACCTCGAGCACAGAGTTGGAGGGGCAGGCGAGGTAGCGACCGAATTCTGGTTGGAGCATAGGCAAGTCGTTCAGGTTATCCCCTGCGATAAAAGTGGAGGCTGGATCGAGATCGAGGAGCTTTTGAATATGGGCGAGGCAGGAGCCTTTATGGTAGTCGACGTGGGAAAAGCGAAAGTATGGACCGTTGCGGACGGTGGCGATCTCGGGATGGTTCTGCAGGATATCGCTAACGAGGGAGTGGGTGCGAGCGATGCTTTCTTTGGATCCAGCGATAAGGCCGATGGTGCCTGCATCTGGAATAACGGTGACATCGTCATGGGATCCAACTTCACGCTCGATCTGTTCAAAGAGGGCTCCGTGGCGACCGAAAAGGGCTTGGTGGGCATCGGTGCATGGCTGATTCCATTCTTGAAGAGAGTGGGCTTGCTGATCTTTGACCTGATGGATTTCGCGTTCGACGGCTACGACCCAGTCTGGGAGGAGCGGAGCTTGATGAAAGACAAGGGCCTCCTTAAGGCTTTCCCAAGAGCGTCCCGTGGCGACGACCCAAGAGACGGAGGTAGCTTTCCGAGCCTTGATGAGCCAAGCAAAAAAATCTGGGGCGAGAGGGGCTGTAGGATCTTCGCTTGCGAGGGTGCCGTCGAAATCGGTGCAAATGAGGAGTGGCTTCAATGGGGGAGATTGAATTCGTAGTGTAAGACGGATGCGAGAAAGAGAGATGCGGTTTCGGAGCGGAGGACGAGAGGTCCAAGAGAGGCGGGTCGAAAGCCCGCCGCCCTAGCACGCCCAACTTCGGCGGGGGTGAAATCGCCTTCGGGGCCGATGAGTAGGTCGAGGGCGGGTGCCTTGCCGGTGGCACGGATTTCGCTGAGGAGCCGGGGAAGAGGTTGGGCGTCGGGTTGGAGGGAACCGATGATCCGCGAGGAGGCGGGGGCGGGATCGGGGGAAGAGAGAAAGGTGTCAAGGGGAGCGGATGGGTGAATTGTGGGAAGCCAGTTCTGGCCTGACTGTTTACAGGCAGCCAGGGCTATGGAATCCCAGCGGGAGGAAGATTTTTTTTCGCCGGTGGGTTTTGAAACGGATCGTTCGGAGGCAATGGGCCAGATTTCGGATACGCCCAGCTCGGTGAGTTTCTGGATTAAAAGTTCCATCGTAGCGGGCTTAATCAGGGCTTGGCCGAAGCGGATGCGGGAGGCAGGGCGCGAAGTGCGGGCAGTGGAGAGAATTTCGTAGGAGACTTTCTCGGAAGAAGCGGTGGTGATGCGAATGCGGGCTTCGGTTCCCTGACCGTTAAAAACTGCAGCAGAGTCTCCGACTCGTAGGCGAAGAACATCGACCGCATGATGGGACTCTTCTGGGGTGAGGTAGGCGACGGATAAGTCGGGCTGATAGAAGCGATGTCCAGGCATAGAGTTTAGGATTGGAAAAGTTTTCGGGCTTTTTCGAGGAAGGATCGGCCTTCGGGGTGAGTGGATTCGTCGCAAGTTTTGGCGAACTGCTCGAGGGCTTCGCGTTGAGCGTGGGTGAGGTGCTTAGGTACTTCCACGGTGATGCGGATATGGAGGTCGCCTCTTCCACGTCCTGAGACTGAGGGGACCCCTTGATCGCGGAGGCGGAAAACTTTATTGGAGGCGGTGCCTGCGGGTACTTTTAGTTTTAGCTCTCCCTCGAGGCTAGGAACGCTGATTTCTGCGCCGAGGGCGAGATGGCAAAAGGAGATAGGCACGTCGCAGTGGAGGTCGTCCTCGTCGCGTTGAAAGACAGGGTGAGGCAGGACGGAGAGGACAACATAGAGGTCACCTGCGGGTCCGCCCCGGGCGCCAGCTTCGCCTTGGCCTGAGGAGCGGAGCCGAGAACCGGTATCGACCCCTGCAGGGATTTTAAGTTTGATGCGGGCGTTCTCTTCGGCGCGACCTTCCCCGTGACAGGTCTTGCAGGGATTTTGGATAGATTGGCCTGAGCCCTGACACTTCGGGCAAGTTTGGGCAACGGAGAAGAATCCACGACTGACTGCGACTTGGCCTTGGCCACGACAGGTGGGGCAGGTGACAGCTTTTGAGCCAGCAGAGGCTCCTGTGCCATCGCATTTGGCGCAAGGCATGGGACGTCGGATGGTGATCTCTTTTTCGCATCCGCGGACTGCTTCGAGGAAATCGATTTCGAGATCGTAGCGTAGATCGGATCCTTGATTGGAGCGGGAGGTGCGACGACCGCCGCCTCCTCCGAAAGCGCCTTCGAGAATATCTCCAAAAATACTGGCTCCGCCTCCGCTTGAGTTAAAGACTTCACGGAAAACATCAAAGGGATCATGGAATCCTGCTCCGCCCCCACCGCTGCCTGGCGCAAAGGCGCGATGGCCGTAGCGGTCGTAGGCGGGGCGTTTCTCGGGATCTGAGAGAACCTCATAGGCTTCACCGATTTCCTTGAATTTTTCCTCGGCTTTTTTATCGCCCTTATGTTTGTCGGGATGATGTTGGACGGCGAGTTTGCGGTAGGCCTTTTTAATTTCCTCTGGAGTGACGGTGCGGCTAACGCCGAGCACTTCGTAGTAATCTTTTTTGGCGGACACGGCTTAGGAGGCGGGGGTAGAGGAGGGTCCCACCGTGACGACGCTACTGGGTCGGAGAAGGCGTTCGCCGATTTTGTAGCCACGACGGCGTTGGTGGAGGACAAGACCTTCAGGTTTTCCAGGGGAAGGTTCTTGGCTGAGGGCTTCGTGCCAGTTCGGGTCGAAGGGTTTTCCGAGGGCTTCGATTGGGGTGACACCGTGATCGGTGAGGAAGCGATCGAACTGGCTTTGGATTAGTTTTACTCCGGCGACAACGGATGCGGGGTCGGTGGTAGTGGTGGCGGCTTGGAGGCCGAGCTCGAGGTGATCGAGGAGGGGGAGGAGGTCGCTGAGGATGGCTTGGTTGGCGTAGCGGAGGGATTCCTCTTTCTCGCGGGTGAGGCGTTTGCGGATATTATCGAATTCCGCGCGGGTACGAAGGAGTTGGTCTTTGAGGGAGGCGATCTCGTTTGCGGCAAGTTCCTCTGGGGCGAGGGTGGGAGAGAGGGGGAGGGGTTCAACGGGAGTGGAGGAGAGCGAGGGATCGAGAGGAGTAGTTTCGGTTGGGGAGGGTGTCTGGGGATGCTTGGCTTTAACTTTCGACGAGGACATATGTTCGACCCTACAGCAAAAAGGGGAAAAGTTTGAGAAAAAAGTGAAAAGAAGTGAAGTCTGGTCTCTATTTTTTACGCAAGGAGGCTGGGACCTAGGACCAGCCTTTGAGGGGGAGGGTTATTTTTTGAGGAACTTGCTGAAGAGGTTGCCTGGTTTGGCAGGGGCGGGTGCGGGGGCGGCACCTAGGGAGGGAAGAGGTAGGGGGGATTTGACCGCGTTAGCGGGTACAGCCATGGGGGTGAGGGTGGTGGCGCTGGTGGGTCGGGCTAAGGCGGGGAGGGTGGTGGAGATTCCTGAGGGGAGAGGGGTGGGGCGGGGAATGGCGGAAGGGGCGGATCCAGGGTGAAGAACGGGAGACTGCTGGGCGATGCCTGTTTTTGTGCTTGGATTTAAACTGAGTTTCTCGGCATGCAGGGCAGCGGTGGCGGGAACGAGGGTTAGTGGCTGGCGTGCGATGCCACTTTTTTCTACGGCGAGGATAATTTTTTCATTGGTAGAAATAAGTTGATCGAGTTTTTGTAAAAGTTGAGTGGCCCAGGCGGGTTGACTCTCTGAAGCGGTAGCGGGAGCAGGATCGGGTGTGGGCTGGGGTGTAGGTTGGGTGGTGGGCTGGGGGAGTGGGACGGCTTGGGTAGGTTGAGGCAGAGTGGAGAAGGGAACCCAATCTTGGCTGCCTTCGAGAGCGACGAGGGTGGTGTTAGGAATAGTGCCGTTGGACTGGAGATTTTGGAGGTCGGCTAAAGTAACGGGGCCAGCAGCCTGATTCTGGGCGTCGACGTAGTAGTAGCGAGAGGTCGTGCTCATGAGGAGCAAGGTTGGGGGGGAGGAGTGGATTTGGCCAGCTTGGAGGAGAGCAGAGCGGCAAGGTAGTCATGCGCCTTTCGATAGCTTTTGGATTCGAGAAAGTGGTTGAGGCGTGGGTCGAGGTGCGGAGCGAGTTGCACAGCGAGCAGTTCTAATTGTTGGCAGTGGGGGATGAGATCGGGGCGATCGGGCAATTTCTGAGCGGAGACGGCAGAGAGGTAATCTTGGAGGGCGTGGAGCAGAATGTTTTGCGCTTCAGAGGAGCTCACGATTTGAGGCTAGGGAGAAGACGATAGGGTTGTCGAATGCTTGAGTCGGGGAGAGGAGTGATTTAGGAATAAAGGATGGCTGAGCCGAAGAAAATCATCGCAGTTTTGGCAGGGGATGGAATTGGGCCTGAAGTGATGAAGGCGGCTCGGGAGGTGGCGGGTGCGGCGGAGAAAGCTTTTGGATTTCAACTGGAGTGGCGTGAGGCGTTGGTGGGTGGGGCGGCGATCGATGCGCGAGGAAGTGCCTTACCTGAGGAGACGATTGAGGTTTGTCGTTCGGCGAAAGCGGTGCTCTTTGGGAGCGTGGGGGGACCGAAGTGGGAGGCTTTGCCGCCCAATGAGCAACCTGAGCGGGCAGCGCTCTTGCCGTTGCGTAAAATATTTGGGCTGTACGCGAATCTGCGGCCTGCGGTTCTCTATCCTGAGCTGGTGGGTTGTTCTCCTTTACGGGCGGAGCGGGTGGCGGGCGGATTTGATCTGCTGGTGGTGCGGGAGCTGACGGGAGGACTTTATTTCGGGAAACCGAAGGAGACGACCAAGACCCCCAAAGGGGAGCGAGCGGTGGATACGATGGTCTATGAAACCTATGAGATTGAGCGGGTGGCAGAAGTAGCCTTTCGGGCAGCGGCGTTTCGCAAAAAGAGGGTGACCTTGGCGGATAAGGCGAATGTTTTAGAGACGAGCCTACTGTGGCGAAAAGTGGTCCGTGAAGTGGCGGCGAAGCATCCAGAAATAACCTTAGATTTTATTTATGCAGATAACGCGGCGATGCAACTAGTGAGGGAGCCAAGCCGATTTGATGTGCTTCTTTGTGAAAATCTTTTTGGAGATATGTTGAGTGATGAGGCGGCGGCGGTGGCCGGTTCCTTGGGAATGCTACCCAGCGCATCTTTGGGTGAAGGGAGCTTTGGCCTTTATGAGCCTGCTGGAGGATCGGCTCCTGACATTGCGGGGAAAGGAATAGCAAATCCTATCGCGCAAATTTTGTCTTTGGCGCTGATGTTTGAGATGAGTTTAGCGCAACCTGAGGTGGCGCGAGCGATTCGGTCTGCCGTGGCGGGTGCGATTGCGGAGGGGTGGAGAACAGGAGATATTGCGGCGAAAGGGGAGAAGAGTGTCGGGACGGGGGAAATGGGGAAAGAAATTGCTAGGAGAGTCGCTTCCCAAGGGAAAAAGGTTTAGAAAGAGGTTATGCCATCTACTTTGCTTGAGCTCATGAGACTGGGAGGCCCGATTATGTGGGTCATCTTGGCGGCGAGTGTGGTGGCGGTGGCAGTTTTCGCGGAAAGGATTTTGGAATATCGGCGTATGGGGGCTCCGCTGGATCCATTCTTAGAGGGAATTGCTTCTTTGGTAAAAGAGGGTCGTTATCAGGAGGCGTTGGAGAGGTGCGACGAGGCCCACGGACCTGCAGTGCGGGTGATTCAGGCGGGACTGCTCAAGCGGGAGATGCCTCTGGCAGATTTGCGAGAGTCGTTACAAGAAGTGGCCCAGTTGCAGGTGCCGAGGCTGGAAAAGAATATCTCGATTTTGGCGACGGTGGGCTACGTATCTCCTCTGCTGGGCTTGCTCGGAACGGTGACGGGGATGATTCACGTTTTTCAAACGGTAGGCGGGGCGAGAGGGACGGTGCCAGTGGGTGAGTTGGCGGGAGGAATTTGGGAGGCGTTGCTGACGACAGCGGCGGGGTTGGTAGTGGCGATACCTGTTTATGTGGCCTACAACTATCTGGTTTCGCGGATGGGTTCAGAAGTGAACGACATGGAGCGAGCAGGGATTGAGATGATTCAAATTTTGAAAGAGGGTGGTCGCAATAGGCCCACGAGCCTAAAGACGCCAGTGACGACCGAGTTACGCTCGGAGAAGCCTAAGGCATGAAGGTCCGGACCTCGGTCCGGATTTTGCGGGGTCCGCTGGATATGGCCCCCTTGGTCGACGTGATCTTACTTTTGCTCATCTTTTTTCTTTTGACCTCAAGTTTTGTGTTTCAACCCGGGATTGTGGTAGATCCACCGACTCCTGGACAATCGAAGGGTGGGGTAAACGATACGC
This sequence comes from uncultured Verrucomicrobiota bacterium, assembly GCA_903956835.1. Lineage (GTDB taxonomy): Bacteria > Verrucomicrobiota > Verrucomicrobiia > Methylacidiphilales > Verrucolacustridaceae > Verrucolacustris. The sequence goes on from CAJBOM010000198.1 coordinate 6,507, forward strand.
GATATGTGATTACGGCGACGGCGGGATTAACTCCGCAAATCTTTTTCAATGACCGTGCTACGGATCTGGTGAAACTGCGAGTGGAGTTGGCGAGGATTGCTCGATCCGAACCGCGGGGAGTGGTGGTGATACGTGCGGATCGTGAACTGCGGCATGGGGTGGTGGCACAGATCTTAGATGCGGTAGTGCAGAACGGACTTTCGGCAGTGCTTGCATCCCGCTCCGCCTCTTCGACGCCATGAGTTGGAGGCTTCCTTCTCGGATGAGTCGGCGTCTAGCGGGCTTTTTAGTTCTCTCCTTGGGGGCACACGCTTTAGCGTTTTCGCTATTTCGAGATCCTGGAGAGTTTTCTCCCATTCCTGTTCCAGGCGCGGGAAAAGTTTCCCTTTTTCTGAGGGAGGACAATGAGATGGGTTTAGCTAGTTTATACGAGCCCTCAGCGATTGTGCTCCCCAAAGAGGGACCAACTCGAATGGCTGGGGCGGTAACCTTGCCTTGGGAGGAGTTGTCTTGGCCGTCGCAGAAGAGTTTTACAGTTGGGGGTTACCGCCCGAGCCAATTGGGGCGGGATGCACCCTTGGCGGTGCGAGCGACCACCTCGTTGGGTTTTTATCGGAACGGTAGGCGGGAAAAATCCGCGGTGGCGGTGGGTCGGGCGGTTCCAGAATCTTGGTTTGAGTTGGCAGGCGATTTAAAGAATCGGAAGCCAACAAAGCCGATTCAACTCCCTGCGATGAAAAGTGCGACTGCGCTGGAACCGACAACCGCGAGGATTGGGGTAGATGAGGATGGCGCGGTGCGTTTTGTTTGTCTGGAGGGAACGACTGGGGATCCGGTCGTGGACCGAGACGCGTCGAATTTATTGCGTTCTTGGAGGTTTGAACCGACCCCAGGCAAATGGGTGGAGTGGGGGAGGGTGAGAATTCTCTGGGCGGTGGATAATCGCGCGATGGAGTCCCTATGATGAGCTTGAATGGTTCACAACTTCTTCTTCTTTACCTGTGTCTTTTTCTTGGCTTCGTTTTCTTTCTGTGGATGTTTGGTGGATGGAAAGCATCCCTTTTAACCCGGCGGTCCAAAGAAAAGGTGGTTTGTCCGGTTTGCGGCAATCAGAACGAACGGGAGCACGCGTGGTACTCCTTGCGATGTCGGAAGTGTGGTGCGCGACGCCCTTTGGATGCGGTATCGGCTGAAAGGAAATAAGTTATGGGACTCTGGATTGGTAAAAACAGGCAAGCGCGGGTGACCTATGGATTTGACGAGATCGCGCTGGTGCCTGGGGATGTGACGATCAACCCGAATGAGGTGAACTGCAATTTCTCGATTGGGAAACATACTTTCAAGGTACCAATCCTGGCGTCGGCGATGGATGGGGTGGTGGATGTGAAATTTGCGGTGGCCATGGGGAAAATGGGGGGGTTGGCGGTCTTGAATTTGGAGGGGGTGCAGACTCGCTATGAAGATCCCAGCGCTATTTTAGAGCAGATTGCCAAGGGAGATAAGGAGACGAGCACGCATTTGATCCAGAAAATGTATCTGCCGCCGATTCGCGAGGAGCTGATTGCGAAGCGGATTAAAGAGATGAAGAGAGCGGGGATTGTGGCGGCGGTATCTGCCATCCCGCAGAAGGCGGAGCGGTATGGGGCTATCGCCCAAAAAGCGGGAGCGGATATTTTTGTGATTCAGTCGACCGTGTCTACGGTGCGGCATATTTCTTCGGAGTATAAGACCTTCGATTTGGCTAAGTTTTGTAAGACGATGAAGATTCCTGTTTTGGTGGGGAACACCGTGACCTATGGGGTGAGTCTAGAGTTGATGGAGGCAGGGATTTCGGGATTGCTGGTGGGAGTAGGCCCTGGGGCGGCTTGTACCACTCGCGGGGTTCTGGGGTTGGGAGTGCCGCAGGTAACGGCGACGGTCGATTGTGCAGCGGCAAGGGATGCGTATTTCAAAAAACGGGGACGGTATGTCCCGATTATTACCGATGGGGGAATGAATAAGGGCGGGGATATCTGCAAAGCTTTCGCCTGCGGGGCGGATGCGGTGATGATTGGCAGTGCATTTGCGAGGTCGGAAGAGGCGCCTGGCCGTGGAAATCATTGGGGCATGGCCACACCGCATGCGAACTTGCCAAGGGGGACGAGGATCAAGGTGGGGGTGACGGGCAGTTTACGGCAGATATTGTTTGGTCCAGCGACCCTAGATGACGGTTCTCAGAATCTAGTGGGAGCGATTGTCACCTGCATGGGAAATGTGGGGGCACGGACACTGAAAGAGTTTCAGGAGACCGAGATTATTATTGCCCCGTCGATCAAGACTGAGGGCAAAGTATTTCAGACGGTTCAGGGTGTCGGGATGGGAACTCGCTAAGAAATTCAGCCCTTGTGCGAGCCGTCGCAGAAGGGTGAGTTTTTTGTTTTGCCGCAGCCGCAGGCCCAGATCGGCCCGTCTTTTTCTATCGTAACCACTTTGGGGACTTTGCCTGACCCTTTGTGGGAGCCATCGCAGTAGGGCGGGTTCTTGGTTTGGCCGCAACTGCAGAAGGCAAGGGTTTGGCCCGCGACGGCATCGATTTTGTAGGGAGAGGATTGCCAGCTCATGGAACGATCATCCAACGTTGCTTGAAAAAAGGAAGCGTAAGTTAGGGCAGGTGGCAGGCGGTGGGGTTGGCCCTAGCGATTCTTTTTATACCAATCGAGCAGGATGCGCGTGGGGGTGTTGAGGGGGAGTTGATAGCACTCTTCTAGCGTGCACCAACGATACTCATCCGCTTCTGCGTTGAGGATGACTGCAGATTGGGAAGTGGTGGCAAGGTAGTTAAGGAGGACGAAGTGGGCTGGTTTGTAGAACTCCTTCGAAAGGATGCAGTCTTGAACAAGGGCAAATTCAATTTTCTCTATGGGAAGTCCTGTTTCTTCTAAAATCTCGCGTCGGAGAGCATCCTCTGAGGATTCGCCTCCTTTAATTTTGCCTCCAGGAATACCCCAGAGGCCTGACCATTTGACGGTGTGGACCATCAGGAGCTTTTTATCGGATCCCACGATGAGGGCGCCAACGGTGGGGATGGGAGGAGTTTTCTCGGGAGCGGAGTGGCGACGGAGAATTTCGATGACGCCGAATAGATCGTCAGAGACATGGTCGGGCAGGGCGCGTTGAAGTTTTTTAAGAGAATCGTAACCCGTAAGGACAGCGCAGGAGCGGATGTTGCCGTGGTGGGCGGTTTCGATGTCATGTTCCATATCACCGACGAAGAGAGTTTCGTCGGGTCGGAGGTGCTGTTCCTCGAGGATGGCGTGGATGGCCTCGCGTTTATCGATGATGCTGGTGTAAGTCTTGCGAAAGAGGTGTTGCACTTGAAGGCGCTTGGCTTGATGGGCGAAATCGTCGGTATGGACGGTGCTGAGAAGAAAGGTGGGGAGTTGATGGACTTGGCAGTACTCAAGGATCTCTTTGGCGCCAAGGAGGAGGGAGACGGAGTGGTGGTCTTGGCGAAACTTCTCTAGGAAAACCTTTTCTAGATCCCCGATGGGAACTTCGGGGAAATGTTCTCGATAGAAGCCTTGGTAGGGTAGGTAGAACTTTTCGCGAAAGGTTTCTCGGGTGAAGAGGGGTTTGCCGTGAAGGCCGAAGACGTGATTGGTGGCGGCGAGAACTGGGGCGAGGTCGTCCGCAAGGGTTCCGGACCAGTCGAAAATGAGGTTACGGATCATGAGGTGCAGGCAGCTAGGCTACAGCCTATTAGGGATAGAAAAGAAGGGATTCATTAAGTCAAGGGGAGCAGGGCTGGGGTGGTGCAAGATGTTTGAAGGTACTTGGAATAAGGGGCTTGCCAAGGGAAGGGTGTTTTGATATGTTGTTCGGCTATTCATTTTATGAAAGTTCGAGCTTCAATCAAACGTAGAACCAGCGACTGCCAAGTCGTGCGGCGCCGTGGACGTATCTACATCATCAACAAAAAGAATCCTCGTTTGAAGCAGAGGCAGGGCTGATCTAAATCTATGCCACGCGTACTTGGAGTTGATATTCCTGGGGAAAAAAGAGCTGAGTACAGCTTGCGTTACGTTTATGGAATTGGTGCGACTCGTGCTCGGCAAGTTGTGGAAGAGGCGGAGATTCCTGCAGATTTACGTGCCAAAGACCTGACCGATCAGCAGATCAACCGGATCATCGGGGTGATTCAGCGGAATCGTTTCCTGATTGAGGGAGATTTGCGGCGGGACACTCAGCAAAATCTCAAACGTCTGCAAACGATCAACTGCTACCGTGGTATTCGGCATCGCAAGAGCTTGCCGGTGCGTGGTCAACGGACCTCGACGAATGCGCGGACCCGGAAGGGTCCAAGGAAGACCGTTGGGGTCATCCGAAGCAAGGAAACCAAGGCCGCTAAGACCTAATTTTGTATGAGCGAAAACGAGAAGAAACCAGAAGTAAAGTCAGCCGCAACCAAAGCGGAAGAGGGCAAAGCCAAGGCAGCACATCCGGATGCGGCCAAAGCGAAAAAAGGTAAGGGTGCCAAAGGGGGCAAGGCTTCAGGCGGAAAGGATTCGGCTAAAGCGGAGGTGATTCTTTCACCCGAAAGTCTGACTTTGGATGGATTGGAAGACGCTTCGAAGGTCAAGATTCCGAAGATTAAAGGGGCGAAGCAGATTCATAATGCGGTGGCTCATGTTCTAGCAACTTTCAATAACACGGTGGTTTCGATCACCGATCTCAAGGGCAATGTGATTTCTTGGTCGAGCGCTGGGAAGATGGGTTTTCGTGGATCGAAAAAGTCTACTGCCTATGTGGCTCAAGTGGTGGCGCAGGATGCGAGTCGTCAGGCGATGGCCCACGGAGTTAAAGAGGTGGAGGTTCGTGTCAAAGGTCCAGGAATGGGTCGCGAATCAGCCGTCCGTGCCTTGCAGGCAGTCGGTTTAGAGGTGAGCACGATTCGGGACGTAACCCCCGTACCGCACAATGGTTGCCGGATGCGCAAAGCGCGTCGGGTATAAGGAGAGAATTTTATGGCCCGCTACACAGGATCCCGCGACAAGATCAACCGCCGTTTCGGCCAGCCGATTTTTGGTCCCTCGAAAGCTCTCGAGCGTCGTAATTTCCCACCAGGAGTTCACGGGGCAAAAGGCCGTCGCAAGCAGTCTGATTATGCCATCGCCATGGGCGAGAAGCAGAAGATGAAGTACAGCTACGGTATTTTAGAAAAGCAGTTCCGTTTGTACTACCAGAAAGCGGTACAGAGTCGCGGAGTGACAGGCGAGAAGATGTTGCAACTTTTGGAAACACGCTTGGATTCAATCGTGGATCATCTGGGATTCAGTGCAACGCGGCGCTCTTCGCGGCAGATGGTTTCCCATGGTCATATCTCGGTCAACGGCAAGAAGGTGACTATCCCTAGCTACGGATGCCGCACGGGGGACGTGATCGAAGTCCGGGACAATCCTAAATCCCGCCAACTGGGGACGCGTGGACTGGAAACAACCCAAATTCGCCCCGTGCCCGATTGGTTGACGCTGAATAAAGAAAGTTTTAAAGGAACCTTAACTCGGATTCCGACCCGCGAGGAGATCAGTCCCGTGGCCAACGAACAGTTGGTCGTGGAATTATTCTCGAGGTCGTAATCGCCATCCCTTTCACCGCCCGCTACCGGCGGTGAGAAAAAACACAACAACCACGGTTGTCGGTCCCTTTCCCAGGTAGCGGGGAAGGGGTAACCCAACCGGAAAGAGAAAAAGACTATGCCACTACGATTAGGAAGATTCGAACTGCCCAACCGCCTGCAAAAGGATGAAGAGGGCGCAACCGAAACCTACGCGAAATTTACCGCGGAACCCTTCGAGGCTGGCTATGGCCATACTCTGGGCAATTCCATTCGCCGAGTTCTGCTGAGCTCCTTGGAAGGTGCGGCCATCACCAGTGTGAAGATTCACGGCGTACAGCATGAATTTAGCACAATTGAACACGTGGTGGAGGATCTGACCGAGATCGTCCTCAACCTGAAGAAATTAAAATTTAAACTACCGAACCGTGAGCCTCGCTTGCTGACGCTCAAGGTGAATAAAGAAGGACCGGTCACCGCAGCGGATATCGAGCTGGATGCTGGGGTGGAAGTGCTCAATCCGAAGGAGGTGATTTGTACCCTTGATAAAAAGACCAAGTTCGAAGCCGAACTGGAAGTACGGGTGGGACGCGGATATGCCACCTGGGACGAGAACAAAAGGGAAGATTCTCCGATCGGGTTAATCCCGGTGGATTCGCTTTTCTCACCTGTGAAAAAAGTGAAGTACGAAGTGAAGAATACCCGTGTGGGTCAACGGACCGATTACGATAAACTCGTCTTGGAAGTTTGGACGGATGGTCGTCTGACTCCCGATGAGGCTTTGCTCCACTCGGCAGGCATCCTGCGGCATCATTTGGATATCTTTGCTAACTTTGACAAAGAGCCGATTGAATTCGAAGAGGTTAAATTCGAAGCCCCCGTGGAGAACACCGCGCTGAAGAAGTTGCTGGCGATGAGCGTGAACGAGATCGAGCTCTCGGTGCGTGCGGCCAACTGCTTGAACAACGCAAATATTATTACGGTAGGAGCCTTGGCCCTGAAGTCGGAAGCGGAGATGCTGAAGTACCGCAACTTCGGCAAAAAATCGCTGAACGAGATCAAGGATAAGTTGACCTCGCTGGGACTTTCGCTGGGAATGAAGTTTGATGCTTCACTCTTGACGATTCCTGTGGCGTCGATCGAAGCGGCGGGGGCGAATGGTCAAGCATGAGACATCGTCGGAACACCCTTAAGCTAGGGCGGACATCGCAACATCGGGACAGCATGCTGGCCAATCTGGTCGGCTCGCTGATTCGACATGAGCGGGTGCGCACAACCGTTTCTCGGGCGAAGGCGGCACGACCTGTAGCGGAAAAGTTGGTTACCCTTGGAAAAAAGGGGAGCCTGCATCATCGTCGCATGGCGATTGCAGCCCTGCACGAAACCGACCTGGTGCATAAGCTATTTGCGGAAATTGCTCCTCGTTTCATGGATCGTACGGGTGGCTACACGCGGATATTAAAGTTGGGCCATCGTCTTGGGGACGCGGCACCGCTTGCTCTTTTGGAGTGGGTGGTTCGTCCTTTGCCTGAGGCGGATGATGTGGTCGACGAGACCAAGACCAAGGAAAAGACCAAAGCGGTTAAAGACGCGAAGCCTGCTAAGCCCGCCAAAGCGGCCAAGCCTGATAAGAAAAAATAGGTTTGGGCTAGGCGGACCAACCCGCCACGAGCCGGAAGAGGATCCAAGCTAAGATCAGCGCTGCGGTGGCTGCGAAGACGACCTTACGTCTTGCTAACCTACTTTCGACAAGGAGAACAGGGCTGTGGCGTGTGATGGAAGTCGGCGATACGGATGAAATTGGGCGATTCCGATTGGAAGGAATGACGGATGCTTCTTCGACGAGGCGACGGGTGGTATGACCGAGTCGAGATGACTCTCTGGTGACACGGCGTAGCTCTTCTCGAATGGGATCACGCCTAAAGCTCGGAAGATTCACTTATTGAATCTAAAAAATCTATGGGGAGGAGCAAGATCCACCATTTGGCTATTCACGACTCCTTGGGGATAACTATAAAGACCTAGGGATTTAGAGATGAGATTCTATGCGCCGGCTGACTGAGCGCGGCTGGCAAGTAGGGAATTCGGAGGCTACTGGCTGGGGTGAAGACGCCCTGTTTTATCTATTTCAGAATATTGTAGAGAATTAAAGCGGCAAGAAGTGAGAGAATTAAGGGAAGATTGAAGGCCAGACCGCGAGCGAAGTTAGAGACAAAGGAGTCGGAAGTTTGAGCGTTGGATGAGCTCGAGGGGGAAGAGCCATCTTCGGTGGAGGGCTCGAGGTCACGTCCACGGAGAGCGTCGAGTTTGGCACGGGATTGGGTGTAAATCGCTTGGGCTTGGTCGACCTTAGCTAGAGCCTTGGAGAGTTCCCCTTCGATATCGGAGGCGGACCATTCGGAAGGGGCGATGTTATTAATTTCGGAGAGCTGTTCACTGAAAACTTGGCGGGTCTCGTGCATCTGTTCTACTTCTTTGCGGCTTTGGGATTCTGCGCGTTCGAGGATGACGACGGCACGGAGAAGGCTATCGCGGATTTCGCGTTGGCCCTGAACCAGTTCCATTCTACGGGTGTTGAGTTCTTCGAGTTGGCGTTTGCGCTGTTCCAGCTCTTGCTGCTGACGTTGCAGGCTGATCAGTTCGTGTTGGCGCTGTTGGAGTTCCGCGCCAATCCCTTCGATGGGACCGCCTGAGGGAAGGGCAAGATCTTGCTGATCTTCTGGAAATTTGGAGGAGCGGCTCACGGAATGTTGATGACGGTACCGATTTTCAGGTTGCGATCATTGAGGCCAGGGTTGGCTACTTTAATTTTGGCGATCTCTTCGTTGAGGTCGAGGGAGGCGGGGTAATATTTCTTGGCTAGTTTCCAGAGTGTATCTCCCGAGCCGATGGTGTGTTGCTTAGCATCGGCGGAGAGAGCGGCGACATCTGCAGGAGCGGCCGGAGGAGTTGCCGCAGGAACGGAGGGAATATCGGTCTTGGCTGGCGACTCGGAGGTTTTTGCGGTGGTGTTACGTGCCGCGGTGGACTTGGCAGGAACTTTCTTCTCTGTGGGCGCGTTGGTGGAGGCGGTGGGCGAAGCAGGCACTACAGCGGTGGCCTTAGGTGGGGTGGCGGCACCGGCGACTTGGGAAACTTGGGCTTCCTTGGCTGCGAGGGTTCCCTGGAGTTGAGTGATCTGCTGTTTTAGGTCGACATTTTCTTTACTCATTCTGGCGATCTCGGCGGCGTTTTGAATCCCGCTGTTAGTCAGGCTGAGAGCGAAATCGATCTTGGCTTTCTCCATGGCAGCAACGACCTCTTCGCGCTCGGCCGCGTTAGGCCTGGCTTCGAGGTACTTCTGGAAAAAGTAGATAGCGCTGATGGGATCGCCCAGTTTATCGCCATAGAGCAGACCGATTTGCAAATAGGCTTTGACCACGGTGGGGTTGGTGGCGATGGCTTTTTCGAACTGTTTGATGGCGGCGGGGTAGTTAAGGTCGGCGACATCTTTGCTCGCTTGGCGGAAGAAAGGATTACGTTCGTCTTCGGCATCGGATCCTGGAGGGGCTTGCTGGCAAGAGGAGAGGACGAGGGCGGCCAGGAGGGCGGCGAGTAGTGATTTGTACATGGCGCAATCATGATCACGCGGCGGAGATTTCGCAAGCCAAGGCTTTGGCTTTTCCCCGAGGTTAGGAAGTTGAGAAGAAAAGATTAGGCGGCGCACCGAGTGAGTCGGATTTCCGTTTCTCGCTCGACGAAACTCCATTCGGGTTGGGAGCGAAGTTCGGCGAGCAAGCGATCAAAGGCGTCGGATTCACTGGGGGCAAATTCGAACCAGGTAAGGAAGTCGTAGGGTTGGGGCTGGGCCAGATCCCGGCAGTGGTAAAGTTTGCGAGCGACGGCGGGAAGGTATTTCATTCCGATGGAGGTGTGGTGGGATTTCTCGGCGAAGATTTGATGCCGTTCGTCTTGAGTCATGGCCCACCATCTGGTGTTTTTTCGAATCGGAATGAGGGCGGCGCAGGTGGATTCGGGTCGACCGAGTTCGGGTTGGATGGCGACGAGCTGATCTTTTTCCTGGCGAGAGGTATAGCGCTCGTTGCTGGTAACACCCTCGAGGGTCCAGATGACGGGAAGGGTTGAGGCGGGCGAACCTGCGGGGTGGATGGATAACTTCTTGGCAGAAGCGAGACTCTCACCGCGCAGGCTACGGATCCCTTGGATTTGCCAAGGGCCTTCGGTTCCGGCGACGAATGTGGAAAGTCTTCGGCTAACTGGGTCAGTCATGAGGACAAGATGGAGAAGATAGGGTGGCTAATAAAACTATTTCTTTGACCGATAGCTTATGGCATTCTACTTGCGGTTTAGTGTTTTGAATATGTTTTGGTAAGGGGTCATAGCTCAGTTGGTAGAGCGCCTCAATGGCATAGAGTCACGTTTCCCTCTGAAACGTACGCGGTGTTTTCGCGGTGAGGGGGCAAATTTAGCACATTATTAGCACACGACTTACGTAACCGAAATTTCAAAAGCACATTCCCAACACAACTTCCCACCGCAAAACCCATCAGGACGCCTCAACGGTTTTTTTCCACCGCCGCCCATCCCTCATCGCTGAGTAAAAGAGAAAAAGGACTAAAGGGTACCCGTCTTACGCCGCTTGAGTAGCAACCCACTTAGCCCTAGCACCACCAACAGCCCAGTCGACGGTTCAGGGACACTAGCAACACGGAACCCGAGGCTGTAGTCCTCAACCGACGGATTGTTGCCGGTGCGGTACGAGGCATCGAAGACGCCGTAGTAGCTGAACCAGGCGCCGCCGCGCACCTCCCGGCTCTCGCCCGCTGTGTTGTTAGTTCCGTCATATGCTGTCTCATTCCACTCCCAGACATTGCCTCCCTGCCCCATCGTTCCGTATGCACTTAACCCTCCCGCACTGGTGATATCTGCAGGGCCAGTAGAAGAAGATTGAC
>CAJBOM010000199.1 GCA_903956835.1 uncultured Verrucomicrobiota bacterium
CACCCTCGATCAAAATCCGTTGCCCCGAAGCCACTGCGCGGTGAGCCAAGGTCACCCCATCCGCCAGGTAAGGCCGAAGAAACCGAGCGGCCGCTTCCACTTCTCGAATCGTCTTGGTCGCCGAGATTTTTACCCAGCCTTGACCACGAGAGGCGCGGTTATGCAACGCCACCCGCTCACGTATCCGCCGGGCCAGCTCGCGGGATGGCAAGGCCAACTCTCCTGCGCGAAGTCCTACCCGAGCCGCTTTATCTGCGTAGGCCGGCCCGATCCCCCGCCCTGTCGTGCCAATTTTTCCGTTTCCCCGACGTTTTTCGAATCCCTGATCCACCGCGCGGTGATGCGGGAGAACAAGATGTGCCTGCGCCGCCAAATGCAAACGACCACGGGTGCGGATCCCCCGCTTCGTCAGTCCCTCAATCTCTTTGACCAGCCCCGTAGGATCAACCACCGCACCACCCGCAATCAGACAGGACACTTTTCCGCGCAAAATTCCTGAGGGAATAAGGTGTAAAACGTACTTCTCCTTGCCGATTTCAACTGTATGCCCGGCATTATTCCCCCCTTGCGCCCGCAAGACCCAATCCGCCTCCGCTGCCATTACATCCAGGATTTTACCCTTCCCTTCGTCTCCCCACTGGAGACCGAGAACGATCGTGACGGCGGGCTTCAACGTCCGATGCTCGTGTACTCGAAACCAAGAGAGATCATTTCCGCAGGATTGAGCAGGTTTCGGCCATCGAATATTCTTGGGGTTCTCATTAAAGTTTTGATCTTACTCCAATCGAGTAAACGATACTCAGGCCACTCTGTCGCTATAATAAGCACATCCGCTCCTTCCGCTACTTGATGCGCATCAGCCATAATCTCCACGTTTTTCGGTAGTAGCTCCTTGGCCTTCTCTCCTCCCTTGGGATCGTGGCAACGGATGATCGCGCCCTCTGCTGCCATCCGCCGAATCAACTCGACCGCCACACTACAACGCACGTCGTCCGTGTTTCCTTTAAAAGCTAATCCCAACTGCCCAATTTTTTTGTCCCTCATCGTCCAGAGGGAGGCCCGAATCTTTTTCAGGAAACGCTCAGGAATTGCCGCGTTGATTTTCTCTACTTCACGCATCAACCCGAAGTCCACGCCCATCTCTTCTGCAATTCGAATGAAGGCGCTGACGTCCTTTGGAAAACAGGAACCCCCATACCCGAGTCCTGCGTGAAGGAAAGCCCGCCCGATTCGTGCGTCCGACCCCATGCCCTCGGCGACTTGCGTTACATCGGCCCCGCCCGCCTCACAAACCGCTGCGACCAAGTTGATATAAGTAATCTTCAAAGCCAAAAAGCTGTTGGCAGCATGCTTAATCAGTTCCGCACTATTCAAATCGGTGATGATAATCGGGGCTTTGAATGGTTCGTAGACCGCACGCATGGCCGCTACGGGACGCTGGGAGGCCACCCCAATGACAATTCGATCAGGTTTCTGCAGGTCAGCAACCGCACTTCCCTCACGAAGAAACTCAGGATTACTCACCACATCAAATTCAATTCCTTTCGGCCCGTATCGGCGAATCGTTTCCGCTACTTTCTCCCCTGTTTTAACTGGGACGGTGCTTTTATCGACAATGATCCGATAAGCAGGCAGCGCTTCAGCGATTTCACGCGCCACCGCTTCCACGTAACTCAGGTCAACTGATCCGTCATCCTGTGGCGGAGTGGGCACAGCAATAAAGATCACCTCCGAGTTCGCCACCGCTTCTTGGGTCGATGCCGTGAAAGAGAGTCGCTTGAGTTGGACATTCCGCCGAACGAGCTCCTCTAATCCTGGCTCGTAAATAGGAATATGACCTGCCTGCAACTCTTTCACTTTGGCTTGATTATTATCTACGCAAAGAACCGTGTGCCCCGCTTCCGCCAAGCATGTCCCCGTGACAAGTCCAACGTATCCCGAACCGATAATCGATAATTTCATCCGCTGAACTCTAAAGGAAGTACGTCCAACACCGCTAGGGAGAAGTGCTTCCCACCCCTTGCTGATTTCCCCCTAGGCCCACGCCCGAACTGGACGGGTTTTGGTTGAATCCCAAGGGAAGATCAGGAAACGCCTTTAGAGTGAGCGTGGCTAAAGCAACAAACTCGGATGGAGCTCCATCATTCTGACGATTCCCCACCTGCGCCCCCACTATCCATGCCCCGATATCCCGATAGATCCCAAGGTTGACCTGTTGCAAGAGGCCAGGACTAATCGAGTAGGTCAAACCCCCATTGACCATCCAACTTTCATTCAACCGATAGCTCCCTACCGCGTTGATTAAACTAGTCTGCGTATTGGTCAAAACCTCATTATTCAGAGCATCCAAATAGGAAAAGCTTTCCAAATACGAGTAGCTGCCCCCCAATTGCAAGGCTGGCATCACCTGCCACATACTTCCAAGGTTCAGCGAATTGAATCCATTACTGCTTATCGCCGTGGTCGCCCCCACCGTTGCCGTCCACCAAGGCACTGGCATGACATTGAGCACATTATAAAGTTCAGGCAAAGAGGAGGGCACTGTTTCAGGAACCTGCACGCTGGCGTAGTTCAAGCTGGTCAGCTCAGGCCGAATCGGCTGGTAATCGGTATAGATTTTCCAGTTGGCCAACTCATACGGCGCACCGTCTCTTTTCGTCATCATCCGATTCATCATTCCCGGCCGAACGATCAGCAGTTTGTCGATTGAATCGATCGAGTTGTAAAGAGAAGAATTAAGCGGTTGCGATTCGGTTGTATTCACTCGGTTATCGAAACCAGCAAATTCGTTTGGCCGAACATTGGGCTGTGGAATATAGCTCGCTTGGATGAAAGGCTCGAAGACGTGGCGGATGCCGTCGATAGCCCATGCCTTGTTTTTAATATCGGTCCAAGTGGCGTAGGCCTTGGTCGAGGCATCGATTCCAAAATTAAATACATATCGCAAAAGCGAAGTGTCCGAAAGGGACTGGTTATTACCCACATTGTACCCCGCTCCACTTGCCGTATTCTGCACGGCTCCACTTTGGGTCAGGTTACTTCGCGTGTAGACCGTCCCTCGAATTCCCGCACGGGGCGCCACATTGAGCCAATCGAAATACTGCCGAGGGTAAAGAAGTTGATGAAAAGTATCGTAGCGGATCGCGGTGTAGTCGGTCTGATTAGAAACCTGGTTCCACTGCGTGCCGAGGTAGCCGACGCTAGATTCCCCCTCGTAGGCCAACCCAGGGTTGGCGGTGGGATCCTTGAGCAGTTCTTCCTCATCGTAAGTCCCTGGAATATATTGGCGCTTAAATTCGATTTTAGCCGAGGGCTTCTGCTGCTGGGTTTGGAACAGATTATTGATCTGGGTCCGAGCATTGGCCGTCACCGTAAAATTAGGATCCTGATACATTGCATCCAGATAAGTGTTGGGCTGCTGGTCCCGCATGTATTCATCCGCAAAGAAATCTTGGGTCACATAGGCATCGCTCAGAACATTGAGATGGGATCTCGAAGTCAGGGCGGGAGTGTCGAAGGCTGGGGCACGGTCTGCATCCACTGGGTTGCCCCCTTTGAGAATCGTAGTGTTGTGTTTGTAGGGAAAATAGTAACGACCACGGGGCGGAGCTGCCGCTAATGGACGCTCGCTGTCTCCTTCATAAATCTGGTACCCGCGATCGTTAATATACCAGCCACGGAGGGCAACTTCAGTCACCGGATGATCCGAGTTTTTACCTGGAGTGATGTACGATGCTTCCGCACCTCCAGCCCAGCCTCGCCGGCCATAATTAGCTACTGTCACCCCACCCTTAAGTTTGTCGGTAATCGCAAAGCGATAGGTGCCGATAACATAGGTTCCGAGACGGGTGACCGAACCGAAGGAGATGTCGGGAGAATCTCCCATGTCTCTCTCGTAGAGAGCGAGGGATGGAAAGTAGAAAAAGGGAACATCCCCAAAGTAGCCCACCGAATTTTCCACAATGGTTTTATCGTGCGGGTAGATACTGAGGGACGATGCCTTTGTTTTCCATCCGGGTGTTTCCCGATTGTCGGTACTATAAATACCATCCCCGATTTCGTAGTGACCCAGTTCGGGGGTATTGATCGAATCACCCTCCACCATCATTTTCCCCTCTAAAAAACGAAATTTTTCTGAGAGCATTTTCTTCGTACGGAAATTATAGGTAAGCAGATCCCCTCGATACATCTGCCCCGTCATATACAACCGGACGTTTCCTTTGGCTGTGGCCTCTTTGCTCTTGGGATTAAAATGGACTTCATCTGCCATGAGAAGGTCCCCGCCGTAGGTCACCACTACGTTGTCTTTCGCGTAGTAAATTCCTCCCTCATAACGATTCGCCCCATCCGAAGTAATCTGTAGCGGTGGTTCCACCGAGTCAGGACTCTCTTGGGTCTGCGCAACAACCCACCCCACCGTTGCCAACGACAGGATCAGGGCACAGAAAACAACCCTCCATGAAGCGTTTATTTTCATAAGATTACGTAAAAAGTACTAGCGAAATTCGCCTTTCTGCCCAGCGAAATCCTCCCGCATATTTCCACCCGAAAATATTAACGTATAATTATTACTAGTAACTAGTTACGACTCCAATCTAGCATCCTCTCGATTGGTAATCTGGCCTTCTCGATCGTTTCCTTACTCAAACTCACCTCTGGCGCTAAATTTTCCAGGGCACCTAAAGCCTTTTCCAATGTATTCATCTTCATGTAGCGGCACTCCGCACAAGCGCAGCGATCGGTTGGCCCCGCCAAAAATTCCTTCTCCGGCATCTCCCTGCGCAACCGATGCAACATTCCCTCTTCTGTCACCACGATAAAGGCACGGACCGAAGAATTGCGACAGTACCCCACCATCTTCTCGGTGGAACACACCTCATCCGCCAAAGCCCTCACCGCCCTCGTACACTCTGGATGGGCCACCACCAGTGCCTCAGGATGCTCTTGCCGCATCCGATCAATCGAAGACGCCGTAAACTCCATGTGCACATAACAATCCCCATCCCATAACCGCATCGACCGACCCGTTTTCTCGATCACCCAATCCCCCAAATTCCGATCGGGTAAAAAAAGAATCTCTCGATCCGCTGGCACTCTCTGCACGATTCGTTCCGCATTACCCGAGGTGCAAATCACATCGCTCTGCGCTTTCACCGCTGCCGTGCAGTTCACATACGAAACAACGTAGAGACCAGGATTCTCCTCAAGGTAGGCCCGCAGTTTGTCTGCAGGACAAGAATCCGCCAAAGAACAACCCGCATTCAGATCAGGCATGAGAACTTTCTTCTCCGGATTCACAATCTTGGCTGTCTCCGCCATAAAATGAACCCCGCAAAAAAGAATGCACTTTCCCTTCGCCTTTTGCGCTTCGTAACTCAGCCCCAGCGAATCTCCTACATAGTCCGCCACCTCTTGAATTTCCCGCGGCTGATAATTGTGGGCCAAAACCACCGCCTCCCTCTCTTTCTTTAAGCGAACAAATTTTTCCTGCAAAGGATTCATCCCCAGATTTTGCCCCAGATCGACCCCGCTGACAAACCTCACCGCATTTACCATTCGCCGACCCCACCTCCAGACCCTACTTTGCTTCAATGCTCGAGTATGGTCTTTCTGCGGCGACCTTTGTTCGTTTGACCTGCGCCCTTATTCTCTTCAGCCCTTCTTCCGCGATTTTCTCTCAATCGCCCTCCCCTGATTTCGGATTTCCGCTCCTCCCTCCGACCACGTGGGAAAAGACCTCCGCCAAGGAGTGGGCCACTACCCTCCAACTCCCCGTGGAATCCGAAACAAAATATCAGTCCAGCTACCGAGCCTACTGCACTCCCCAAATCCAAGTCCTCGGAGCCAACCCGAAATCCATCGCCCTCATCGCCACCGACGATCACCCCGATCAGCTCACCATTATGTTTGCCAATAAAGGCGACTCAGCCAGTTCCTACCTCCGCGCCAACGCAGCGGCGAATTCCACTCTTCGGGACATCACTGACATCAAACGTCTAATCCAAGCGGATCACGATGTCTTATCGAAGAACATTTCGGAACGACTAGGGAAACCTTCCACCCAAGGCTTTGGTGGGAGTGGAAAGGCGCGGGAATTTCCCCAGCGGTGGGACTACCAGGGAACGGCTTTTCTTCTGTCCGAGCGCCCAGGAGAGTACTGCGTCCTTCGCATTCTTCCGTCCTCCTCTGCAGATCAAGGAGGAAAAACTAGCAGGATTTCTGATATGACACTGCGTGAAAGAATGAAAAGCAATGTGATCCACCGTGCCAATGGAGATATGATCATTGAAAACATCCCCATGGTCGACCAAGGACCAAAAGGCTTCTGCGTCCCTGCTACCTACGCGCGGGCCCTGCTCTATGCCGGCGTCCCTGCGGATCTCTATCTTCTCGCTCTGCTCGGTGGGACCGGTGTGGGGGGCGGCACCCTCATCGTTGACATCGAAAATTCGGCACGCGCCCTCGCTACGTCTTACGGCCGCTCCATCACCGGCGTTCCCCCCTCCCTCGATTTCCCTAAACTAGAATCATTTTTTGAAAAAGGCATTCCCCTCACCTGGGCTATGTATGTGGACGAAGATATCAATCGAGACCTCTCCCTCCGACTCAAAAGGAGGGCTTCAGCCGATCCTGACGCTTGGAATAAGATTCTCGAACCAAAACGCAAAGCCGCTCGCTCCATTCGCAAAAATCCGAAAAACGGCCATACTTGCCTTCTCATCGGATGTAATCGTAAAACCCAAGAACTAGCCACCTCCGATTCTTGGGGACCCGAGTTCACCGAACGTTGGATCACCGTGGAAGAAGCCCGCGCTCTCTCCCAAGGTGACCTCGGCGCCATCGTTCCCTGAATCGAGAGATGACAATCCCCCTCACTTTCCGCTAAAGTAACATTATGGACGAAGGACACACTGGCTTAGGCCTCATTTTTATCTTAGGCGCCTTTGCACTTTGTGGAGGGATTGTCATCTGGTTAATCATCTCAGAAGGCCTCCGCCACAACCATCATCTCGAAAACTCTCAATTCCCTAAGCCTTAAATAGATAAAATCGGTTTTACACGCTAAGATTCAATATCCCTAACCTCTTCTGGTTAGGATTTTACATTAATTTATTCTGCCTCTAAATTGTCACATAGAAACAAGGTATTTCTCGGTTTTTGGATATCATCTCCTTTTTTAGTAATGCGTTGAATTCCATCCAACCGATCAAGTTTGAGAATAACTAGGAAGGTGGCGCAACCGCCGATACCCTAGCACTGAGTGATAAGTCTGTCTGGAATGCCAATATGATGCTCAGTGCCACAGTCATTCCAGAACCTACCCCTATTTTTGCTCAGCACTGATCAGTTCCCTATAAAACTGAACTCCTCAAAAAAGAAAATTCTGACTTTGGTTTATACATATAAACAAGTTTTTATGTAAAAATTTTAATTGACCCCACCCCACCTACTTGTAGTTTCAGCGCAACACAAGGAGTAGTATGAAATGTCCAAAATGTAATGTTGAAGAGGATAAGGTGATCGATTCACGACCATGGAAGGATGGCGCTGTCGTCCGCCGACGCCGCGAATGTCTATCCTGCAACTACCGCTTTACCACCTACGAAGAGATTGAGCGTGAAGACCTTCGAGCCGTCAAACGTGATGGACGCTACGAACCCTTCGATCGGCGCAAACTCGTTCTCGGCTTCCAAAAAGCATGTGAGAAACGCCCCGTCAGCCCAGAACTCATCGAGAAAACTGTCGATAAGGTTATGGAGGAGCTCGAGCAAAAGTATGGTCGTGAAATCCCCACCACCGCCATCGGAGAAAAGATCATGGAGTGCCTCAAAAAAATGGACGATGTCGCCTATGTCCGCTTTGCCTCCGTCTACCGCCAATTCCGCGATGCTCGCGATTTTGTCAGCGAAGTAAAAAATCTAGGTGCTCGCTAAAGTTCCCATCCTCGAACCCCTGCCTCTGGTGGCCATCCCAGGCGCTTCCCCGACTCGTCTCAACGAGACCTGGCTAGTTCTCTCCCTTGAGAAGGCCGCCATCCGCGCAGGCCACGAAGAGTGGCCCCTCGCTACTGATGTCGCCCGCGCCATTCTCCACTACCTGCGTCATGACTTCGCCCGCCCCAACATCGAACGCGCCACCCTCGAACTTATCCTCCGCCGCTCCCTCACCGGCATTGGATGCCCCGCCATTGCTCGCCATTTTGAACTCATCTCCTCCTCTCCCTCCATCAATCTCGCCGCCCTCGCCAAGGAAGCCCCCCTCGAAATCCTCTTCTACCATCACCTCGCTAATCTTGTGGATGAAAAAATCTCCTCCCTAGCCTCCGTTCTTCGTCTCGAAGGACTGCGCTCCTGCGTTCTCTCCCTCACGGGTTCCGCCTCTTGGCGCACCTCGTGCCAGCGCCTCAGCGACGACATCGTTCACTTTATCCGAGCCCGCGCCCGCACCCTCAGCCCCTCCCTTCTCGAACTCACGATCTGGTAACTGGCTCGATGGCCAAAACCATCTTCGAACGCATCGTCGACCGCGAGCTCCCCGCCGATATCCTCTACGAGGATGATCACGTCCTCGCTTTTCGTGATCTCGCCCCCCAAGCACCCGTCCACATTCTTATCATTCCAAAAAAACATCACACCCGCCATGGTACCGTCCCCCCCGAAGATCATCCCCTCTTCACCCATCTCTTCGTCGCCGCCCAAAGGGTCGCTCGCCAGTGCCAACTCGACAAAACCGGCTACCGCCTCGTCATTAATAACGGCCCCGATGGCGGCGAAACTATCCCCCACCTTCACCTCCATCTCCTCGGCGGTCGACCCCTCACCTGGCCCCCAGGATAAGTAGGACTCTACTTCCCGTTTAGCCAACTTTGCCTTAACCTAGAGGGGTGAGAACTTTACTCCTCTCTCCTTAGACTGCCGTCCTCGTTTGTACCATCCTCAGCACGCTAACCGATACCCTCAGCACTTTCTCGCGAGAACGAATGCAAACCTCCCTCCTGATCGCCACCATTACACTACCCTCACTCGTCTTCATCACTTTTGGCTATATCGGCAGCCACTTCGGCCTCGCCCAGGCTTCTAGTCAAACCAACACCCTCATCGTCGCGGACCCCATCCTCGGCGGCATCACCCGACTCGCCCTCTTCAAGGCAACCCCAGCTTAACTCAAATCTTTACAAAGAATCTTCGAATTTCGCCCGCTCGCCTCATAAGTCGCTTTTCTCTCCCCCGGCAACATCTCTGCCGCCCCCTCAACAAAACCACCCTTGCTCTGTAAATAATTAAAGGCCTGCGTAGATAAAGCCAACAACCGCTTCATCCCCAACTCCTTCGCCCGATTCTCCGCATAAAGCATTAATTTCCGACCAATCCCGATGTTCTCATGGCCAGGCGCCACAAAGAGACAAGCCATCTCCGCCGTCTTGCCCTCAAGAGGATGCACCGCCACGCAACCCACCATGTTTCCATCAATTTCAAATACGCTGTAGTCCGCAATCGCCGCAGAAACCTCCGTCCGATTTCTCCGAGCCAACTCCTCCGCCGCCACCGAACTCCCAATCAACCGCACAATCGACCGCACATCTTTTTTTAACGCCTTCCGAATCTCCGTGTACTCATCCGCATAGATCATCGTCCCCACCCCCTCACTCGAGAAAAGTTCCTCTAACAAAGCCTCGTCCTCTCGCCCGTCCAAAATATGCGCCCGACTCACCCCTTCCTTGCAGGCCCGTAACCCATGCTCCAACTTCGAAGCCATCTCCCCGCTAATCTCTCCCTTTCTCTTTTTCAACCAATCCGTCGCCTCCTCTACCGATAACTGAGCCGGCTCCTTCCCCTTCATCGGCAAAGAACCACTTCCCGTTAGAAAAATCAGTTTCTCCGCCTTCAAAGCCTCCGCCACCTCCAAAGCCACTCCATCCGAGTTCACCCGATATGTCCGCCCATCCCCATCCACTCCCATCGGTGGAATCACCGGAATAATACCATTCTCCAACAAGGTCTCCAAAAACCGCGTATCCACCCGCTCCACCCGACCTGTCCATAGTTGATCCACCCCACCCAAAATTCCCGCAGGATGCGCTATGACCGCATTCGTCACCGCCCCCTTCAGATCAGCATCCGCCAAGTTCTGCAAAATATCGTGACTGTAAGAATTCGCCGCCCGCTCCGCCACCCGCAAAGTGTCCAAATCCGTCACCCCCAAGCCATCTACATTCGACGGCTTCACCTTCATTTCCATCGCCATCTTCTTAATCCGCGCACTGGCCCCATGCACCAGAACCACCCGAATATTCAAACTCCGCAAAACCGAAATATCTAAAAATAAACTCGCCGCTCTCTCGTCTTCCAAAACAGCACTGTCTACGCAAAGCACGAAAAGCTTATCCCGAAAACTCGGAATGTAGGTCAAAATTCCCCGCAGATCAGACGCCTTCATAACCTGTTTTTTAGCATCTTTTCGAAGTCTTAGACAAACTTAACTCTCAGGCAAACATCCTCGCAAAAAGTCCAAGTTCTCCCTGTCCTCGATTTCCCCTGGCGGCAACTCCCCCACCCGCGGAACTCCCCGCCAAATCTTCTCCCGCAAAAAAGCCCGCAAACCCGCCGCCCCGATTTTTCCCCTCCCCAAATGCTCGTGCCGGTCCACCCCCGACCCACACTCCGTCTTCGAATCGTTCGCATGAATCACCACCAAATTCTCCTTCCCGATCTCTTTTCCCATCTCCCCCATCAACCGACTCCGCCCCTCCTCCGTCCGCAAATCATAGCCCGCCGCAAAAGCATGCGCCGTATCCAAGCAAGCCGCTCGCCTCCCCGTCGGTAGCCCCCAAACCAACTCGCCCCACTCCGCCAAGTCCCGCGCCAAGGCCGAACCCTGACCCGCCGAGTTTTCTAAAGCTAACCGAACAACCTTCGTCTCCGAACGCTTCAAGGCTTCTCGAAACCCATCCGTAGCTATCCGCCTCGCCTC
>CAJBOM010000200.1 GCA_903956835.1 uncultured Verrucomicrobiota bacterium
AGGAAAACTTTCGACGGACAACACCCTTGCTCATTGTGCGAACGAATTGCCCAGACCCGTCCCGATTCCACCCCAACGACCCTTTCCGCGCTTTCATCGCTATCTGCTGATTTTCTTTGGGTTCTGGAAACCGTAACAGGTCGCATATCCAACTCCCGTGAAGTTTCCCACTTTTCCTCAACCGCATATCTGATCGGCGCGGATCGCGCCTCTCCCCTCCTCCCCCCTCCCCGAGCCTAAATCTCAACTGCTTGGCACCTAGAAACCACGCCTACGCGTTGGCTTCCATTTGAGATTTAACCCGCTGGTCCGAATCCTTGGATCAGATTTCCCGGCTCGTCCGGGAGGAAAGAAGAAAGATATGAACTGGATTACAAAATTTACTTTGGTGGCTTGTGGCATTCTGGCGATCGCTGGAACCAAGGCCTTGGCTCACATTAGCTATACTGACCGCAACTTCGGTACCCTAATCATCAGCGCCGACGTGTCCAACACCACACAAACCATCTCCAGCGGTTTTGGTTGGGCCGACGCCACCGATGCCGACTGGGGCGACAGCCACCGTTTCCGGTATTTCCGCTTCACGTTGGCAAATCCGCTCACTGCGGATCAGAGCGTCAGGATCACCGCCGAACGTAATCTACTTGGCACCGGCCCCACAGGCACCTTCCTGCCGGCCTTCTCCCTGTTCTCGGGACTGGCTCAGCGGGCCAACAATGAAGGCGTCCAGCAGGGCTCGGTCTACCGCACGGAGGCGCTCGCCCACGATGGCGCCGCGCTCTCGATCCAGTCGTTGGTGAATCAGTTTGGAAGCGACAACGGCTCCGGCCTCGGTGGTAGCGGCAAAGAGGGTTCCTTCCGCTCCCTGGGCAACTGGTCCATCGGCAACGACCCGACCTACAACACTGCCGGCGATGCCGGCAGCGGCAACCTGATCGCCGCCCGCCTCGCCTCGTTCACCTACATCGGTCATGCCGCCGACGGCACCTCTGCCAACTTCGGCAATGCGGCCGGGATTGTCGGCGACGGCACGGCGGACGGATTCGTCACCGCCAACTTCTCCGGTTTGGCAGCGGGCGATTACTCCCTCTTCGTTGGGGGCGCCAACTATGCCCTGCAGGCGACGGAGGGTCCCACAACTTTCCCTACTTACGGGGCCAACGTCACCGTCGGTCTGGTGCCGGAACCCTCGACCGGTTCCTTGCTTCTGGGCGGCGCCGCCCTCTTGACCCTGCTGCGCAGGCGAAAAGGCTAGCTCAAATTGGGGACCCCGCCCTCCCGCAAAGGAGGGCGGGGCTTTCCCTTTTTTTATGAAACGAACTTTCACAAAACAGCCAGCCTTCACTCTGGTCGAATTGCTAACTGTTGTGACCATTGTTGCAGTACTGACATCCATCGGGCTTGCCGCCACACGCGGGGTTACCGAAAAAACGCGAGCCACGCGCTGCCTTAACGATCTTCGTCAGGTCGGAATAGCTCTTCAACTCTATGTTGGTGATAATGGGGGTCGCTTTCCCAACACCTCCCATCAGGGAGTCGCGGCCTCATGGACCAATACTCTGGCTGATTTTTTAAAGACTAACTTCCTCGGTCGCTGTTGTGCCGTACTTAAACATCGATCGAAACTTACGTATGCTTGGAATGATTCGTTGGCAGATGCTCAAGGCTACGGGGTCATGGCTTCCTCCTTTCGAGGCCCCTCCCGCACAATGGTCGTCACTGAGTTGGCCACGAATCTGACCGGGGAACACTTTCACTTTGCTGGCACCCGGGGAGGTGCTTCCCGGATAACACCGAACCAGTTCCGGGGAGAAGTAAACGTCAACTGCCACGGTTCGTCAGCCAACTATCTCTTTGCCGATGGTCACGTGGAAAACCTTCGCTGGACCGAAGTCCAGTCACGACTGACTCAGCCCAACTCCTCTTTTCTGGTCCCATGAAGGAACTCTTCATTGCCGCACTTATCTTCACCACCTGGGCACAAGCCCACGATCACGTGGAGGTAGGCCAATCCACACAGAACCCCAGCCAACTTGGTCTGGATGGCCCTGGTTATCAGCTCGCCCTTTTTGTTCCACAAGGCGAACCGTTCAGTGGTTATGCCTTGGATTTTCCCGGTGGATACTTTGCCAGCGAACTTACATTCACCACTGAGGTCAATGCATTGGATTCAGCCGTTGGATCCGACCCTGTCATCGAACTTGTTTCCGTGACAGGCCCCATAGGGGCTTTTTTCTCCTTTTGGGAATCCGGAAGTACGATTCCAACCTGGAGCCGATCCTCCGGCTGGAACCAAACAGAAACTGATCGCCCAGCCTTTCCAGTGATCCTAGGCGGAGAAACTCATGCCCACGGAAGAATCTTTACGACTGATCAACCCGGAGATTATCAGATCGTCTTTCGAGCTCAGGACAAAAACAACCTCTTCTTACCGAGCACAGACTTCACGCTGACCTTCCATGCCCAACTTCCCCCACCACTATCAATCCAACTGAAAAACGGGCAGGCACTGCTCAGCTTCCAATCGAGGGAGTATCTCGTTTACGACCTACAGGTTTGCACCGACTTGCTTGCAAACAAATGGATCAATGTGGAGGGCAACATCGGAATCGATGGTAATGGACTTAAGACTGAATGCCCCCTCCCCCTCAATTACCCCCGCGCATTCTTTCGAGTCGTCGAATATTATTAATATCCGATACAAACTCCATTCGTTCAGCTCTTTGCTTCAGGCGCGTTCCTTAAGAACCAGTCGTAAGCCAAACCGATCCCCTCCTCCATCGACACCTTCGGCTTCCACCCCATCCCATGTATCTTCGTCACATCTAAAAGTTTCCTCGGCGTTCCATCCGGCTTGCTCGTATCCCACCGTATCTTCCCTCCAAACCCAACCGCACTTTTTACGTTCTCCGCCAACTCCGAAATCGTCGAGTCTTCCCCCACCCCCACGTTTACAATCTCCCGCCCATCGTACTGCTCCAACAACATCAGTAATCCCTCAGCCAAATCCTCCACATACAACCACTCCCTCCTCGGTGAACCCGTGCCCCACAAAACCACCTCTTTCTCTCCCTTCACTTTCGCCCGATGAAACTTCGTTATCATCCCAGGCAAGGCATGAGAACTCTCAGGGTCAAAGTTGTCCCCCGGACCATACAAATTCGTCGGCATCGCCGAAATTGCACTCTTTCCATACTCATCCCGATACGCCTGCGCCAACCTCACCCCCGTAATTTTTGCTAACGCATAAGCATCGTTCGTCGGTTCCAAGGGCCCGCTCAAGAGCGAATCTTCCCGAATCGGCTGTTCTGCATGCTTCGGATAAATACAGGAACTACCGAGAAATAGAAATTTCTTACACCCATTTCCAAAAGCCGACTCCATCAAGTTGTTCTGCATCCGCAAATTATCCAAAAGAAACTCCACCGGACGCTTAGCATTCTCCAAAATTCCCCCAACTCTCGCCGCCGCATCAATCACCTGATCAGGCTTCTCCTTGCTAAACCACTTCGCCACTGCTCCTGCATCCGTTAGGTCCAGTTCCACCCTCGTCCGAGTCAAAACCTCTACCCCCCCTTTTTTCTCCAGCGCCCGCACCACAGCCGATCCCACCATCCCACGGTGACCGGCCACAAAGATCTTCATCGCTAATCCCGAATCCGCTTCCCTGCCCGCTCCTCTGCCAACTGCTCAATATCCGCATCCACCATGATCTCCGTCAGCTCTTTAAATTTCACCTTGGGTACCCACTCCAGCTGCTTTTTCGCTTTCGAGGCATCCCCAATAAGCAGATCCACCTCCGCCGGCCTCAAATACCGCTCATCGAACGCCACATGCTTCTTCCAATCCAACTTCGCTCGGGCAAACGCCACCTCGACAAACTCCTGAACGCTGTGCGTCTCCCCAGTCGCCAAAACATAATCGTCCGGCTTCTCCTGCTGCAACATCCGCCACATCCCCTCCACATACTCTGGGGCGTACCCCCAATCCCGTTTCGATTCCAAATTCCCAAGAAAAAGCTTCTCCTGCAAACCCGCCTGAATCCTCGCCACCGCCCGAGTAATCTTTCGTGTTACAAAGGTCTCCCCACGACGCGGACTCTCGTGATTAAACAAAATCCCGTTCGATGCATGCAACCCGTAGCTCTCCCTGTAGTTCACCGTGATCCAGTAAGAATATACCTTGGCGACCGCATACGGACTCCGCGGATAAAATGGAGTGGTCTCCTTTTGCGGCACCTCCTGCACTAATCCGTACATCTCCGAGCTCGAAGCCTGATAAAATCGCGCCTTGGGCGTCACCTGCCGCATCGCATCCAGAATCCGAATCGTCCCCAACCCTGTCACATCCCCAGTATACTCAGGAATATCAAAACTCACCCGCACGTGACTCTGCGCCGCTAAATTATAAATCTCCTCAGGCTGCGTTTCCCCTAGAATCTTGATCATCGAACTTGGATCACTTAAATCGCCATAGTGCAAAAAGAACTTTGCCCCCTTCTCATGCCGATCCCGATAAATCGCATCCAGTCGCTCCGTGTTAAAGCTTGAGGAACGCCGAATAATCCCATGCACCTCGTACCCTTTCCCTAAAAGCAACTCTGCCAGATACGAACCGTCCTGCCCCGTAATCCCCGTGATCAGTGCTTTCTTAGCCATAAATTTTAATTCTGAACCAAATAAGGTTTCGCCCGAGCGTCCAGCTTTTTGGCTAGTCGCAAATCTAACTCACTAATACCGCACACATCATGGGTTGTCATCTCGACCTTAACCGTAGTGTAAGAATGGAGGATTTCGGGGTGGTGATTCATCTTTTCCGCCTCGAGGTTTGCTCCCGTAATAAACATCGCCGCCGCCGTGAAATCGATAAACTTATACTCCTTTTTGATCCGTCCAGCATCTTGAGTCCATCCCTCTAACGTCGTCAAGACGACCTCAATCTGATGACCCGTAAGCTTTACTGCCATCCCGAAAGATTGTCCCAAAATAGCTCCGCGCCCAAGCCTGAATCGGTCCTCGCCTTGCTTCCGACTCAATTCAAGCCACCATTTTCTCTTCTATGCCCGAACTCGCCGAAGTGGAATTCTTTCGCCAAAAATGGAATCTTGGCCTCCGTCAGAAAATTATCTCCGTTCATCTCCATTCCCAGAAACGTATCTTTCGCGAAACCTCCACCACCCTCCTCTCCCGCACCATCCAAGGTCGCCTTCTCCGTTCCTCTCACGCCCATGGCAAACAGATGCTCTTCCGCTTCGGCTCCGATGCCTGGCTCGGCCTCCACCTCGGAATGACAGGCAAACTATCCACCGCAGCCGCCTCCCACTTACCCCGCCCCCACGATCACCTAGTCCTTCGCACCGACCGTCACTCGCTCATCTTTCAAGATCCCCGACTCTTCGGCCGGGTCCGCTTCGCCCTCTCCCCTCAACCTCCTCCTTGGTGGACCACCCTCCCTCCCCCAATCCACTCCCCAAAATTCAGTAAGAAAAAACTCGGAGATATCTGCTCCCGCCGCTCCCGTGCCCCGCTCAAAGCCCTCCTCCTCATGCAGCAGTTCTTTCCTGGCATCGGCAACTGGATGGCCGACGAAATTCTTTGGCAAACACGCCTTTCCCCACGAACCCACGCTGGACTCCTAACTCAAAAAACAATTTCCAATCTCCATACCCAAATTCGCAAGATTTGCCACGATGCCCTCCGCATCATCGGTAAGCACGGATCCAATCCGCCTCGATCTTGGCTCTTTCCTCACCGCTGGAAATCTGGAGGATTCTGCCCCCGCTGCCACCACTCACTTCAGCGCGCGCCCATCGGCGGCCGTACCACCTGCTGGTGCCCCTTCTGCCAACCCCCCACTCCTCTTCCTCGCGCACCTCAGCACTGATAGTATTTATCTATGTTCCGATCCGGCCCTCCCCGCCGTATTCCGCCCACGGGAAAAATTTCTTCGCAACCCTCTCTTGCCCCGCAGCCCCCTACCCCTCCTCCACCTCCTGCTTCAACCACAAAAAACCCCTCCTCAGAAATCTGGCGCCCTTTTGTCCAATGGATCGCGGGCGCACTTCTCCTGCTTTTTGCTGGATCGGCCCTCCTCTATTTTTTTCTCCGAGGATCATCCTACTCCAAAAACGACGACGAAATCCGCTCGCCTCAAGCTCTCCAAGCCGACTACGCCCGCTGGAGTTCCTCCCTTCGCCAACTTTCACAGCTCAGCACGCAAAACAATGCCCCCGCCTTGCCCCTACTCCCACCCGCCATCCCCCTCGATCAGTCCACCCTCGGTTGGTGGAACCGCAAACAAAATCTCCCTCCCGATGCCCTCGCCCGCTCCGTTCTTTCCCGCCACCTCCCCCAGCAGGTTGAATGTGTCGAACTCACCCCACGTCGCCTGATCCCTTCCGACGATGGAGTCTCCGTCGACTACGCCATCACTCTCCGATCCAAAGAGGATATTCTCCTCGCACCCGTAGTTCCCGTAGCCGTTCCCAAAGAACTTTCCTCTAATCATAAACGCCTTACCCCAAAAATCGTCTACGCCTACGATCTTCCCCCAGGCAAAGTCTTCGATCTAGCCTCCGCCAAAACCATTCTCCCCGCCGGCACCACTCTTCAGGGGGGGTGGACTGTCCGTCGCGCCGAACGTTCTTCTGGAACTTGGAAGGTCACCAGCGCCGATCTTCTTCCCCTGACCCGCATCCCTGCCCTCGAAGCCATTTTCGTCCGCGAAGCCACTACCCCTCCTCCCGCCCTCCTCCGCTCCCGCGGGGAGCTGGAAAATGGAGAAGCCAAACGCCGCGCCGCCACCCAAACCCTCGACGACCGGCTCACCGCTATCCGTGAAGACGTAAAACAGTACCGATCCCAACTCATGTCCTCCGCCCCCTCCGCCGCGAAAAGCAAAGGCATCGGCGCAGGCAGCGGGGTCCCTACCAGTGCAGGAATCGGCATGGTCGGCGGCGCTGCCACGGGTGCAAGCATCGGCGCCATGGCTGGCGGTGGCGATGGTGCCGCCATCGGAGCAGGAGCCGGCGCCCTCGCTGGTGCTCTCATTGGAGCCATCATTGCCAATTCAGAACAAGAAAAGCGGATCGAGCAGGAAAAAGCTGCCCGCCGTGTCGCTATCGCCGCCCTCGAACGAGAAGTGGTCGACTATGAACACAAACTCATGCGCGAATTCGAAAACGAGCTCACCCAAGAAGGCACCAAACAGGAATCCACCTTGAATCGTCCCGCTCCCGCCAACTAATATTTCGCTATGGCAAAAACCGCCAAGAAAGAAGCCGTCCGTCGTCGCTTCATCCTCACCGGCATCTGTCTGGCCGCGGGAGTTTTCTTTGCCCTCCTCGGCCTCATCCAGTTCAAACCTCTTCTTGAGGCAGAACTCTACACCCGAGATCTTCGCGTCCGTTTCGGTCAGACCGCGCCCATTTCACCCGAAATTGTTTTTATCGCCATCGATAAGGCTACCTACAAAGACATCCTCTCCGAAGAGGAAGTCGCCGCCGATCCCGCCCTCGCCGAAATGTCCACCGGCTCTTGGCCTTGGCGTCGCTCCGTCTGGGCCAGTGTCATCCAGCGGATCACCGACGCTGGAGCTAAAGTGGTCGGACTCGATTTAATGTTTCCCACCCCCAAAGATGGCGACGAGGAACTCCTCCA
>CAJBOM010000201.1 GCA_903956835.1 uncultured Verrucomicrobiota bacterium
CTTCATCGGAGGCCTGCAAACCAATAAGGCGAAAGATGCGGTCGAGTGTTTCGATGTGATTGAGTCGGTCGACCGTCTGGATTTGGCTCAAGAGCTCCAGAAGAGATTGGAGACGGCTGGAAAAAAGATGCGGATCATGTTGGAGGTAAATGTGGGGGGGGAGGCTGCCAAGCACGGATGCGCCCCAGAGATGGTGGAGGATCTGCTCCAGAAGGTGATGCCCTTATCTCGGTTGGAGGTGATCGGGTTGATGGCGATTCCGCCGTTCCGTGAAGATCCAGAGATGGCGCGCCCGTTCTTTTCGAAGCTGCGGGAGATTCGGGATCGGCTCCAAGATTCGCAAGGGGCTCATTTGCCTGAGTTGTCCATGGGGATGAGCCATGATTTTGCGGTAGCGATTGCGGAGGGTTCCACCTTGGTGCGAATTGGGACGGCGCTCTTTGGGTCGCGAAGTGCGTGAACCGAATCCTTCCACGCTCCTTTTACGAAAAGAAAAATCCCGTGCTGGTTGCGCGGGGACTTCTGGGAAAGATCATTCGCGTTACCCGCAATGGTTGTGCGGCACGGATTGTGGAGACGGAGGCGTACGGAGGATCATTGGATCGGGCCTCCCATGCTTGGAAAGGTCGGACGGCTCGCAACGAGTCGATGTTCGGACGACCTGGAACGGCTTACGTTTATCTATGCTACGGAATTCACCGAATGATGAACGTGGTCACAGCTCCCGAAGGGGTAGCAGGTGCTGTTCTGATTCGGGGGGTGGAGCCGTTGGAGGGAGTCGAAAAGATGGCGCGGCGAAGAGGGGTTCCCGCGTCGGAGTTTCGGTTGACGGCAGGGCCTGGGGCCTTGACTCAGGCCTTGGGAATCTCGATGAGGTGGGATCGATGTGATCTTGTTTGCGGACCGATTCGGATCGAAGATGACGGGATGCGTATTCCGAAGGTTAAAATCGAGGAGGGCCGGCGGGTGGGGGTGAGCTATGCGGGTCCCGCGGCACGTTTTCCTTGGCGTTTTTGGGTTCGGGAAAACCGGTGGGTGAGTCGGGCGCGAGGATGAAAAAAGACTTTCACATTCTGACGCCAGAGGAGAAAGCACGGGAGATTAATCATTCCCGACTCTACTACGGAACGATTGCGGAGATCGGGGCGGGGCAAGAGGTGTCGCGCTGGTTTTTTCAGGCTGGAGGAGCCGCCGGGACCATTGCCAAAAGCATGTCGGCCTATGATATGACCTTTAGTAATGCGATTTACGGCACGGCTCACCGGTTTGTATCGCGGGAGCGTTTAAAGGAAATGCTGGATCATGAGTACGCGCTAGTGATCGAGCGGTTGGGGCAAGAGCGGGGGGATACGACTCGGTTTTTTGCCTTTGCGGATACGGTGGCCGCAAGGACTCCTCGCAGCACAGGAGACGGGAAGGGGTGGATGGGAATTCGTTTTCAACCAGAACCGAACGGGGCTCCTGGAAATATTGTCTTACACGTTCGTCTAAAAGATGAGACCAACTCGGAGCAGATGGAGGTGCTGGGGATTTTGGGGGTTAATTTAATTCACGCGGCTTTCGGGAAATGGCGGGATCCCCAGAAGATTCTCGATCGCCTGCTGGATGGAATTCGTCCTGGGCGGGTGGAAGTGGACATGGTCGACTTCCGTGGGCCGAGCTTTTTAAAGACGGACAATCGATTGGTCAGTTTAAAGATGGTGCATAGCAATCTGACTCCGGTGGCCCTTTTCTCGGCAGCGGGGGTGAATCTGGAGGCGGAGGACTGCTTTTATGGAAAATCAATCCTACTCTTACGAGGTCACTATCGGCCGATCACCAATTTCCATTTACGAATGATGGCGAAGGCTTCGGAGTTATTTCGCAAGGATCCTGCAAATCGAGGTAAGGAGGTGGTGGAGGTTTGTGAGATCACTATGCGAAACTTGGTTCGGCACGCCAAGGCGGGGGTGGAAGACTTTTTGGATCGAGTGGACTGTTTAGGGGCACTGAAAAAGACGGTTTTAGTGACGGGGATCTTTCGTTTCCATCGGTTGGCGCAGTATTTAACCCAACGAACCAAGGGATCGGTAGGGTTTGTTATTGGGGTTCCGCTTTTAAGTAAGATGTTTGATGAGCAGTACTACGCGGATCTGCCTGGGGGTATTTTGGAGGGGATGGGCAGGCTGTTTCTGCCAGGGGTGAGATTGTTTGTTCATCCTGGGTATGATCCAGTGGATGGGAAATATGTTACAGGTCACAGCTTACAGATTTCTAAGGGGGATCGCGATCTTCATCGTTATTTGGTGAATCGCGGATTGATTGTGGATTTGAGTGGGGTGGAGAAGGATCTGCCGGCGTGCTCTAGTTCGGAGATTTTGCGGAATATTCGCGGGGGTAAAGCAGGTTGGGAGGCAAACGTACCTCCTGCGGTGGCGGGGTTGATCCGAAGGCGCCGTCTCTTTGGGTATCGGGCTAAAAAAGGTTAATCCGACTTCGGACTACAGCGCCGTGCTCGCAACATACTACGAGGATGGGGAGGGGAAGGGCTCTATTGAAAAAGGTGATTCGTTGGGTAAGGTGAAATTATGAGGCTTTCTCTAAGGCTGTTGGGTGCGGTTTTGGCGGTTTTTCTGCCTCTGAATTTAGCTCAGGCGATCGTTTTTTTTAGTCAGGGAAATGAGGCTAATTTATCGAGTCCTGCGGGTCTCAACTTGCCTTGGGATAATGTGGTGCAGATGCGAAGTGATACAGGCCCCATTGGTAGCGGGGTTTATCTGGGGAACCGATATGTGCTGACGGCGGGGCATGTCGCACCCCTCACGAGTGTGAGGGTAGGTTTTGTGGACTACGCGCTCGACTCGTCCTCGGCAGTGAGCATCGGTACCTCAGACATGAAATTAGTGCGGTTGGCCAACGATCCCGGACTGGGAAGCGTTCGCCTAAACTCTAGTCCGGCTAGTGATGGTGGATCCGCCTATGTGGTGGGTTATGGGGTGGGACGGGCTTCCAGTTCTCTTTTAAATAGTAGCCCAGTCAACTGGGGAGATGATTCTACTGTGGCCAAGCGGTGGGGGACGAATACGGTGGACGCCGCCTATTCTGTGGCAACGGTCAATGGCTATACTTCTGATCTGCTTCGCACGCAGTTTAATACGAACGCAGGATCGAACGAGGCGGCATTGACCCGCTACGATTCGGGAAGCGCGCTTTTCCGGCAAATCGGGTCGAGCTGGTATCTGGTGGGGTTAGGCGCCTATGTGCAAAACAGCAATTTATCGGGCGCAAGTACCCAATTCGATTCGGCTAACTCGGACGATAATTATTTTATCCGGATCTCGTCTTACTCGATTGCCACCGATCAGATTGGAGCGGTCGGGGTGCCAGAACCTTCTTCCTTTCAGTTTTTGATGGGCGGGCTTCTTTTTCTCGGATTTTTAGCTTTCCGTAGGATTCGCCCGCTGAAGGTTTGAGCCTCTCCGATTTTCGTCCCCAGGTTATTCTTGGGCCGTGTGAGCCTGAGTTGACGATTCTTCAGCAAACCTTAGCGTTTCTTTTATGGCAAAACCATCTCTTGGGCGTGGGTTGGGAGCTCTCTTGGGGGGTACACAGGCGACTTCGCCGATTGTCGCACCACAGGCTCGAGCGGAGGAGGGGGAGAGAATTCAGCAGATCGGGATTGGAGAGATTGCACCGAGCCCTTTGCAGCCTAGGCGGGTTTTTGCTGAAGATAGTTTAACCGAGCTAATCGATTCGATTCGTGCTCGAGGCATTTTTCAACCACTGATTGTACGCCGTTCACCGAAAGGCACTGGATTTGAATTGATTGCAGGGGAGAGGCGTTGGAGGGCGGCCCGAAAGCTGAATCTATTGAAAGTGCCTGTGATTGTACGTACGGCGACAGACCAGCAGGTGCTGGAGTTGGCCTTGATCGAAAATCTGCAACGGGCGGAGTTGGATGCGGTGGAAGAAGCGGATGGGTACGCCACGCTGATTGAAACCTTCGGCTTAAAACAGGAGGAGGTGGCGGAGCGGGTGGGAAAAAGTAGGGCGACGGTGGCCAACGCTCTCCGCCTACGTGCTCTCCCGGGTGAGGTGCGAGATCTTTTACGGTCGAAACAGATTTCGGTAGGTCACGCGAAAGCTATTCTTGGGTTGACCGAACCCGCCGCTCAAAACGCGGTGGCGCGTGAAGTGGTCAAGAGAGGGTTGAGTGTGCGCCAAGCTGAAGCGTTGGTGCGTCGGCAAGTCTCTGGGACACGAGGAAGAAAAAAGAGTAGGGCGACTCACTCGGCGGATTGGCGAGATTTGGAGTTACGCTTGCAGCGGGCGACGGGAACCCGAGCGCGCGTGGTGGGGCATGGGGAGAGGGGTCAGATCGAATTGCCCTACACTTCACCCGAGGAGCTGGAACGATTGTCGGTGCATCTGGGAGTTCGTCCCGGATTGTAAGCGGGACGCAAAACCGTTCATGAGCCAAAGAATCCGTCTGTTGGCGGAAGTGGTCGCAAATCGGATTGCCGCAGGGGAAGTGGTGGAACGACCTGCATCGGTAGTGAAAGAGCTGGTGGAAAACGCGCTGGATGCTGGGGCTAAAAAAGTTGAGGTGAGTGTGGAGAGGGGCGGACGTTCTTTAATTCGGGTGAGTGATGATGGGCATGGAATGGGACCTGAGGATGCGCTGCTGGCGCTGGAGCGCCACGCTACGAGTAAAATCCGCGAGGCCTCTGACTTGCTTGGGATACGGACGTTTGGGTTTCGCGGGGAGGCGTTGCCGAGTATTGCTTCGGTGAGCCGGTTTACCTTGCGCACGCGAGAGACGGATTCTTTAGAGGGGACGGAGGTGGTTATTGATGGGGGGAAAGTAATCCGAGTGGGGCAGGCGGGCTGTCCGACGGGAACGAGTGTGGAAGTGCGGCAGCTGTTTGCCCATGTGCCTGGGCGGAGAAAATTTCTGCGGACCGAAGAGACGGAGTGGGGCCATATCGAGCAGGGGATTCGGTTGACCGCGTTGGCGCGTCCTGATGTTAGTTGGATTTTGCGGCGTGATGGAGCGGTCTTTTGGCAGGATAGCGCACGAGACGGTTTGGAAGAGCGACTGGCGGCAGTTTTTGGGAAGAATTGGAGGGAGTCGGTTTTACCGGTGAAGACGGAGGATGGGGGTATGCGACTCCACGGCTATATCGGGCGACCTGGGATAAGTCGGGCAACGCGATCCGAGCAGATTCTCTTTGTGAACGGGCGGCCGGTGCAAAGCATGAGTTTGAATGCGGCACTGCTTGAGGGATATCACAATGCCCTGATGAGGGGTCGGTTTCCTGTGGCGGTGCTTTTTTTGGAGGTGGATCCAGCGGGGGTGGACGTGAATGTGCATCCAGCGAAGAGGGAGGTGCGATTTCGGCAGGATGGGGATGTGCGAAGATTCGTGGCGGGGGCGGTGGCAGAAGTTTTGCGAGGTGGGGAGGTAGGTCCTTTGCCTATGCCGACTCTTCATGGGGGCAGCACGTCGGCCTGGTCGCCCCCTCGATCCTTTACTGCTCCAACATTCCCCGCTCCGCTTCAGCTTGAGACTCATGAGCCTACGACTTCTGGATCTCTTGGTCTTGAGGTGCCGCCACCCGTGCGGGGTATTCCCGCTGGGTGGCGCTATCTGGGGGTGGTGGCGCATCTTTATCTGGTGGCAGAAAAAGACGGTGGGGTGGTGCTGATTGATCAGCATGCGGCGCACGAGCGGATCCTTTTCGAGCAACTTTTGAGGCAGGTGGCACAGGAGGATGTCCATGGGCAACGACTTCTCTATCCTGTGACGATTGAATTCCCTCCGGTGCAAGCGCATTTCCTTCGAGAGCGACTGGAAGATTTGGGCAAAGTGGGTTTGGGGATTTCGCCGATGGGGGGAAATGCCTTTCTGGTGGATGCCTTACCCCCGCGGATTAAAACATTAGCGGTGGAGGAATTCCTGCGAAACGTGGTGACCGACCTAGAAAAGGGTGGGACCAGCCTGCGCAAGGATCGGAGATTGAGTGAAGAGGTGATTGCCAAGACGGTTTGTCGGCACGCGATTAAAGCGAATGACCGACTGAATGAGGAGGAGGCGGTGCGTTTGCTGGCGGATCTTTTGGCGTGTGAGTTGCCCTACACCTGTCCGCATGGTCGGCCGACGATGATTTTACTGAGCAAGGCGGAGCTGGAGAAAAAATTCGGGCGGACTGGTTAAATGAATCGCGAGCGGATTTATCTGGATCATGCGGCGGGGAGTTCCCTCGGGTGGAGGGTAAGAGCAGAGATGGATCGCGTGTTGGGATGGAGCGGAGCTGCGCCGAGCGGGGGGCATCGTGAGGGGAGAGAAGCGCGGGAGGAGTTAATTCAGGCGAGGGGTAGGGTGGCGGAATTTTTAGGAGCGAAGGATGCGGAGGGTGTGATTTTTACTTCTGGTGGAACGGAGGCGGTGCAGTCGGCGCTTCGTGGGTGGGGAGAGGCTGTTGGGAAAGGAACGCTCTATTTAAGTTTGATGGAGCATCCTGCGGTTGAGAGTGCGGCCCGATATTTGGAAAAGAGGGGTTTTGGGTTGGTAAGAATTCCTGTGGATGGGGAGGGAAAGTTGAGGTGGGAGGGAGTGAAGGGGTTGTCGGGAGAGGGCTTGGTCTGCGTGCATCTTGCTCATCACGATCTGGGAACGGTGCAAAATCTTTACGAAGCCAAAAGGTTTACGGAGCGGACGGGGGCTAAGCTTTTTCTGGATGGGACACATGGGGCGGGTTGGGTCTCGCTGGATGTGGAGAAAGTGGGGGCTGATCTGGTGGCGCTGTCGGGGCATCGGTTGGGAGGACCGAAGGGGGTGGGGGCGCTTTGGGTAAGGTCTGGAATTCGGTGGAGGAGTTGGTTGGAGGGGGGAAGGCAGGAGGGGGATCGGCGGGCGGGAACGGAGAATCTTCCTGCGATTGTAGGATTTGGGGTGGCGGCAGAAGAGTGGATGAAAGATGGAGAAGAGAGACGAAAGCAGGTGGGTAAGGCTCAGAAGATTTTGGCGGATGGGATTTTAAAGAAGGTGCACACGGCAAAGTTGCACGGGACGAAATTAGGAGCAGAGAGGAGTCCGGCCCATCTTGCCTTTAGTTTTAAGGGGTTGGAGGCGGAGAGTTTGGCACTGGTGCTGGATCGGGTGGGTTTGGCGGTGCGAGGAGGGAGTGGATGTGTCACGCGGGAGATGAAGATTCCCCCTGGGATGAAGGCGATTGGGGCGGAGGAGGGGGAGGCGAGGGCGTTGATTCTTTTTACCCTTGGTCTGAATAGCCAAGCGGAGCAGATGGAAGGGGCGGCAACTCGGGTGGCTGAAGGGGTCGATCGGTTGACGAAGGCCTTGCCTGGCTCGCGGGAGTAGGTTGAATAAGACAACCATGAAAAAGACAATACGATTCAAGAAAGAGAAAGATACGAAAAACACGGTGCGATTTATGGAGGAGCCTGAGGACGGTCAACCTCTAGTGGTGGGCACGCTCTATATTCAGAAGTGGTTTGTGAAGGAGCGGGATCAGATAGAGGTCACGATCGATCTGGGCGGAGATTGAATCGGTCGCGGAGGGGTTAAATTCTTGAACTGCGAGGTGGGCGAAGCATCTTGAGAGTAGTGAACTCATTTCTTAAAATCATCGGCACAGCCTGCTTGTTAGGGGTTGGGCTTATTGGGGAGGTAAGGGGTGCGGCTTCGCCAGTGGGAGTGGAAGTGGATGGAAAGAATCCGATCCGAGATATTCCGAGCGATTTTTGTGGATTGAGCTTTGAGACCAAGATGGTTCTACCCAATCCGACGACAGGAAAATCCTACTTTTGCGCAGAGAACTTGCCACTGATCACCGCATTCCGAACTTTGGGGATTACCCACTTGCGGGTTGGGGGGAATACGGCGGAGCGGGCGACGGTGAAGATACCCGATCTCAAAGACATTGATCACCTCTTTGCCTTTGCTCGAGCGGCGGGGGTGAAGGTGATTTATAGTGTGCGTTTACAGAAAAATACGCCTGAGGAGGCGGCGAAGATTACGAAGTATGTTACGGAAAAGTACACGGATCTCCTTTCGTGTTTTATTTTAGGAAACGAGCCGAATAAGGATTTGAAGTATCCAATCTTCCTGGAGGAGTGGAAAAAGTTTAGGGAGGTTATTGTTTCTCCTGCCTTTACCCCTAGCGCCGAGTTTTGCGCGCCTACGGCAACGGATAAGAATCCAGATTGGGCGCGGGATATGGCTGGAGAACCTGGAATGAAAGAGATGCTGGCGATGATTGGTCAGCACTACTACCCAGGTGGGGATGGGCCGAATGTGAAGGATATAGTG
This sequence comes from uncultured Verrucomicrobiota bacterium, assembly GCA_903956835.1. GTDB lineage: Bacteria > Verrucomicrobiota > Verrucomicrobiia > Methylacidiphilales > Verrucolacustridaceae > Verrucolacustris. The sequence goes on from CAJBOM010000201.1 coordinate 8,312, forward strand.
AAGGCGAGATCGGACATGCTTTCCCCAGCCTGGCATCCGAAGTATCAGGCTTTTTATGAGCTCTTCGTGCCTGCGGTCTTGCGGAACGGGCTTACGTTTAGGATGAATGAAACGAGTAGTTTTTCGAAGGGAGGAGCTTTTGGGGCGAGTGATACCTACTCGGCCTCGTTATGGATTTTAGATTATTTATACTGGTGGGCTCACCATGATGCGAGCGGGGTGAACTTTCACTCAGGGCAAAAAGTGTTACCGGGGACGAACGGACCGGATAAGCCCAATGTGTATACTCCCTTAACTTCCTCGGAACAAGGTTACACCCTTTTGCCGCCAGCCTATGGGATTAAGGCGTTTACACTGGGGAGTAGAGGAAAGTTGCTTCCGGTTACGGTCATGGCGAATCGGGATGGGGTGAATCTAACGGCGTATGGGGTCAGTGGGTCGGATGGTTGTCTTTATGTGACACTGATCAATCGCGAGTTTGGTCCGCAAGGGAAGGCGGCGGAGGTGACCTTGGATTTAGGGGAATCTTATCTGCGGGGAGAGACGATTTCGTTGTCGCAGGAGAGTGGGGATATTGCGGTGGTGGAGGGAGTGTCCTTGGGCGGGGCTAAGTTTGGGGAGGATGGAAAGTGGGCAGGGGAGTGGTCGCCATTGGGCAAAGGTCTGGGAAAGAAAAAAGTGAAGGTAGGGGTGCCCTGTGCCACGGCGATGGTGGTGAAGCTATCAAATCCATAGTCGAAAAATCCCTTGGCGGGGTGTTGGATCTTTCTTTTGGATTTTGGATTGGGAAAAACTTAGGCAGGGTAGAGGGATGAGTGAAGCAAAGGGTCAAGGCTGGCGGGATGAGGTGATGCAGAGATTGCGTCAGGTGAAGTATCCTGGGTTTACGAGGGACATTGTCTCCTTTGGGTTGGTGCATGATTTAGATTTGGAAGGAACGGATCTTAAATTAACCCTAAAGCTTTCGACTCCTGATCCGACTTTGCCGGAGAAGTTGGGGCAAGAGATTCGGGATGGGATGAAGGGGTTGCTGGCGGTGAAGAGCGTGACGATTCGGACAGAGGTAGCGCCTCCGGCGGCAGTCGCTTCGACTGGGGCCCAGGGGATTGAGGGGGTGAAGAAGATTATTGCGGTGGCCAGTGGTAAGGGTGGTGTGGGGAAATCTACGGTGGCCTCTAATTTGGCGGTGGGCCTGGCTCAATCGGGATTGAAGGTGGGATTATGCGACTGTGATCTTTATGGCCCGAGTCAGGCTTTGATGCTGGGCTGTCGCGAGGGGGTACAGGTGGAAGAGGGGACGGAGCGAATTGTTCCTGCGACGTGTCATGGGGTGAAGTTAATGAGTATGGGGATGTTGTTAGGGGATGATAGTCCTGCCGCATTGCGTGGGCCGATGGTGACTCGGTTCACTCAGCAATTTCTTCGGCAGGTGGCGTGGGGGGAGTTGGATGTACTGGTGCTGGATCTGCCACCAGGGACGGGGGATATTCAGCTGACGATTGTACAAACCGTTAGTTTAGATGGGGCGTTGATTGTGACGACTCCTCAAGAGGTGGCTCTGGTGGATGCGCGAAAGGCGATCGCGATGTTTCGTAAGGTGAATGTGGAGATCCTGGGGTTGGTAGAAAATATGAGTTATTTTGTGGTGCCAGGAACGGAGGAGAAGCACGAGATTTTTGGTTCGGGGGGTGGAAAGCGGGAAGCGGCGAGGCAGAAGGTTCCGCTGCTGGGAGAGATACCGTTGGATCCAGAGGCGAGAAAGTGCGGGGATGAAGGAAAGCCAGTGTTACTGGTGCGAGCGAGCGCCCCTGCTGCGGTGGGGTTCCTTGATTTAGTCAATTCTGTGACAAAAATTTTGTTTCCAAACTTCTCTGCATAAGCAGTTTAAATTAGAGTATAAAAAAGGAAACTACTTGCGCTTCGTCGTTCATGCGCCAAGTTTCCTTTATGGGTCCTTCGGTTTCTGTTGGGCAAAAAACGGAGTCGAATGCGGTTTTCCGCAATTCGGCTTTGTATCGCGAATTTCTTTTAGAGCGGGAGGAAATTTTGCGTCATAAGTGGCATCTGAGTGAGCAGGCGGGCTATGATGTAGGATTTGAGAAGGGTCTTTTGGATTGGATTGTTAAACATAGGAGTGAGTGGAGGATGAATCGGGAAAAAGAGATCGCTAAAGAAGAAAACTGATTTTACGGTTTAATTACGACGCATGGCGCGTCCTTTAACGGGAACCTGTGAGTTCCTCAAGGAGGCGGAGATGGCAGAGGTAAAGATGATGGATGGGGAGGCTGTACACCGAGCAGTGCGACGGATTGCCCATGAAATTGCCGAACGGCAAGCCCAAGGAAATGTTGCTCTAGTGGGAATTCAAACGCGTGGGGTGCCTCTGGCTCATCGTTTGGCCAAGGAATTTCAACTGATCGAAGGGGGCGGGGTTCTGCCGGTGGGTTCCTTGGACATCAGTTTTCATCGCGATGATCTGGCGCAGAATGTGCCCGTGCCGAAGGGTTCGGAGGTGCTCTTTGACCTACAGGGGAAAACGGTAATTTTGGTGGATGACGTACTTTTCACGGGTCGGACGATTCGGGCTGCATTGGATGCGTTGTGTGATTTGGGTCGGCCTAAGATTATTCAATTGGCGGTCTTGGTGGATCGTGGACATCGCGAGCTTCCGATTCGCCCTGATTACATTGGGAAAAACCTGCCTACGGCAGCGCAGGAAAAAGTGCGGGTTCGATTGATGGAGGTGGATGGAGAAGACGCGGTGATTTTGGAGAAAGGATCAGGATGAGTGTGGCTTGGCAACGGAAAGATTTACTTTCCCTGCGTGAGTTGAGCGCGGAGGAGATTGGTAAGGTTCTCTCTACGGCGACAGTTTTTAAGGAAATTTTGGGGCGACCGATTAAAAAAGTGCCCGCTTTGCAGGGGAGGACGGTGGTGAATCTGTTTGTTGAACCCAGCACGCGGACGAGGATTTCTTTTGAACTGGCGGCGGTGCGATTGAGTGCGGATGTGGTTAGTCTGGACAGGGAATCGAGTAGTATTCGCAAAGGAGAAACCCTCAAAGACACGGCAAGGAACTTGGAGGCGTTGCAAGCGGGGACGATTGTGATTCGGCATCGATCGGCAGGAGCGGCCCACTTTTTAGCGGACCGTCTGAAAGCTTCGGTGATTAACGCGGGGGATGGTTCGCATGAGCATCCGACTCAGGGGTTGTTGGATACCTTTACGATTCAGGAGCGGATGGGGAAGATTGCAGGGGTGAGGGTGTTGATTGTGGGAGATATTATCCACAGTCGGGTGGCGCGTTCGAATCTGTGGGCTTTGACTAAGTTGGGGGCGAAAGTGAAATTAGTAGGTCCGTCGACCC
>CAJBOM010000202.1 GCA_903956835.1 uncultured Verrucomicrobiota bacterium
CGGTGATGGGATTGGTCCGGAGATTATGGAGGCGACCTTGAGTATTCTCAAGGGTGGTGGGGCGCGGTTGGAGATCGAAGAGATTGAGATTGGAGAGAAGGTTTATTTGAGGGGTAACAGTGCGGGGATTGAAGATTCGGCCTGGGATTCTCTTCGACGGACAAAGGTATTTTTAAAGGCACCGATTACGACCCCGCAGGGTGGGGGTTACAAAAGCTTGAACGTGACGACGCGCAAGGCATTCGGGCTTTACGCCAACATTCGCCCCTGTATTGCTTACGCGCCATACATTCGGACGAAGCATCCTGGAATGGACGTAGTGATTGTTCGGGAGAATGAGGAGGACACTTACTCGGGCATCGAGCACCGGCAGACTCATGATGTGATGCAGTGCCTGAAACTGATTAGTCGTCCGGGCTGCGAGAAGATTGTGCGTTATGCCTTTGAGTATGCGCGGGCTTATGGGCGCAAAAAAGTGACCTGCTTTATTAAGGACAACATCATGAAGATGACTGATGGTCTTTTTCATCAGGTGTTTGATGAGATTGGAGCCGAGTATGGGGAGATTGAAAAGGAACACTGGATTGTGGATATCGGGGCGGCGAAGTTGGCGGACACTCCTGAAGCGTTCGATGTCATCGTCATGCCGAACTTGTACGGGGATATTCTTTCGGATGTGGCGGCGCAGATTGCGGGGTCGGTTGGTTTGGCAGGTTCGGCCAACATTGGGGATGGGTGCGCGATGTTTGAGGCGATTCACGGGTCGGCTCCGCGAAGGGCGGGCCAGAACTTGGCGAATCCGTCGGGATTATTTCTGGGAGCGGTGCAGATGCTGGTGCACATCGGTCAGGCGGATGTGGCGGAAAAGGTGCACAACGCTTGGTTGAAGACGATTGAAGATGGAGTTCACACCTACGACATTTTCAAAGAGGGGGTGAGTAAGGAGAAGGTGGGGACGAAGGAGTTTGCCGCAGCGGTGGTGGCAAGGATTGGGCAAAAGCCGAAGCATTTGAAACCGGTGGACTATAGCAAGGCCCCATCTCGGCCTTTAACCACGCGACCTGCTTACAAACGGGATAGTTCGAAGAGAGAGTTGGTGGGGGTAGATGTATTTGTATGTTGGCCGACAGGAACGATGGAGGAGCTGGCGAAGAAGTTGCAGCCTTTGGCTGGGGATGGTTTGAAGTTAGAATCGTTGTCGAATCGCGGGATGAAGGTTTGGCCTGATGGCCATAAGGAGACGTTCACGGTGGATTCGACGGCTTGTCGGTTTCATCTCCCAGAGGGTAAAGGATCAATTCCCCATACGGCGGTGGTCAAATTGTTGGAGAAGATGACTCAGGCGGGAGTTGAGTTTGTCAAAACAGAGGGGTTATATAATTTCGACGGTAAAGCGGGCTTTGCTAAGGGGTAGGGATTCTTGGTGGCAGGGGGCGGCAGGATGAGAAAATTACTGTTCGCTCCAGAGGAAATGACGGTTACGAAGGTCTTCGATTTTCCTAGTGAAGGCGGCTTGGTTGGGGCCTCCAGCGTTTTCAAGAATTCTGTAAATGGCTAAGGCCCCTCGGAAATCACCCTTTTTCTCTTGGATGCGAGCGGCTTCCGCTCCAGCACGAGCGAACCAGAGATATTCGGGCTGAGTAGGATTTGCGGCGGGAGAACCCAGTCTCGCATAGAGAACATCGAGGTAGGCTTGAAGGGCGTCTTCGTCCCGGCCGAGCTGTTCGAGACACTTGCCCCGAATAAATCCTGCCTCGTTTTTATCTGAGGCATCGGCGGCGGGGCTAGCGAGAAGAGCGGACGCGGTGGAGGTGGCTCGCTCAAGGCTGGCCCGATCGTTTCCTCCAAGTGCGAATTCGCAGGCGAGTCGGCGTTTGGTTATCTCGACCCAAGGGCGCTGGTCGGGATTGCGGTTGGCGAGTAGGGAGCTGGCGATTTGTAGCCCTCCTGCGTAGTCGCCTGAAGCTCGGCAGGCGTCGATCTCAGCGAGACGGGCGTCGAGGCGGAGAGGCGAGGCCTCGGGAAGTGCGCGAAAGAGTTTTACCGCTTCTTCGGGGTTGCCTAGAGCGAGGGCACTCAGTCCTGCGTAGTAGAGAGCGTCATCGGCGAGTGGATCTTTGGGGAACTTGGCTGCCATTTCACGAAAAGCGGTAAGGGACTCCCCATGATTTCGTTCTTCGTAGTGGGTTTGGGCAATCTGAAAGGCGAGGGCAGGGGCGAGGGTGCTGGTGGGAAAGCGAGCGAGAATTTTAGCGAACTCGGTACGGGCTTGGGCTCCAGTGAGTTCGCGCGATCGGAGGCGGGCTTCAATACCTGAGGCCATGGCTTGGGGAAGAAGAGGAGAGTTGGGAAACTGCTTTTCGAATTCAGCAAAAGCAATTACGGCAGCGGGGTAGTCGCCGGTGCGAAGAAGGGAGCTGGCTCGGCGCAAAGTGGCTTCAGGTTGAAGAGAATCAGCGCCAGGAAGCTTAGCGACTTCCGCGAGGGCGGAGCGACTGGCAGCGGAGTCGCCTTTGGACTCGAGCATTCGCCCGCGTTCAAGGGCTAGGGCGGCGCGACGACTGCTTTCGGGATAACGTTTTGTAAAAACTTCTTCCAAGCGGAGGAACGAAGGGGGATCGGGTTGGCGGGCGGCGGAAAGGGCGGCATTGAAAAGTGCATTTTCGGCGGAAGCGGAGTCGGGGGCAGTTTGAGCGGCCTGCTCCCAAAGGGAGGAGGCTTCGCTATGCTTGCCTTCTTGAGTAAGAAGATCTGCGAGGGCGGCGCGGCCTTGATAAATGATCTGGGGCGAAAGATTCTCACGGCCAAGTAGAGAACGGATTTGTTCACGAGCGGCCGGTTGCTGTCCTTGTTTAAGTAGAGCTTCCGCGAGAAGAAGTTGGGCGCCGGGAACTGCGGGGGAGGCTGGATAGGTTTTGATTAAAGTATCGAGATCGGCGGCAGCGGCCTCGGCATTCCCTGCGTCGAGTGTGGTGGCAGCAAGGAGAAGGAGACCAGGGGCAAAGCGGCCGCGCTTCTCGTCGTCGCCTTCTCGTTCACGAATCGAGTCACGCAGGTGGAGGGTGGCGGTGGGGAGGGCTTGGGAAGCTTGGGAGGAGGAAAGGTACTCACGAACTGCGGTGAGATAGGTCTCGGGTTCGCCTCCTTGATCGAGTGCTTTTTCAAAATCGGTGGTGGCATCTGCTGGTTTGTCGCGGGCGCGGTCGATACGCCCTATGGCCATCCAAGCTTGGGCGAGAACGTCACGGGTAACGCCAGCTCCATCGGAGATGACTTTACGAAGTAGTTCGAGGGCTTCATTGGGCTTGCCGCGGGTGGTGAGAATCTCGGCGTTCCAGTAGCGAGCTTCAGCTTGAACGGGGGCTGGGGTGGTTTCGGGGAAGGCGGATAGTTCTTTTTCCGCTTCATCGGGTTGGCCTTCGGCAAGGAGAGCTTTGACGAGAAGGAGACGAGCAGAGTCTTGGCCTGGCTCTTTAAGTATTTCTCGCAGCTCTTTGATTCCTAAAGAGCGCTCGTTTTGATTGAGATAAGCGGTGGCGAGGCCGAGTTTAATTTGGGAAGCGAGTGCAGGGGTGAGATCTTTCGATTTTAGCTCTTTCCAATTTGTGGCGGCTTCTTTCCAGCGACCGAGTTCGGAAAGAGAAGAGGCGCGAACGAGGCGACATCGGATATCCAGTTCGGTGGGAGGAGTTTTGGGCAAGGCGGTGAGGGCTTCGTCGGGGCGGTGATCACTGAGGAGCGCTTCTGCGAGTAGAAGTTGAGCATAGGACTGGGGGGTGGAGTTATTTTTGGTTAGATAGGTGCGCAATCGGGGGATGGCGTCTCGGCCCAGTCCGTCCTGGATCATGACCTCGGCGGTGCGGAGTTCTTTGGGCAAATCGGCGGCCGTTGAGGTGATGACAAGAACGAAGGGCAGAACGACAAAAAGAAGCTGAGGGAGTCTTTTCATTTCTGAATGAGGATACGAGCGGTGAGACTTTCTTTGCAGAGAGCAATAGTCGCGGGCGGTCCTGAGGCGATGAGGCGACCGCCTTCGTTTCCACCTCCTGGCCCGAGGTCGAGGATATGATCGGCTTGGCGAATGATGTCGGGGTGATGTTCCACGACGATGAGGGTATGGCCAGATTGGCATAAATCGAAGAAAACTGAGAGGAGTCGCTCCACTTCGGAAAGGTGAAGTCCGCTAGTGGGTTCGTCGAGCAGGTAGATGGAGGGACCTGAGGTGCGTTGGGCGAGGGCGGTGGCGAGGCGGACCCGTTGGGCTTCTCCCCCTGAAAGTCGTTCGGCGGACTGACCGATGGGTAGGTAGCCGAGTCCGACCTTTTGCAATGCGAGGAGAGCCTGAGCGAGATTTGGAATTGGGCGAAGGAGGTGGAGGGCGCGATCGACGGAGAGATTAAGAATATCGGCGATGGAGTGACCGCGGTAGGTGATGGCAAGAGTTTCGCGGTTATAGCGGAGGCCTTGGCAGGTAGAGCAGGGTGCGATGGCTTCAGGAAGAAGCTGGAGTTGAACGGCGATTTCTCCGTGGCCTGAGCAGGTTTCACAGCGACCTCCGCGAAGGTTAAAGCTGAAGCGGGAGGGACCAAAGCCGCGGGCCTTGGCGGCAGGTAAGGTAGCGAAGAGTTGGCGGAGATCATCGAAGACTCCGAGA
>CAJBOM010000203.1 GCA_903956835.1 uncultured Verrucomicrobiota bacterium
CCCCCCCCCCCCCCCCCGCTCCCCCCATGAACCATCTCCTCTGCCCAAAACTTCCGATTCTTTCCACGGGACGTCACGTAGGCTTACTCGCCTGTCTGGCCGTCTTAACGGCCCTGACGCCAGCCCATTCGGTGCCCATTGTAGTCCATGACCCGGATGCCCAGTTTAACCTAAAGAACGCCCACGGAATGGAAGTGCGTCTGGCCTCCTACGGCGCACGGATCATTTCGATCAAAGTGCCAGACCGCAACGGCGCCATGGCAGACGTCGTGCTCGGCTTCAACACCGTCGAACCCTACCGGTCATCCCTCAAAAAGCCCTACCTCGGGGCGACCCTCGGCCGATACGCTGGGCGCATCGCCAATGGGCGGTTCACCTTGGATGGGGTCGAGCATGTGCTCGCGCAGAACAACGGCCCGAATCACAACCATGGTGGCTCCACCGGATTTGACAAGGTCGTGTGGGACGCAAAGCAATTCCGGAACGGCGTTCAATTCGATTACAGCTCTCCGGATGGAGAGGAAGGGTATCCCGGAACGCTCAAGGCCCGGGTGACCTACACGCTCACCGATGCCAACGAGCTCATCATCGATTACCGAGCCACGACCGACCGCGCGACGCCGGTCAACTTGTCCAATCACACCTATTTCAATCTGGCGGGCGAAGGTTCGGACACCGTGCTTGATCACGAACTCATGATTGATGCGGAGGAGATGCTTGCGATCAGCAAAACTTCTGTCCCCACAGGGAAGATCGCATCGGTCGCGGGTACGCCGTTTGACTTTCGTCAACCCAAGCCGGTCGGGCGGGATATCAATCAGACGAATGAGCAACTGGCTAATGGGAGCGGGTATGACCACACTTTTGTTTTGAAATCGAAAAAAGGGGTTAAGAATCCTATCGCGACCCTTTATGAAAAAACCAGCGGTCGAAAGCTGGAGGTCTTTACCGATCAGCCGGGACTTCAGCTCTACACCGCGAATTTTCTCGATGGATCGCTCAACGGGAAATCCGGAAAACCCTACATGAAGCGCAGTTCACTCTGTCTGGAAACCCAGCATTTTCCCGACAGTCCGAATCAATCGCGTTTCCCCAACACCATCCTTCGGCCCAGTGAAACCTACCAGACCCAGACGATCTACCAATTCAGCGTAAGCGATTCCGCCGGGGAATAATCCATAGTGCTTACGCTCCCTGCGCTGCTGAGCCAGCCGTTCGTTAAAGACCTCCTATGAATTTTCTCCCCTTCCGTGCCACCGTTCTGACTTTCATGCTGGCACACTTTGCCCACGCGGAATCAAACCCTGCCTCGTTCGCCTACATCCTGCAGGCCGATTCATTCGCTCAAACAAAACCTGCGGTGGTTGCAAAACTCAAGGAAAGCGGACGCGATTGGATCGTGCTCGACGCGACCTTGGCTGGCGACACGCCGTGGGAGCAAGCGGACCTCGACACAATCCGCAGTGGCAAAGCGGGGCGAAAAGTGGTCGCCTACCTTTCCATCGGCGAGGCTGAAGACTACCGTCCTTATTGGCAATCCGAGTGGGTCAGCAATGGCAAGCGAACCGCTACCGCACCAGTATGGCTCGGGATCGAAAATCCGGAGTGGAAAGGGAATTATCAGGTCAAATATTGGGACGCCGATTGGCAAAAGCTAATGCTAGCCGCGATCGACGATGCGATGGCGCGAGGTTTCGACGGCGTGTATCTGGACATTGTAGATGGCTTTCAGACGTATGAGCAGGAAGCCGATGGTTACCTGGACGACCGCATGAACCCAGAGACAAAGCAGACCTATCGGCGCGACATGTTGGACTGGGTAAAAGCGATCGCTGCTCGCGCCCGCGCGAAAAATCCCGCGGCTCTCGTCATCCCGCAAAACGGCTCCCAACTGGTCGCAGACAAAGAATTCGTCGAGGTCATCAACGCCCAAGGCATCGAGGATTTATTCACCAACGGAAAAAACCTCCAGCCCGCCTCGTACACGGATGAAATTCTCGGCCATTTAAAAACGTTGGCTTTGGCAAAGAAGCCGGTGCTGCTCGTCGAGTATCCAAAAACGCCAGAGCGACAGGCGCTATCCAAGAAATTGGCGAAGGAGAACGGCCTCGTTTGGCTCGTGACGGACCGTCAGCTCAAGACGCTTGGTGAATCAGGTAAATAGCCTTTGCCATAGCCTTCTTTATGCTCGAGAATCATACTTAGTGCGGAAACGGGTTTTCTTATATTGGCCCTTTGTGCAGATGGTTAAACGGAGATCCGCAACATTACTCGAATTGATCGAAGCTAAGACTTTAGTTCCCTCTTTTCTTTTCGAAGACAGTTTTCGCTTCCAACTCAAGCAAGGATCGACCTACTAAGCTGTCCTCAGTCGGTTTGAGCAGACGCTTGGCCTCCACAAGAGCTGATTTCGCCATAGCCACCTGTCCATCAGCCAACGCTGCTTCGACAAAGGGTTCCACCAATCCGTAATAAAGATTCCCTCCCGCTTGACCCTTGAAATCCCGTAACGCCTTTCGATAAGCGGCTTCTGCCTCACTCCATTTGCCTGCCGCAATTTTCTCGACCATATCTCCCGCCGCACTCCCAATGCCCAAATCAAACCTCCGAGTACGGTTCTGAACAAGAATCTCCTGAGAAAGGCTCTTCACCTGAAGGGCATCCCCTCTTTCCTTGGCCAACTCCAGTAACATATTTTGTCCCCCAACTTTCAGGTCTGGATAGTTTGAGAAACGGCTGGTGTACGCAGTCCAGAACTCTTGCTGAACCTGAGGCGAGGCATGGCTATCCGCAAGGATCTCTGCCTGTAAGTTCCATGCGGGGAGAAACTCAGGTTGCACTTTTCGTGCGGCATCCAACCAACGCTTTGATTCAGGGCGCCCTAAGGTACGAGCAAAGTCAGTCAGCAAGGCAGCTTGCTGATACCCATCCGATCGTTCCCTTCCTTTAGCCAAAAAGACGAGTTCAGTATCAGAAATAGGTTTCCAAGTTTGCGGGTCCATCGCATTTCCTACTGGATAGTTCTGCGACTCGTATCGTCCGCAGTCGGTTTCCCAATGCCCTGGTGAATCCATGTAGCCAAACCAAGCATGGCCTCCATCATCCCCCTGCCCTGAAAAATAGAGGGTTGGCAGCCCTTTGGCCTTACCAGTATTCGCTGCAAAGTAGGCCTGATCAACACAGATTCCGCCTTTGGAACGAATCTCAGCAAAGGTGTATTTGGGATAGGGCCAGACAAGCAGATTCAGCTTAAACCGAGGAATGTCGTAGCGAATGCTGCTAAAGACTTTGCTGAATCCACTCCGACTGGCTGTGACATTCTTCCGTGCCCAGTCCATTTCGGATTCTACCAAAGGATGATCGATAATAAATTTCAACTCGCTCACCCTGAAATCGCGGAGATCAGTTGCATAGCGGCGCCCGCGCTGCAGTTCAGCCATACTTTGCAGTCGCTGAACTGGATCGACCACCTCGCTGGGCACTGCCGAGGGAGTTACCTGCCGATGAGGCCATCTTTTGGGGAAAGGCTGATCCAATACAAGAGACAGCGCCACGGCCAGACGGGGTAGTTCTTGTACCGCCGCAGGAGCTTTAGCCTGCATGCTCAAAAGAATCCTTAAGGCATTTTTTACATTATCATCCGAAGAAAGGTTTTCCAGAAAGGCACGCCGTAGTTCAATATTTTCTCCGAGCGAGCGAAAGTCAGTGTTCTCTTTCTCAGTGAATTCCGGACTCCACAGACCGAGCCACTGCCATAAGCGAAACTCACTCGCCTCAGGATTCTCAGGCTTGAAGTCATTCTCACGGGTTGTTTTTAACTGCGCGATCAACCGTTCTCCGAGTTCACTTCGAGCCTGTTCCCATTGGGTGGGATCAGGATGCGCTTCCCACCAACTTATTTCTGCCCCCGAATTATTTTGAACCAAATGAAGGAGCACCCCAATGAAAAAGAATATCTTAATCATGAGCCTTTAGCTAAGAGGTACCGCAGCCCGCTTCCGCTTGTGAAAGGCACTGAGTTCCTTGTAGCCAACCTCCCGAACCAGAGAGATTGCCCGATCGAACTCATAACCCACCTCCTTAGGAGCGTGGGAATCAGATGAAATTAAAATCGGAATCTTCCTTCGGAACGCCTCCTCCAGGAATACCTTGGAGGGATAGATCTCCATCACCTCTTTGCGAAGACCCGCGGTGCTTACCTCCATGGCGATTCCAGCCGCCTCGATCGCATCCAGCGTGTCCTTGTAATAGGGACGCAAATCTCCTTTCGGCCGATGCCCAAACTTCTTCACTAGGTCGGGATGAGCCATGAAGTCAAAAAGCCCGCTTTGCGCCGCTTGAGTCATCGCTTTAAAATAACTCGTCCAGACTTCTTCGACGGGTTGATCCTTCCACCGCGCTAATTTCAAAGGATTGTCCACGTCCCAATCAGGCGTGATGTAGTGGACCGCTCCAATAAAATAATCAAAGTCGGCTTTTTTCGCCAACTCTCGGATCCAACTGTCCTTTCCAGGAATAAAATCACACTCCAAGCCTAAACGGATAGGAAGTTGGGGAAACTCTCGACGCGCCTCCTCAACAAGACGGAGGTACTCAGGAAAGTCAGATAAATCCATTCGCCAATCATCGAATTTGGAAGGCATGGGATTATGTTCTGAAAAGCCGATTTCTTGCAGACCTTTTCGGACTGCCTCGGCGGCGTATTCGCGCGGATGCCCTATGGCATGCCCACAAAGCGGCGTGTGCATGTGGTAATCGAAACGCATTCCTAGACTTTACCTATCCCAAGGCCCTTTTCCAAGGGCATAGGGGAGCGTTGCCCAGTGCCCTACTTTTCGGCATCATCTAGAGATGGCATCCTTACCTTATCTTCATCTTTCCCCAGCCCGCCTCCGAACAACTCTAACCCGTTTCCGCAGTCTACGCGCTCTCGTTGTGGGCGACCTCATGCTAGACGAGTTTATTTACGGCCGCGTCTCAAGAATTTCTCCCGAAGCGCCCGTGCCCGTGGTCCATGTCGAGCGCGAACAGTCCTACCCAGGTGGCGCAGCGAATGTCGCGCGAAATCTTGCTGCTCTAGGAATTCATGCCGAGTTAAGCGGCGGCATCGGTCAGGACGCCACAGGTCAACACCTCCTGACTCTTCTCCGCCATACCAAGATTGGAACCTCAGGCATCTGTCGCTCTGCCAAGTTTCCCACCATCCGAAAGACCAGAATTCTGGCGCGCCACCAGCAAGTCGTGCGGGTGGATCGCGAAGAACCCAGCAATCTTTCCCCTAAAGAAAGGGGTGCCGTTCTCAGAAAAGCCTTACAAGTTCTCCCCCGGTGCCATGCCCTCATCCTTGAAGATTACGGCAAAGGGCTCTTCGATCAGTCCTTCGTCGACTCCCTTCTCGAAGCCGCCCGCAAACACAAGATTCCCTCCGCCGTCGATCCCAACGTCCACAACCCCCTGCATTGGCATGGAGCGACTTTAGTGAAACCAAACCGAGCAGAAGCTTTTGGAGCCTTAGGGCAACCCGACTCTTCCAACCCGAAAGATTGGATCGCAGCGGGCGAAGAACTCCTCATCCGCTGGAACTGCCAAAATCTTCTTCTGACACTTGGTGAAAATGGCATGATTCTTTTTCAGCATAATGAAAAACCCTACTCTATCCCTAGCCGAGCTCGGGAGGTCTACGACGTATCAGGTGCAGGCGATACTGTAATCTCGGTTTTAGCCGCGGGACTGGCCGCGGGATTGAGCGGACAGGTTTCCGCCGAACTAGCCAACCTGGCCGCGGGGATTGTTGTTGGGAAACTTGGCACCGCCACGGTCACGCCAGAAGAAATTATGGAAGTAGCTCGGAACCATGGCTAAGGCAGCCGTCTTCCTCGACCGCGACGACACGCTCATCGAGAACGTTCCCTACCTCGGCGACCCCACCCAGGTTCAACTTCTTCCTGGCGCCAAGGAAGCCATCACCCGACTTCACCAAGCGGGTCTGCTCTTAATTGTAGTTTCTAATCAATCTGGAGTGGGTCGCGGCCTAATCAGTAAAGCGCAAGTACACTCGGTCGATGCGAAAATGGAAGAACTCCTTGGGGGTAAAGGGATCATCACCGCCTTTTCCCACTGCTACGCCGCACCAGGTGATCCGTACGATGAACGCAGAAAACCCTCTCCTCTCATGCTGCAAGAGGCCGCAACAGAGCACGGCTTATCTTTAAATAACTCTTTTATGGTTGGCAACCGACTCAGCGATATTCAATCAGGAGCATCCGCTGGTTGTCGTACAATTATTCTAGAACTTCGGATTCCACCAGAAGATGTAAAAGCATGCGCCGAACTCGCTACCTTCTCCGCTAAAAATTGGCCCGAGGCATCTGCTTGGATTTTGAAATCGAAAGAGTCTCCACAATGAGTCACCCCAGAATTACTGCTGTCATACCCGCTCGATACGCCTCGACCCGTTTCCCAGGCAAACCACTGGCGATGATTGCAGGCAAACCACTACTACAGTGGGTTTGGGAGGGAGCTTGCCAATCGTCCGCGATTGCCAAGGTGCTGATCGCAACCGATGACTTACGAATTGCTGGCCTCGCGACAAAGTTTGGGGCCGAAGTTAAAATGACTCGATCCAACCACCCCTCGGGGACAGATCGGATTGCTGAGGCTATTCTAGGAGAGAAGGCGGAATGGATTCTAAATATTCAAGGAGATGAACCCCTGATCGAAGGCTCATTTCTAACCCGGATAATTCAAGGGTTAAATCCCTCCTTCGGCATGGCTACAGTAGCCACACCGCTTTCCTCTATCTCCGACCTAAATAAACCAGATGTCGTCAAAGTAGCCTTCGATCTAACTGGCAAGGCAGTCGGGTTTCGGCGCTTAGCAAGCGCCCAGGAGGCTGGCACATGGTCACACCAGCACATCGGAATTTATGCCTTCCAACTAGCCACACTGCAGAAGTTTGTTGGCCTTCCGCCCAGCCCTGGCGAGGTTCGCGAACGTCTCGAACAGTTGCGGGCTTTGGAGAACGGGATTGCGATTCAAGTTCTGCCGCTTACCTTCGTATCCGTTGGTGTGGACACGCCGGAGGACGTGCCACGCGCGGAACGTGCCCTGGCAGAACGCGCCAAAAGTGTCTCTATATGAAATATATATTTATTACAGGCGGTGTAATCAGTTCCTTAGGAAAGGGACTCACCGCCGCTGCCCTCGGAACAGTTCTCGAAAGGCGTGGCCTGAAGGTCGGCCTAATGAAATTTGATCCCTACCTCAACGTAGATCCTGGAACTATGAGCCCCTACCAGCACGGCGAAGTATATGTTTTAGAAGACGGAGCGGAGACCGACCTGGACCTCGGCCACTACGAACGCTTTACCTCTTGTCACTTGACGCGCAGACACAACTTAACCGCAGGCCAAGTCTACGAAGAAGTTTTACGCAAAGAGCGACGGGGTGATTATCTTGGCAAAACAGTCCAAGTCATTCCCCACGTGACCAACGAAATTAAGAATCGGTTGAATCATATGGGGCAACATGAAGATTGTGATATTCTGATCACAGAGATTGGAGGGACGACGGGAGATATCGAGGGACTACCCTTTCTCGAAGCCCTTCGCCAATTCGCCCTTGAAAAAGGACCTGGGCAGTGCCTTTTTATCCACGTCACTCTGGTTCCTTTTATCAAGGCGGCGGGAGAGCTCAAATCAAAGCCCACCCAGCAAAGTGTAGCGAAGTTAAGAGAGATTGGCATCCAGCCTCAGATTCTCGTCTGTCGGAGTGAACACCCCATCGACCTAGAAACCCGTCAAAAGATTTCCAATTTCTGCAACGTTTCAGTAGATGCAGTTATCGAAGAACAGGACGTGAAACATACAATTTATGAAGTTCCCCTGATGTTACACCGCGAGAAGCTCGACGAACTTGTTCTTTTGCATTTAGGCCTAAAAGCACCCCCTGCCGATCTAAAGGATTGGGAAAAGTTAGTCGGCCGGATGATTTCCCCGAAATATCGCGCGAAGGTGGCCATGGTCGGAAAATACCTCGGCGTGCCCGATGCCTACAAAAGCGTTACTGAAGCCCTCTTCCATGCCGCCTCTGGCGAAGATACCGGTGTGGATCTCATCAAAGTAGATGCGGAAGAGATTGAAAGACAGGGAGCAGAAGCTTTTCTTAAAGGAGTGGACGGGGTCCTTGTCCCTGGCGGTTTCGGGGAGCGCGGAATCGAAGGTAAAATTGCCGCCGTACAATATGCGAGGGAGAAAAAGATCCCTTATCTTGGCCTCTGCCTTGGCATGCAGGTGGCGGTAATCGAGTTCGCCCGCAGCATCGCAGGTCTAAAGAAGGCTCACAGTTCCGAGTTCGACCCACAGACCACAGACCCCGTGATTACCCTTCTGCCAGGGCAAAGCACGAATGGGGATAAAGGAGCTACCATGCGACTGGGTAGTTATCTTTGTCAGTTAACCGCGGGTTCCCTCGCTCATAAAGCCTATGGCAAAAATGAGATCAAGGAGCGACACCGTCACCGCTACGAATTTAATAATCTACATCGCGAGACCTTAGAAAAAGCCGGTCTCCGCATCAGCGGCATTCACCCGAAAGGCAACTTAGTCGAATGCATCGAGATTCCAGATCACCCGTGGTTTGTCGCTTGCCAATTTCACCCTGAATTTCGCTCTAAGCCAGATGCACCTCATCCACTCTTCCGTGGCTTTGCTCAGGCCGCTCATCTCCATGCCCAATCCAACTAAATCTAAATTTCTTTTAATCGGAGGCCCTTGCGTCCTCGAATCACGCGCCACCTCACTTCTTATCGGGCGTACCCTACGCGATCTCTGCCAAGAGCTTGGTTGGAACTATGTCTTTAAGGCGAGCTACGATAAAGCTAACCGAACCTCAATCAGCTCTCCTCGCGGGCCAGGCTTCAAGAAAGGCCTAAAGGAGCTGGTGGCAATACGGAGAATTCTCAAGGTCCCTGTTCTCACTGATGTGCACACCGCTGAAGAAGCTAGGTTGGCCGGGCGGGTGGTGGATATCTTGCAAATTCCAGCTTTTCTCTGCCGCCAAACCGACCTGCTGCTCGCGGCGGCTCGCACCGGCAAAGGGGTCAGTGTCAAAAAAGGCCAATTTCTTTCTCCTACCGCAGTCAATTCAGTCATGGAGAAACTTCGTAGTGGCGGATGTCGCAATGCTTGGATTACGGAGCGGGGAACAACTTTTGGCCATGGGGATCTCGTAGTGGATATGCGAGGTTTAGCCACGATGAAAGATCAGGGCCATCGGGTCATTTTCGATGCCACTCATTCTGTGCAGCGACCCGCAGGCGGTGACATCACACGAGGCGAAGCCCGTTTTATTCCAGCCCTAGCACGAGCCGCCGTCGCGGTGGGTATCGATGGGCTCTTTATCGAAGTTCATCCTCATCCCAAAAAAGCACTCTCCGACAAAGAAAGCATGCTCCCTTTAAGCCAGGCCAGCAGACTCTTCCGTCAGATTAATCGGATTTTATATGCAATTTCCTAAAGCTATCTTTTTCTACATCTTTCTCAGTGGAGTCCTACCACTTTCCGCAGCCAACGGACCCGAATTCCCTATTGGCTCAGTCATTCAAAACTTCGCCCTCCCGCAAACCGATGCCAGCGGTCGGAAAACAGCAGTCGTCCATGGAAAACGCGCCACCGTCGTCAGCCCAAATCAGCTTAAAATCGAGGATCTTAAAGTGGAACTCTTTAACTCGGAAGGTACCATCGAGACCACCATCACTGCCACCCGAAGCGATTTTTGGCGCAAAGAAAACCGCCTTACGACCGACAGCGGTATTATAGTGAAACGCCCCACTCTCCTCATCTCCTCCAATGGCATCGATTGGAACGTCGCCGAATCGAATGGAACCCTTTACAATCGAGTCCGCGTGGTTCTCTCAAGTACTGCTCCATGAAATTCCTCTTTTTCACTCTTCTTCTACTGGGATCGTGGCTCTACAGCGAAGAGTCCACTCCAGCCCCTGCGATTCCTGCCCCCGCAACCAGTGGACTAACCACAATCACAAGCGATTCTCTCGATCTTAATCTTGGCAAAGCGAACGGTAAGAAACAGGGGCTCTTTCGTGGCAATGTGACTGTCGACGAACCACGCTTCACCATGACTGCGAAAGAAATGACTGTTTTCTTCGCCGAGAACGACGCAGTTCAGTCCCTCGAGGCGAGAGATGACGTCGTCATCAAGCGGAAAGATGGTTCCTCGGAAACCTCGAGCGAAAAAGCCGTCTACGAGGTGGCTGACAAAAAGCTCATCCTCCTAAAGGTTACCCGCCAACCCAAGGTCACCACCAGTGACAAGAAAGTCGTCAAAGCCGATAAAATTATCATCTACCCAGAGGATGATAAGATGACTACCGAAGGGAAAAGCTCAGTCGAGCTTAAGGCCCCCTGAACACTCCCCTTCCCACCGCGGAGCCTCTCACCGGAGAGCCCATCCTTTCTTGCGATGGCCTAGTCAAACGATATGGGGATCGGAATGTGGTAAATGGAGTGAATCTGAATATTCGCGCAGGCGAAGTCGTCGGACTTCTCGGCCCAAACGGTGCCGGAAAAACCACCAGTTTCTATATGCTGGTAGGTCTTGTTCGGCCTACCGCGGGTTCAATTACCTTTGCGGGGGAAGATGTCACTGGCATGCCGATGTACCGACGTGCCCGACGTGGGATCGGTTACCTTCCTCAGGAAGAATCAATTTTCCGGCGTTTGACCGTAGAGGAAAACCTCATGGCAATTCTTGAGACACTTCCGATCACCGATCAGGAGAGAAAAGAGCGTTGCCAAGAGCTTCTCGTCGAACTGGGCCTTGATGCCCTAGTCAAAAGTCTCGCCATCCAGCTTTCAGGTGGTGAGAAGCGCCGCCTAGCCATTGCCCGTTGTCTCGTTACCCGCCCGAGCGTTTTGCTTCTCGATGAGCCCTTTAGCGGCGTCGATCCGCTTGCCGTCTACGATATTCAGCAAATCATTCTCACCATGCGGAGAAAGGGAATCGCAGTGCTCATCACCGACCACAATGTACGCGAGACTCTTTCCATCGTTAGTCGCGCCTACTTAATTTGTGAAGGCAAGGTGGAGAGCGAGGGAAATGCGGAGTTTCTGATTAATGATCCTGTGGCCCGCGGTCTTTACCTTGGGCCACGGTTTTCCATGTAACCGATCGAATCTAATTCTAAATCCCTATCCCTTTCCTTCCAAGATGAGATCAAGGACTTCTTCTGGATTTGCCGCGCGAAGAACAGGCCTTCCCACCACCACACGACTAGCACCCTCGCCAAGTGCTTCGCCAACTGTTTTCGATCGCGCTTGGTCGTCAGTCTTTGTTCCAGGAGGCCGAACCCCTGGAGTGACAATCTCCCCAACTTTGCCCCATGTCGCCCGCTCCCTTTTTGCCTCGTGGGGACTACAAACAATTCCCGCTAATCCAGCCTCCCTGGCCAAACCTGACAAACGTTCAACCGTTTCAGTCACCCCACTCGTCCATCCCGCAGCGGTGACATCCGCCTCAGCTAAACTAGTCAGTAGGGTGATCCCAAGTACCTTCGTCTCAGCGGGAGCTGCAACTACGGCCGCCTGCATCATCCCCCGCCCCCCAGAAGCATGGACGGTAAGGAACCTAGGGCGCCAGTGCGCCACTGCCGCCACCGCCTGCCCCACCGTATTAGGAATATCGTGAAACTTAAGGTCCAAAAAAATAGGGACTTCCAGCTTTTGCAATCCCGACAGAACTTCGCTCCCTCCTCGCAAGTAAAGCTGCAGGCCCACTTTAAATGTCCCAACCCGACTTTTCAGGCGATGCGCCCATTGCAGCGCCTCTTTCGCCGTATCCACGTCCAATGCGAGGATCAACTGATCGGAAGTCATCTTCACTATCTAATCGGGATCAGCCACCCATGACAATCCGCGCCCACGCTAAAATTAATCTAGACCTTCGACTCCAGAAACGTCGTCCCGACGGGTTTCACCCCATCGATACATTTTTTATTCGTGTCGACGTCGCCGATAATCTGCATGCGGAGCTAACCACCGACGGAAAGCTCTCCCTACAAATCGAAGGAGACAACAATCTCTCAACAGGAGCAGATAACCTTGTTTTACGTGCCGCCCGCGCCTTGCAATCCCACGCTCCGAATCTTGGGGCCCACCTCCGACTCGAGAAAATCATCCCCCAAGGTGCAGGACTAGGAGGCGGAAGTAGTGACGCCGCTGCCGCCCTTCTTCTTCTTCGAGAGCTTTGGTCTCTTCCACTCACCGATGCCGAGCTTAGCAAGATCGGAGCGGAGTTAGGGAGTGATGTTCCCTTTTTTCTACAGCCCTATGCAGCGCGTGCTACAGGTCGGGGCGAAATCCTTCAACCTGTCCACTTGACCCACCTACCCTGGGCTGTCCTGCTCCATCCTGGTTTTGCTTCTCCCACCGCACTTGCTTACGCCCGCTATGCCGAGAATCCTCAAGCTGGATCGGAAGGCCCAATCCTACATTTACAATCGCTCGAGGGCCAAGATTATGAAATTCGTCCTCGGAATGATCTCGAGCCTGCGGTCGAAAGAAAATTCCTCTGGATATCCTCCGCTCGCGAGTGGCTAGCGAAACAGCCCGCGGTCCTCGCAGCGCGGATGAGTGGAAGCGGATCGACCGTCTTTGGTCTGTTTTCTAGAAAAGAGGAGGCCGAAAGTGCTGCCCAGCAGGCCCGTGAATTTTTTGGGA
>CAJBOM010000204.1 GCA_903956835.1 uncultured Verrucomicrobiota bacterium
CCGCATTTGTCGCCTTGGCCGTGATCATTTCTTGAAGTTGAGGCGTAACCAAACAGATTTCAAAGATCGCGCGTCTGCCTTGATACCCCGTCTGGCGACACCGATCACAACCCACCGCCCGATACGCCGTCGCCGCTTTCTCCAAAGGAATCTTGATGTCTCTCAAATAGGCTTCCGAATACTGACCCGGCTCACAACACCAAGGACAGAGCACTCGGACCAATCGTTGCGCCACGAAAGCCCGCACGGAGGACCCTACCAAAAACGGCTCAATTCCCATATCGACCAACCGAGTAATCCCCCCGATCGCATCATTGGTGTGCAAGGTTGAGAAAACCAAATGTCCCGTTAACGCCGCTCGAATCGCAATCTCGGTCGTCTCGACATCTCGCATCTCGCCAACCATCACCACGTTCGGATCTCCCCGCAGAATACTGCGCAGGCCAGCCGCAAAGGTCAGATTGATCTCTGGCTTCACCGCGATCTGCACCACTCCAGGAATCTTATTTTCAACGGGATCCTCAATCGTCACGATCCGCCGATCCTTCGTATTCAGCGATGCCAAAAAAGTGTACAGGGTGGTCGATTTTCCTGATCCCGTGGGACCAGTAATCAGAACAATCCCGTTCGGTAAGGCCAGCAAGCCCTTCACCATCTCCGAGTGAGCCGCCCCCAACCCCATCTGCTCAAAATCAAATCTCTGCTGGCCCAATAGACGAAGGCTGATCGACTCCCCTGTCACCGAGGGAATTGTCGCGATACGCACATCGATCGGTCGCCCCTCAAACTCCAGATTGATTCGCCCGTCTTGCGGTAACCGCCTCTCTGCAATATCTAGATGCGCCATAATTTTGATTCGCGAGATCAATGAGGCTTGGAACAACTTGATTCTTGGCGGAACTGGAATATTTCGCAGTACCCCGTCAATCCGATACCGAATCTGTAAATCATCCTCCAACGGCTCGATATGAATATCCGTCGCTCGCTCTTGCAAAGCCTCACGGATCACTTGATTCACAAATTTAATCACCGAGGCCTCCGAATCATTTTCATCCAATATGGTCGTTTCCTGTTCGAGATCATTAGCCGAGGCAAACTCCCCACCCCCCTCGAGAATTTCATCAAAGGTCTCCGCACCCACTCCGTACCCTCCCCTCAATCCATCCAAAACCGCCCGCCGAGGTGCTAGCATCCATTTACACTCCCCTGTCCAAAACCCAGCCAAGGCCTGCCGTGCCAAATGGTCGAAGGGATCAAAACAGAGAACGGGAAGTGGATCCCCTTCCGCTGGGGTGACCGGAAGCAAACGATGCCGCAGCGCAATCTTCGCCGGAAACTTATCCCGCAAGGGGGCAGGAATCGGCGGAATTTCTCCCTGCCAAACTGGGAGACCAAGGGACTCGCCCAATTTCTGCGCGAACACTTTCTCATCCACCTGACCCGTTTCCAAAAGCGCATTCACCATAGAACGCTGCTCTCCCGCCGCTTCTGCAATCGCCTTCGTACAGATCGGCATATCCTTAGCCCCTGCTTGTTTAGCTAAATCCAGTAAGGCGGTAGTTAAGCTCACAAGGCCAGTACCTTTCCGAGTCGATCGGGATTCAAGCCTAAGAGATCTTTCCGCACGAAAAGTCCGTCATCACGAATCAGTTTTCCATCAAAGAAGATTTCGCCACCCCCATGGGCCCGGTCTTGCAGGTTCACCATATCCCAATGGATCTGCGATCGGTTTCCGTTATCCGCGACTTCATACGCTTGCCCAGGAGTGAAATGGAACGAGCCAGTAATCTTCTCGTCAAAAAGAATGTCTCGAATCGGATGGCGGAGATAAGGATTCAATCCTAGTGAAAATTCCCCGATGTACCGCGCCCCTGCATCGCTGGAAAGGATCCTCTCCAGTTGGCGAGTTTTATCCCCTGCGGTAGCTTCCACGATCTGCCCGCGCGAAAAACGTAGCCGCACGTTATCAAAAGGCGTTCCCTGGTAAACCGCAGGAGCAGAGAATGTAACTTGCCCTTCGACACTATTCTTCACTGGAGCTGTAAACACCTCTCCATCGGGGAGATTCCGATCCCCCACGCAAGGAATCGCCCCTATTCCTCGGATGGAGAAACGCAAATCAGTGCCCGGCCCCATAATATGCACTTTGTCCGTCCGCTTCATTAGAGCCACCAGTGGCTTCACCGCTTGCGACATCTTCCGGTAGTCCAAGTTGCAAACACGAAAGAAAAGATCTGTAAACGCCTCTGTACTCATCCCCGCCCCTTGAGCCATCGCAGGGGTTGGCCAGCGCAGAACCACCCAACGGGTGTAATTCACTCGCCGATCTGATATCGGCCGTAAAATCTTTCCCGCGAGCTGCTGTTGCTTCGCAGGAATATCGCTACCTTCAAAACTATTTTGCGCACCTCGCAAAGCAATATACGCCTGCATTCCCTTCATTCTCGCTAGATCATGCTTGCACGTAAATTGCAGGCCCGCTTGCGTCGCTCCGCGAGCCATCTCGCGAGAAATCGCTCCGTGATGAAGATGGAGGAAAGGCTCCGCTCCCCTAGCCCGCACCGCTCGAATCAGTACTAAAAGAAACTCATCAGGAATCTCCGCCGCATCAATCCATACTCGATCCCCCCTGCGCAGAGCGGTGGAATACCCCGTCAGCACATCCGCCAAACGAGCATAGCGGGACTCTTTCATCGGAGTCTTCCCCCGCCGAAGACATCCGCGTACCTTAGAAGTCGATGAACGCTCATAGGCCTAAGTTTCAACGACCCGCCTCTTTTGGCAAGCTAGCCACCGCCCTACTTTGCCTCCCCCTCTTAACTCTTGGGGCAGAACCCTCCCCCACCCTCCTTACCGGAAAAGCCACCATTCAGCTCAAAAATAGCTCCACCACCCAAAATCTCAGCGGGATGGATCTGGTCCTCGCACCCCTTTCCCTCATCCCCGAAGTGCGCCGCCTGCGCATGGAAACCTGGCGCACCGAGGGTCTCGCCATTCAACGAACTCCATCAGGAGAGGAACAACCCGTGGGAATTCGAATTGATTTTGCCGATGGCTACAAGAATTTAGACCTCAAATCCATGAGCCAAGCTGCCGCCAATGTCGCCACCAGTAGAATCCGTACCACCACCAACGGCACCTTCACTTTTTCTAATGCATCCCCAGGCAAGCAGACCCTCTACGGCCAGTACAAAAGCCGCTACGCCGTGGCCTACTGGTTGATTGAGGTCGACCTCCTCCCCGGTCGTACCACCGAGATCAACCTTTCCGAAACCAACGCTGCCGAGGTCTTTAATCGCATCATCAAACCTGCCCCGTCCCACTAACCTCTGCCGCGGCAGACTTCAGCACTTCTTAAACAGAACCCATCGCTTGCC
>CAJBOM010000205.1 GCA_903956835.1 uncultured Verrucomicrobiota bacterium
CCGTTCAATCCCGTGTTGTTTCCGGAAATGGCCAGAGTCCGGGAACTGGAAAACCCTTCGAGGGTGAACCCGTCCGTGCCTGTAAGAACCGAGCTGATCGTAGAAAGTCCGTTAGCCGAGAGCGCAATCGTCGGGGTGCTTCCGGTAAGATTAATCATTCCACCGCTCAGAGCGTGGCCTGCGCCTGCAAAAGTCACCCCACTGGCATTTTGCATACTCGGCACAATGGTGTTGCTTGCGATATTTAAGGCTGGGTCAATCACGTTCGAAACGGTTTCTCGCGCGGCAATCTTTACATTGTCCAAGGTGACTGAGCTGGTCGCAGAACCAAGGTTGATGCGGAACGCCAACAGTTGCCCGGGTTGGAAATCCGCTGGGAAAGGAACCGTTCCGAGCTTCTGCGCGACCTGGCCGATCTGTTGCTGAACCAAAACGCAGGTGCGTGTGACCGCATCGATGGACAGTTGTATCTGTACCCAGCAATCGTAAGGCACTCCAAGGGGAGACTCTTGGTTCAGCGAATTATTGCTCAGAAACCATTTCCCATTGAATGCGTCCGCCGAAAAGATCGTCGGATGATCTCCTTGATCCCGCTCGATAATCAATCGAACCCGGTTACTTGATGTCGTGTTCACGTACGGAATAAGGCTCGCGGAGCTTGAATCGGAGCGAAGGAACAGATCCACTTCGAAAGTCACCACACCACTCGTGCCGAGAGTTACCGCACGTGACAAAAGCGGAATAAGATCTCCTGGCGAGGTGACATGGACAGATTTTTCGCCCTCGCGGTAAGAGTTGCTTGTTATCATTTGGCAGGAGTTGTCTGGGATAGAGCCTCCCGCCGTAGGAAGGGTTTTCCACATACCGCCCTGCTTGGCGATAGATTCATTCAGACTTGCTCCCGCAACCATCTGCTCGAAATCATCGGCGAATTGAATCTGTTCGCCCGACTGGGCAAAGAGCTGTTCGGGGGTCCACAACACCGATACCTCATCAAGATAGACCTTACTGCCAGCAGAACCGAGGGGCTGAAACTGAACCTGCTTGAAAGTTTTGTAGCTGGGCACGGGAATCTCGATATTCACCCCATTCTGCATCGTGGTTCGCGGGGGTGGAGGGGAGTAAGGAATGCCACTCATCAGCAAAGTTTCCGCACTGGCTCCCGCATAGGCAGAATAGCTGCCTGTCGCAAAATTCACCCGAATCGAAAAACGTTGCCACGCTCCCACCGGCATAGTGTAAGAAGTTACCTGCCACGTTCCCTCGCCCCCCGCATTTCGTCCCGTTGTGTAATAGACCTTGCCCGTTCCTGACTCGATCTTCAGACCCACGTCGAG
Organism: uncultured Verrucomicrobiota bacterium; assembly: GCA_903956835.1. Lineage (GTDB taxonomy): Bacteria > Verrucomicrobiota > Verrucomicrobiia > Methylacidiphilales > Verrucolacustridaceae > Verrucolacustris. The sequence goes on from CAJBOM010000205.1 coordinate 1,338, forward strand.
CTCCGCCCCGGTGTTCTCCAGATAGGTGATCACCCCGCTTGCGCTACTTTCTCGGTAGAGCCAGACAGAGTAATCTGCCGTGCCACTCGTGATAGCGGTGTCTAGCACCGATGCGATATTACTCCTGTCGGCATCCGATGCGTGATACCCGACAAAACTTGGCCCCCCTGCCCCATTGCTCGTTAACCTCACCGCATTACCAGACGAACCACGGCGAGTCGTACTTTGGATTAAAGCCTTGCCACTAGCGCTATTGCCGAACGTATACCAACCGCCTGGGCACGCCCGCAAGCTGGGATCGTGGGCTACGGTTCCATAAGAACCGGCCGGCGGCAGCAGGGAAGAATCGGTCGGAAATGTGTCAAAGTTTTGCTGAAGAAATCGAATGGATCCGAGATCTTTCACGTCTGTCATCCACTGGCTCCAGCGCTGGCACCAGGCCGAGGTGTATAGATCGTACCAAACATCGACCCGCCAACCATCGGCTCCCGTGGGTGGGGCGGTATTGAAGTAAGGAGCAGCGCCAGTGGCGATAATTTTAATCTCTGGGTGCGGGCTTCGACTAATGTAGTCCTTTATCTCAGAATGAGATATCACTCCCAATCCCGCCCTCACATTGGTCAGATAGCCTTTCTGGGCGGCATCCCCATCCAGCGTCGCTTCGAAATATACTGGCATTATGATTGCGTCAATCAGCCCCTCATCCACCCATGTCCTCCAGTCCAAACGCTGATTTCCCAGAGGCGGACCGACATATTCTCCAGAAAGAGTCACCGCAATTTCGATTGAGGGATCCACCGCATTGAGTGACGAACGCAGTTCCCTGTAAAACTGCGTAATGTGCTCGCCACGTAGCTTCCGCCAGTTTTCCACCATGGCATTCTGAGGGTTGAAACTGGCACTGAAGACATCGAATCGCGTATCGGTGAGGATATTCACCCCATACCGACTCTGCATCTCCGCCACGACTGGCGTGTTGAAGCCGTACTGGTCCGCTTTCAGTGGCGGATCGACCAACTGATTGACCTCACTACGCATGCACGAAAGAAAACGCTTCAGCCCGAACGTCTGGGCCATGTAAACAAACTCTGCCACCTTGCTGGCCCGTGCCTCGGGGTAGGCAAATTCACGCACCATCCACAGCTTGTTGCCTTGGCGATCGACCGTCAGGCCTTCGGGATGATCGATAAAGTATTTACTGCAATACGGCCAGGGAATCATCCGACCCAACCCAGGCGTACCGATATTGGCAGGTGCCCCGTCACTGTAGATATAGGGATGCCAAGCCCACATTTTAAATCCCATGATATCCGCTTTTTGTTGAGCGGTCTCCATCACGTTAAACTGCCCGGAAACAAAATCTACATAATCGAGCAAAAGCTGTAGCCGAGGATTCTGCTCAGTGCTGTTGTTCCGCACTATCATCGGCTCGAAATCGACCAGATCCGTTCGTAAAGTGATCCCCGTAAAGCCGCGGGCCATCCAGCGTCGAAACGTTTTTTCGATCGCTGCGGGCGAATCCATCGACGCATCAGTACCCGGACCATACAAACAGACAACATCCCCCCAACTCGGCACCACCCATCGTTCGACAACCGCTGCCGACTCCGCCGCGAAAGCAGATTGGACACCCCAACCCATCAAAAGCCCCGAAGAAAAGATGAATTTTAGCATCCAGAAGAGCGATGATCTCGGCAAACAATTAACTGGCACCCCCGCCCAGCACTTGTCAAAAAAGTATTGCCTTAACATGTCAATATTAACTCTACATTATCATCGTAAAATAAGCAAATTTCCAACTTTATCCTCCCCACCTATTCACCCCCTACCCGCGCCGCCTTAGTCGCTGGTCACTTCGATGTTATCGTAACAACTGATATGCCCTGAAGTCTTGGATGGGTTGATCGTTAAGCTCAGCTTCTCACCTGTGGACACGGATGTGCCACATTTCCCTTCTCCAATGACGGTCGGCATCTCGCCCACTGGCTGGACAATCAGTTGATACGTTCTCGCTTGCAGATCAACCGCCAGTTGCACGTGGTTCCATACATCGTAGTTCACCACCTTACCCGTATCCACAAACTGGCCCATATTCCAAATCCTCCAGGTGCCATCCAAGGCTTTCACTTGGGCAAATGGATGATCTGGCAGAGCCCCCTCCAAACCTAATGTTACATGATGAAGCGAACGTGTTGTTAAATTGGGTATCATGTAGGGAAAATCTTTGTCCGATCGAATAAACACATCCAAATCAACCGTCATCAGCCCCTTCGAATCAGCCGGTGGAAGTTTGGAGGGAAGATGAGCCACCAGAGATCCTCCGCCCGATGCGCGCACACACTGCACCCCCTCCCCATACGAGGTGGTTCGCTCAATCTGGAATGGGCTGGCACCCTCACCGACTCCTTCGATGCGGAATCCGCGACCGACATCGGAGGATCCATACTTTACGTTTTCAAACGACTCCTCCACCAGCTTCCGACCGCGTTTTTTTGCGTAGTGCATCACTGGTTCCCACCGCACCTGCACATCATCAAGGTAGATTAGCTCTTTGCATCCATCCGTAGGGGCAAAAATCAGTGCATTGAAGATGCGATAGGACGGCACTTTGTATCGGATCGATTCAAGGCCATGCTGGGAAACATAACGATCCTTGGGCGGCGCGAAGGCGATGTTTCGACATATCTCCTGCCCCTTCTCTCCCCCGTGCGCGGAATAGGTTCGAGCATCAACGTCCACATCCACTACGATCGGGTACCACTCCTGCAAAGGGACAAAACACTTTGTCTCTACCCAAGTAGCTCCACTTGCATAAGAAATCTGGCCCGTCTTCGCCGCCACGCGCACCGCCACGTCTTTTTCATAGTCCACTGTCCCGAGAAAATACGCCGTCAGTGCATTCCCGTCGGTCGGGCGATTCACAGAATAAGAAAAATGCGCCTGCCCGTTAACGATTGCCGTCTCCATTTGACCGGTTAGCAAACTGCGATCCGGAGAACTGTAGTGGACCCCCGTCAGATCCTTCCCCGATAAGGCGATCGCCGCTCCGGATTTTCCTCTTTTCACGTCGTTTTGCACGTACGGCCGAGCATCGGTGCCGTCGCCCACTTTGTACCAGACACCTGGACAAGCCCGCAGATCAGGATGATATCTTCCATCCCCAATTCCCCCAGCAGAGCCGGCATCTTTCAATTTGAAACGATCGAAGTTCTGATCGAAAAACAGAATCGACCCGTGGTCTGCCATGTCCTTTTTCCACTGCTCCCACCGCTGATAGATCGCCACGTGGTAGGAGTCATACCAGGCATCGCACTGCCAGCCATCAGCCCCAGCAGGGGGAGGCGGATAAAAATAGGAAGGTGCACCTGTTTGTATCACCTGAATCTCGGGGTGCTTGCTCTTCAGGACGTACTCCTTCACCACCTCGGTCGAAACTGTTCCCTTCCCCATTCGGACATTCGTGAGATATCCCTTCTTGTCTGATTCCATGTCACAGGTGGCTTCAAAGCCGGCACCGATGATCAGACCGTCAACGATGCCTTCATCAATCCACCTTCGCCATTCCAGCCGTGCGTTGCCCATAAGTGGGCCGACAAACTCGCCAGGCAGATTTACCGCAAACTGTACTTTAGGATTCGCTACCCGCATCGCACTGCGGATCTCACGATACAATTCTGTGATGTAAGTCCCCCGAAGATCACGCCATTTCTGAACCATCTCGTCGTCCGACTTGAAACTGGGGCTTTTCCAGTCAAACCGAGGATCCGTCATAATGTCCACGCCGTAGAGACGTTTCATGTCTTGAACAACAACCTGATTGAAGCCGTACTGATCCGCATGCTCAGGGGGTGGAATCAGTTGACTGGTCTCGCTACGCATCGAGGCGATAATACCCTCGGGTCGATACTTTTTTGCCATGTGCGCAAACTCGGCCGCCTTGTACTTTCTAAGTTCCGGGTATCCGTACTCCGGAACCATCCACTGCCGATTTCCCTCCCGATCTACCGTAATCACTTCGGGATGATCCCTGTGATATTTGATCATATACGACCAAGGCACCATGCGCCCCACCCCCTCTACCCCGACATCTTCTGGTGCGCCTTCACTGTAGATGTGCGGATGACTAAGCCAGTAATCAAAGCCCAGCTTTTCGGATGCCTGCCGAATCGTGGTGTGGGGATCCGCTTTCGCCATGATTTCATCCACGATATGCCAATACACCGCAAGCCCCGGATTCGTCTGCAACTTTCCCGAGTGCCGGATGACTTCGCCAGGCGGAAATTGATCAAGATCGGAACGCAGATAAACACCCGTGAATCCACGACCTTTCCAATGCTTCACCATGGCTTCCATCGCCTCTGCAGTATCCATCGCCGCATCCGTCCCCGGCCCATACACCAGCGTCATATCACCCCAGCTTGGAATAAGATTCATCTTAGGACCGGGAGCAGGAGGGGGTGGACGGCCACACGCCGAGACAACCGCCAGAACCAGACCCAGGCCGATCACTTTCGCTTTTCTCATTTTCGATCCAGACTCACTATGCGGGCCTTTAATTCTGTGACCCGCTTCTCTGCTTGCTTCTCCCAATCCGATTCCTTTGCGCGAAAGAATCCTGAAATAGTTTGAAAGGTTCCATCAAATCCGGCGGGAATGGTTTGTCCTACGAAGCTCATGATTCTCAGTTTTCGATAAACTCCCGGAGCGTCCGTATACTGCAACCAAGCCTCCGCAGTCGCCGGATGCTGCACCAGATAACACACCGCACCCTTCCCACTACTTGGATCAAACACCGCCATCCAACGCGATGATTTTTCCCGCCCTTCCACCGCCTTCTCAGGAACAGAGCGAAACGTGCCACGTTTCTGGATGCCATTGTCATCGCCAAAGAGATAGGCGGTGGCTTTAGGCGTCCAGGCGTACATCAGTGGGTAAGATTTCTCCAGTTCAACCGGTTCGCGGGTGCTGAGGTGCGCGGTTTCTATCAAAACGCCATCCCGCAGGTCCACCATCGACTCAAGATTCAGATTCCGGATTTTTGATTTGCGCTCCATCCGAAACGATTTTCCCGCAAGGTTCATCTTGGACGTCAGGCCCGTAACGATTTTGTCATCCAGAAAAAACTTCAGCTCTGTGACATCCTCTTTTTCAATTTCGCCAGGTTTCCCCGGAACATCGAGAAAATGGCCAGTCCCCAAATGTCTCTCGCCTGGAAAAGTGACTACCGTCCCATAGGCACTATCCTCCACGGCCATCACGGTGTTTTCATAATCGATTCCACTCATCGTCCACATCTTTGCCCCGTCAATTCGTGTCCGGAGTTCACCCACCGACACCACCAAGGCGATCGGACGCTTCCCCTCATCTCGTATTGTAGTGCTTGATTCAGCATGGCTGTTCTTAATTCCGAACAACCCTAAAAATGAGCCGAAAAGAATCAACGAGCTCCTATCAAAATTAGTAAATCGTCCTTTACCTCGTGAGAATACCAGCATCTACGGAACTATTAGAATAAATTACTGACATGTCAAGCTTTCTTTGATCTCAATATTCCCCTCCTCCCACTTTCCTAATAAGAAAGAGCCTGATTGATCGTCCGAAAAGATGCCAAACCAGATCGAATCAGATTTAATCCTAAACTCCCCTGCTACTATCCCGTTCCAGTGGCGGAACGCATCAGCTTCGCATGGCTCTGGATTCCTGGTTTTCTCGTCGCCATCACTCTTCCCCTCCTTCTTTCCAGATTCTGGCCCCATCAGAAGTCGGTCGACAAACTCACCCTCTGGACTCTGGGGGAAGAAACTGCGACCTCTCCAGCTAAGTCTTCTTAGTAATATTTTAAAATAACCATTACTTAATCTTGACATTTCAAGTTGACATGTTAATCTTAGGCATGATCCAAAATAAAATACTTCCAAGCGTTATCCTCTCTTTAGTTGCCGCACTGTTCTCCCCATCTGCTCAAGCCCAACTAAATTGGGGTTCCGCAGGAGCAGGTGGCTCTGGAACTTGGGATGGCTCAACCGCCAACTGGTTCAATGGCTCAAGCGCAGTGGCTTGGGATTCAACTAGCGCCGCTTTCGGTGGAACCGCTGGAACTGTAACCGTTTCCGGAACGCAAAACCTCACAGGCCTCTCATTTA
>CAJBOM010000206.1 GCA_903956835.1 uncultured Verrucomicrobiota bacterium
TTCCGGAGCCGGGGTGGCATTTCCGTTTTCCGCTTTCATTGTTCTCAGATTACATGCGCGCGTTGGGGTTGGCAACGGGATGCGCGGATCGGCGGGGTTGACGTGGGGAATAACCCTCGGGACGATGGGGGGATGGCAGCGACACGAACGACGGAGTATGCGGTAAGGGCTTTGGTGATTTTGGCCTTGGAGGGGGGGGGTGGGCAAGTGAAGCACGCGGCGGCCTTGGCGCAGATGTCGGGGACACCGGCTAAGTTTATGGAGCAGGTGCTAAGACTTTTGCGGAAGGGGGGATTTATCGTGAGCCGGCGGGGTGCGGGGGGTGGGTACGAGTTAGCGCGGGCGGCGGAGAAGATTCGAATGGGGGAGATTGTGAGCTGGGTGGATGGTCAGGGTGGGAGTCCCTCGGAGAAGCGTGGGGATGCGGTGGGTGAAGTGTGGGGAAATCTACAAAAGGATGCGGAGCAGGCGGCCTGGAAAGTTTTGCAGGCAGAGTCGTTGGCGCGGTTGGCGGAGAGAGTACAAGCCAAACTGGCGGCCAAGGGGAAGCTGAACGAGTATCAGATCTGATCTGCTCGGCTTGCTCCGCAGAGGATTTAGCCCAATAGTATTTTAAGAATGGCTTGGTCTAATCCATGGCAGAGGTGGGAAGGGGCGGAGGGTCCGATTTTTACGATCGGCGCGGTGCGAGTAGATCTAACGATTCTTCTGGTGGGGGTGCACACGGCGGCGATGGCGGTGGGGGCGATTCTGACGGCCTCGGGGCTTGGGGGCTGGGTGACGGCGGCGGTATTTACTCCTGCGGCGTTGCAGGAAGGCCATGTCTGGACCTTGCTGACTTATCCTTTTGTTCATGATATTCGGCAGGAGGGGATCTGGTTTGCGATGGAGATGCTGATGTTTTTCTGGTTTGGGCGGGAGGTGGAGTCGGCGATTGGGCGGAAGCCGCTAGGGTGGCTTTACGTGGCGTTGGCGGTGGTGCCGGCGTTAATTTTGGCGGGGTTGGCGCCGTGGTTGGGTTCGGGGGTTTTGGCGGGTTCGAGTGCGATTAGTTTCGCGGTGTTTCTGGCTTTTTGCGCTTTGCATCCTGGGGCACAATTTTTCATTGGTTTGTCTGCGCGTTGGGTGGGTTGGATTTTATTGGCGGTGTACAGTTTGACGTATTTTGCGGGGCGGGACTGGTCGGGCGGGGTGCAGTTGTGGGCTACGGCGGTTTTGGCGGTGGGTTGGGTACGGCGGGGTGGGGTAGATTGGCCGAGCATTTCCTTCCCGTCTCGGCGCAAAAAAGCAGGGAAAGCGAAGGGTGGTCTAGGGAAAAAGGTGGTGGGAGTGTTGCCCCTAGAAAAGGTGGATCCGATTCTGGAAAAGATTTCGCGTGAGGGAATGGGATCTTTAACTGCGGCGGAGCGGAAGCTTTTGGAAGATGCGCGTAAAAAACTGATGTCGAAAGACCGATCGAGTGATTCGTTGCGTTAAGGTAAAGCGATGTCACCTTCCCCAGTCGGCGAGACCTGCAAAAGGGTGGATGGGGCGAATTGGAAGCCGCGAGAGAAGGCAACGCTTTGTTTTATAATTGAGAATGGTAAAATTTTGTTAATCGAGAAGAAGCGTGGGTTGGGGGCGGGTAAAGTGAATGGGCCTGGGGGAAGGATCGAGGTGGGGGAGACGGCAGAGCAGGGGGCGATACGGGAGACGCAGGAGGAGGTGGGGCTTACCCCGACGGGAATGGAGTGGGCGGGGGAGTTGAGTTTTCAATTCCGAGACGGGTACTCTTTGCACGTGGAGCTATATCGGGCGTCGGGCTGGACGGGGGAGTTGATGGAGACGGATGAGGCAAAGCCCTTCTGGTGCTCGACGAATGAGATTCCCTATGGACGGATGTGGGCGGACGACGAGCAGTGGATGCCGCGGTTATTGGCGGGAGAAAAATTTCGGGGTTGGTTTGAGTTTGATGGAGATTGGATGGAGTGGTTTCGAATGGAGGTGGCATGAGTCGGACGGTACTGGTGACGGGAGCGGCGGGATTTATTGGCTATCACCTAAGTGAGCGTCTTCTGGGTCAAGGGGATCGGGTGGTGGGGTTGGACAATCTGAACGATTACTATGATCCGAAATTAAAAGAGGCGCGGTTGGCGAGGTTGCGACGAAGTGCTGAGTTTCGGTTTTTGAAGGTGGATTTGGGAGATCGGACGGGAGTGGAAAAAATTTGGCAGGAGGTGAAGCCTGAAGTGGTGGTGCATTTGGCGGCGCAAGCGGGGGTGCGCTATAGTTTGACCCATCCCCACGCCTATGCGCGGAGTAATTTAGAGGGGATGTTGGATGTTTTGGAGGCTTGTCGGGCGGAGAAGACGGGTCACTTGATCTTTGCGAGTTCTAGCTCGGTTTATGGGCTGAATCAGAGTCTGCCTTTTTCGGAGAGGGACAATGTGGATCACCCGGTTTCGTTGTATGCAGCGACAAAAAAGGCGAATGAGTTAATGGCGCACTCCTATGCTCATCTCTATGGGATTCCGTGCACGGGATTGAGATTCTTCACGGTGTACGGTCCTTGGGGTAGGCCGGATATGGCCTATTATAAGTTCACTCAATCGATTTTGAAGGGCGAAGCGATCGAGCTTTATGGGGAAGGGAAAATGCTGCGAGATTTTACCTATGTGGACGATATTGTGGAGGCGGTGGCTCGTTTGACGGTCAAACCGGCGAAGGGCAATCCGGAGTGGGATGGGCGGAAGCCAGATCCTGCGACGAGTTTGGCTCCATATCGAATTTACAATATCGGAAATAACCAGCCGGTGGAGTTGCAGCGTTTTGTACGGGCAATCGAAACGGCGACAGGGAAGAAGGCGAAGGTGGTGATGAAGCCTGTTCCCGCGGGGGATGTTTTAGCGACCTCGGCGAAGGTGGATGATTTGGTGGAGGCGGTTGGGTTTCGGCCGAGGACGACGATTGAGGAGGGGATGAAAAAGTTTGTCGATTGGTATCGGGAATTTGCGGAGGTGAAGTTTTAGACGATTTCGGTCGCTTGGCAGATATCGCGCCAGCCAGGGAAGTTCCAGGCATTGGGAAAGCCGCGGCACTGGTCGGGTTTGACGGGTTGAATTTGGCAATCTTGACCATCGAGGAAGACGCAGGCGCCGTCGGGTTGATCGATAAGGGAGAGACCGCGGCGGTCGGAGCGAAGTCGGGTATATTTCTCGATGAAGAGGTCCTGTTTCATTTTAAGGAAAGAGGCGATGGCACTGATTTCGGCATCGCTGACTTTGACATCGCCAGGCCAGCGGCAGCAGTTGGTGCAGCGTTCGCAAAGGTATTTGGGGGGTTTTTTCAAATTAAAATTCTTAGGGGTGGGTCTTTTCGCGAGGATTATTTCGATGGAGAAAAAATAGTCCGAAGAGCACGAGGCTTGTGGCGATGTAAGCGAGGGTAAATGAGGGGCAGACCCACCAACCGGTAAGGGCTTGGGCTCCTTCGGGGGTTAAGGTGACGCCGTGGATTAGGCCGAGGCTGGAGAGGCAGGCGGAGACGAGGGCGACGCTGGCGGCAGCGAGAAAACGGTGGTCGATGACAAAGGCCACCATAGCGGCGAGAAGAATGCTGGATAAGAGGAATCCTTGGCTGAGGGCGAAGAGGCCAGAGATGACGAGGTCGCCACTGGATTGGGTGGCGACAAGGGAGAGGGAGGAGCCAGCGGAGCGGACGGTTGTTTCAACAATAAGAGCGGCCCAACCCGCAAGGCAGGGGATGAGTCCGACGGCGACAGCGAGGGCGTGTTTGGCGGGAGTATCGGAAAAGGCTTGGGCGGTGATGACGATTCCTACCCAAAGAAGAATGCCGAGGGTGACTTCGAGGGGGATGAAGCGGAGGACGAGCCCAGTTGCGCCTGAGAGGCAAATTAGGGCGAGGAGGATGCCGTTGACGGTGGAGTAACCGGTGCGGGCGCCCATGGCTTTCCAGCCTGGATGGCCGATGTAGATGGTGGTGGGAAAAGGGCTGCCGAGAAAAGCGGCAAGAAGGGTGGAGAGTCCGTTGACGGAGAGGGAGGAGCGGGTGGCGTAGCGGTCGCCGGAGGCTTCGGCGCTTTCGAGATTTTGGAGGGAGCCGATGACGTTGAAGAGGGCCATAGGGAAGATGACGGAGAAGAAGGCCCCAGCGCCTTCGCGTTGGAAAAAGGCGAAGAGTTTATCGAAAGCGGGATGAGGAAGATAGAAGCCGAGTGGGGAAGTGGGCAGAGGTGGAGGGGTGGGGGCGAGTCCGAAGCGGTGGAGAGTCCAAGCGACGAGAGTGCCGAGTAGAATTGCGGCGAGTCCTGCAGGAATTCCGCGAGGGAGGCGAATTTTTCCGGCGTAGGCGAAGAGGACTAGAAGCATGGGAAAGAGGGCGACAGCGGGGTTGGCATAAATTTTGAAAACGAAAGGCATGGCGATGAAGGTGAGGGCGATACCCGCGAGAGGAGCGAGGAGGGCGGCGCGGGGGAGCCAGCGGCGGAGGGGATCAGCGAGGAAGGCGCCGAGGAGTTCGAGAATTCCACCGACCCAGCAGGCGAAGATGCCAGCGCTCCAGACGAGGTCGGCGTCGTGGGTTTTTTGCCAGAGTGGACCCATGATGAGGAAGAGGTAGGCCATGAGGCTGACGGTGTTGATACCGAAGGGGAGGGCGGTGACATCGGTACGACCGGTGCGAAGGGCGAGGCGACGACCTTGCCAGGCATAGAAGAGATTTCCGACGAGGATGGAGAGGGCGGCGGCGGGCAGGATATGGGAGACAACGATTTCAACGGGAATACCGCAGACGGGCGGGACGAGTGAGAGAATGAGGAAGAGAAGGAGAAGATTGTCGATGAAAAGACCGACGAGGCCATCGAGGTCTCCTCGTACGAACCAGCGTAGGGGCATAGATTGGGGATAGCGGAGAGGGTGCGGTGGGTGCGAGCGAAACCTCGGATTGGAATCTCGCCTAGGAAGAGTGGGCTGGGTAGAAGGGATTATGGGGAACGACAAAATAGTTGATCAAGTGGCTGGGGCGGTGGTGGCAGGCCATCTTTCGGCTGAATCGGGGGAAAATATAAAGAAAACCTTCGTGGGTGGTAAGGAGGGGAGTTTGGAGCAGGTGAGTCTGGGTGCACTGGTGGGCGCAGGGGAGTGGGGAGAGTTGAGCGATCGGTTTTTTCGGAGGTTGGCCTTTGGGACGGGAGGGCTACGTGGGCGGACGATTGGGCAGGTGGTGACGGATGCGGAGAGGGGGAGGGTGGCGGAGTTGGGTAGGCCCGAATTTCCGGCGGTGGGAACGAACTGTATGAATTATGAAAATGTGGCGAGGGCGACGGAGGGGTTGGTGAATTATTTAAAAAAATCTTTTCCGAAAGAAGTGCCGAGCGTGGTGTTTGCGCATGACACGAGATTTTTCTCCAATGAATTTGCGAAGTTGGCCGCGAGGACGGTGGTGGCGGCTGGGGGGACAGCGTATCTTTTTGCGGAGGATCGTTCGACGCCTGAGCTTTCTTTTGCGGTGCGATATTTGGGAGCACAGGCGGGGGTGGTGGTGACGGCGAGTCACAATCCGTCCCATGATAATGGGTATAAGGTTTATTTTTCGGATGGGGCACAGATTGTGGAGCCGCATGCGTCGGGAATTATTCGGGAGGTGGAGTCGGTACTTGAGCCTGAGGTGAATCCGCAGGCGAAAGCGGGCGGAAAAGTGGTGAGGATCGGAAAGGAGATCGATGAGGTCTATTTGGAGGCCTTGCAAGAGTTGGTGATTGAGGGGGAGATGTTAAAAAAAGAGGGGACTAATTTGCGGGTGGTGTTTACGCCTTTGCATGGAACAGGGGTGAGGATTGCGCCCCATTTACTGGAGAGAGCGGGGGTGAAGGTTTCGTTGGTAAAAGAGCAAGCGGTGGGGGATGGAAGATTTCCGACGGTGAAGTCCCCCAATCCCGAGAATGGGGAGGCGTTGGCGATGGGGATTGAGCAGGCGAAGAGGGAGAAGGCGGATCTGGTGGTGGCGACCGATCCGGATGGGGATCGGATGGGGGTGGCAGTACGGGATGGGAGTGGAAATTACCCACTGTTGACGGGAAACCAGATCGGGTCGTTATTGGCGGCGTATCGGATGGAGCGAATGCGGGCACGGGGCTGGATTCCACCTGGGCAGGAGAAGAGCTGTTGTTTGATTAAAACTTTTGTAACCACCGATTTGCAGAAGGAGTTGGCGAGATCGGCTGGGATGAAGTGTGTGGAGACGTTAACCGGGTTTAAATATATTGGAGAGAAGTTGGGTGTGTATGAAAAGGAGGCGGGGGGGCGGGGCAAGATGGGGGCGGAGGAGTGGAGAAAGAAAAGGATGGAGAAGAGTACCTTTTTCGTTTTTGGTGGGGAGGAGAGCTACGGGTACAGCGGTGGGGATTTTGTGCGGGACAAGGATGCGAATGGGGCGACATTGATGTTGGCGGAGGTGGCGGCGTGGGCAAAGTCGCATGGGCGGAACTTATTGGAGGAGATGGACGAAATTTATCGGAAGCATGGGCTTTATTTGGAGAAGTTGGGGACATTAGAGATGCCCGGGGCGGAGGGGGCGAAGCAGATTGCGCAGGCGGTGGGTAGTTATCAGAAGAGTCCGCCAGAGTTGTGGGGAGGGAGGAAGGTGGTGGGGGTGCAGGATTATGAGAAGGGGTTGCATCGGGATGTGGATGGGAAGGAGATTCCGAAGGAGCGGATGTTGATGTTTGATTTGGGAGAGGGATATCGGGTGGCGGTGCGAGCATCGGGCACGGAACCGAAGATGAAGTGCTATTTCTTTGGGAAACGGAATGTGGGGGCAAATGAGGATTTGGCTAAAGCAAAGAGGGAACTGGCCGGCGAGATAGAAAAACTTTGGGAATGGACGCGACAGGACGCAGTGCGGAGGGCGCAGGCTGTTTGAAGTCAAAGCTCCGCTGGTTCCTACTGGGGTTGGGGTTTGCCGGGGCAGCGGCCTGTCTGTTGATGGACGGGGCGTGGGATTCCAATCGGCGGATGGCGGCCGCTCTGTTGGCGATCGCGGCAACTCTCTGGTTCACGGAGGTGGTGCCTCCTTTTGCGACCGGCCTGCTGGTCATTTTGGTCGGCTCGATCTTTCTGGCTCGGCCGCTAGGCGATCCGGAACTTTTTCTTCGGCCGTTGGCTAGTCCGGTTATCGCCCTCTTTTTTGGAGGACTGGTCCTGGCGCTGGCGCTAGCCAAGCGGGGTTTGGACCGGAGAATGGCTGCATTAGTATTGGGCCGATGGGGAAAAAACTCAGACCGACTGTTGTGGGCGGTGTTGGGATTTACGGGGCTGACCTCGATGTTTCTTTCGAATACGGCCACAACCGCACTGATGATGGCGATGTTGGCGCCGTGGTTGGATGCGCCTGAGCACAATCCCAACCAGAAAAGGCGTTTAGGTTTGGCGGTGGCGATGGCGGCAAGCATCGGGGGTATGGCCACGGTTATCGGCAGTCCGACCAATGCCGTGGCCGCTGGTTATCTTTCAGCAAACCAGCACTCGCTCACGTTTGTCGGCTGGATGGCGTGGGGTTTGCCATTGGTCTTGGTGCTGCTGGGCGTGACTGGTTGGATATTGGGGTGGGCCATTCGGGTTCCGCCCGAGGCTGCTCCGATGCTGGCCACTTCGGAAAAGTCACTCAATCGTGGAGATGTATGGGTGATCGGCACGGGCGCGGTGACAGTGATGCTGTGGATGATGGACGGATGGCACGGGTTGCCGGCAGCCTATGTCGCCCTCATTCCCGTCTGCGTCTTTTTTATCTCGGGGATCCTGACGCCGGCCGATCTGCGCAAGCTGGACTGGGATGTGCTCCTCCTGATCGCGGGGGGATTCGCGCTTGGTTCCGCACTGGAGAAAAGCGGTTTGGCCGGAGACGTGGCACAGGTTTTGTCGCGCGGGGAGCAAGCCTGGCAGGTGGCGCTTTCGCTGGGTGGGTTGGCGTTGTTTCTTTCTGTTTTCATGTCGAACACGGCGGCGGCCAGCCTGCTGGTGCCGATCGCCGGATCTGTCGGGGTAATGGACACGATCCACGCGGTACTGCTGACCGCCTTTTGCTGCTCATTGGGGATGAGTCTGCCGGTGAGCACGCCACCCAACGCACTGATGCATTCGCGAGGCTGGGTGCAGACGCGGGATCTCATGGTCTATGGAACGCTGATCTCGCTAATCGCCCTTAGTGGAATGGTAGCCCTAGTCGCGCTCATGGGCGGTAGTTGAGTCTTTTAACTTTGGGCGATACTTTTCCTTTATGGCATATCCGACTAAGCTTCAGGAAATCGTCTCATTGTTCGAGCATCTGCCCGACGAGGAGAAAAGGGAGAGTTTGGTCTCTTACAGTATGACGACCAAGGCGTGTGAGCCTGTGGATGGAGAAAAGTTTGATTTGGAGGATGTGCGTAAGGATGAGGAGTGTGCGGATACGGTAGGTGTCTTTTTGAAGGTGGATGAGGAGGGGAGGAGTCACTTTCGAATGACGCTGGGACCGCAGGTGCAGACGCTGACCAAAGCGATGGCGGCGATTTTGTGTAAAGGGTTGGAGGGGGTGACACCGAAGGCGGTGATGGAGTTGGCGAGTGATTTTGTGCCGAAGATTGTGGGGGCGCAGTTGGTGCGGGTGAGGAGTCAGACTACCTATTATATTCTCTCTCGGATGAAGGGGATTTGTAAGGTTTGGTCGGATCGAAAAAGAGCTAGTCCAACTTCAAGTATCTGAATATTAGATACTTAAAATACTTAAACTCTCAGGCCTTCATTTAGAATTTGATTTAGAATAATTCTAAACTATGTTGGTGGGCTGATGAAGAGCCTTAAGCAAATGGATCGGGGCGCCCTAAGTGATGCTTTGGATCACGCTGGTCAGCGAACGACTCCCCAACGGGAGATGGTCTTCAGCGTCTTGTTGGACGAACGGAATCATCCGACAGCAGATGAGGTGTACACGCGGACAAAATCAAGGATGCCGACGATTTCGATGGCCACGGTTTACAATTGCTTGGAAGCGCTGGTGACCTGCGGGTTGGTGAAGCAGGTGAATATTGAGAGAGAGCCGACGCGGTACTGTCCGAATCTTTCCCCGCATGCCCATTTCCACTGTCGGGAGACGGGGCGGGTGTACGATGTGCCAGTGCCGGAGGGGATGATGAAGGATTTGGTGAAGGTGTTGCCTGGAAACTACAGCGCCGATTCGGTGGAACTGGTTTTTCGAGGACATCTGGAAAAAGGAAAAACAAAATGAAGAACTCGCTCGAAATCAAAGGACTTAAAGCGTCAATCAACGGCACTGAAATTCTGCACGGGTTGAACTTGACGATTCCAAAGGGAGAAGTGCACGCGATTATGGGAAAGAACGGTTCGGGCAAAAGCACCTTGGCCAAAGTGATGGCGGGGCATCCTGATTATGAGGTGACGGGAGGAGATGTGTTGTTGGATGGAAAGACGATATTGGGTTTGGATCCAGACGTGCGGGCGCGGGAGGGTCTTTTTCTGGCGTTTCAGTACCCCAGCGAGATTCCTGGGGTGACGATTGCTAATTTCATGCGGGCAGCATTGAATGCGCGGCGTCCTGAAGGGCAGGAGGTCGATGCGGTGGAGTATTATAACGAGCTCTACAAAAAGATGGATCTGTTGAAGATCGATCGATCCTTCACTTCTCGGGCGGTGAATGATGGATTTTCGGGAGGGGAAAAGAAGAAGAACGAGATTTTGCAGATGGCGATGCTGGAACCGAAGTATGCGGTGCTGGATGAAACCGACTCGGGGTTAGATATCGATGCGCTGAAGATTGTTTCCCACGGGGTGAATAGCTTGCGGGGTCCGAAGATGGGTATTTTAGTGATCACCCACTATCAGCGTTTGCTGGATTATATCGTGCCCGACGTTGTGCACGTGATGGTGGATGGCCGGATCGTGAAGAGCGGCTCGAAGGAGCTTGCCTTGGAAATGGAAAAGAAAGGGTACGACTGGGTGGAAAACCTAGCGACTGCATAAAAATATGAGCGAAGTAACAACCTTAGAAAAACCGGACCTGAAAATTGATCAGGATGAGGGAAACTTTTCCTATCCCGAGGATTACGCTTTTGATGCTGGGACGGGGCTGACGGAGAAGACGATCGATTACATTTGTGATGTGAAAGAGGATCCGGACTGGGTCCGCGAGTTTCGAAAGAAAGCGCTGAGGATTTTTCGCGAGAAGCCTCTGCCGACTCATTGGGCGAGTAAGGATCTGGAGAATATTCATTTTGATGATTTTCGCTACTACCTATCGAAAGGGGCAAAGCCAAAGCGGACTTGGGATGAGGTGCCCGATGATGTAAAGCGGACCTTTGAGAGGTTGGGGATTCCGGAAAAGGAGCGGGCATTTTTGGCGGGGGTGGAAGCGCAGTTTGACAGCGAGGCGGCCTACTCCAACATTAAGAAGGCGGTGGCGGAGCAGGGGGTGATCTTTGTGGGGAGCCGGGAGGGTTTGAAGGAGCATCCTGAGATCTTTAGGAAGTGGTTTGGGAAAGTGATTCCTACGGCGGATAATAAGTTTTCCGCATTAAATAGTGCGGTCTTTTCAGGGGGCTCGTTTATCTATGTTCCGAAGGGGGTGAAGGTGAAGCACCCTCTACAGGCGTACTTCCGAATCAATGCGGAAAACTTCGGCCAGTTTGAGCGGACTTTGATCATCGTGGATGAGGGGGCGGAGTTGACCTACATGGAAGGCTGTACGGCGCCTAAGTTTGATTCGGTGACCTTGCATAGTGCGGTGGTGGAGTTGGTGGCGATGAAGGGCGCGAAACTACAGTACATCACGGTGCAGAACTGGAGCCCGAACGTTTTCAATTTGGTAACGAAGCGTGGGTTGGCGCATGAGGAGTCGGAGATCAAGTGGATTGATTGCAACATTGGTTCGCGTTTGACGATGAAGTATCCCGGAGTGATTTTGAAGGGGCGGAAGGCGCGGGGCGAAGTTCTCTCGATTGCTTTGGCGAATAATGGGCAGCATCAGGATACGGGTGCGAAGATGATTCATGCGGCAGATGAGACGACCTCGAACATTATTTCGAAATCGATTTCGATCGGTTCGGGTCGGGCTACCTACCGAGGGTTGGTGCACATCCCGAGACATTTGAAGGGGTGTAAGAACAACACGGAGTGTGATGCCTTGTTGATCAATACGGAATCGAGGACGGATACCTACCCTGCGATTGTGACACGGGGAGAAGGTAATTCCGTTCAGCACGAGGCGAGTGTTTCGAAGGTGAGTGCGGAGCAGATTTTTTACATGCAGCAGAGGGGATTGTCGGAAGGCCAGGCGATGAGCCTAAGCGTGAACGGGTTCGTCAATGAACTCGTCCGCCAATTCCCGATGGAATATAGTGTGGAGTTGAAACGGCTGATCGACCTCGAGATGGAGGGGTCGGTCGGTTAAAAAAAGAATCCATCCAAGAGGAGAATAACGACCATGGCCGATACCGCTAACCGCTACCCCGAAAACATCGCGGGAGCCTACTACGTAGATAACCAGTGCATTGATTGCGATCTTTGTCGCGAAACTGCGCCAAACAGCTTTAAGCGGAATGACGATGGGGGCTACTCTTTTGTCTACAAGCAACCGGAAAGTGCCGAGGAGCAGAAGCTGGCGAAAGAGGCGATGGAAGGTTGTCCGGTGGAGGCGATCGGCAGTAACGGCGTCTGATATTTTTATGGCGGGTAAAAACGGGCAAAGCCCTGTGGGCCAGAATGGGTCGGCACCTGTAGGTTGGTGGCAAGAGAGGAAAGCGGAGGCTTGGAAAAAGTTTCAAGCGATGCCGATGCCTCGACGGAGTGATGAGGATTGGCGGTTTGCCACAATTGATGCGATTCAGTTGGGGGATTTCCAGCCAGGGCAAAAGGGAAGTACGTCGGCCGAGGCCTTGCTGAAACGGAGTACGGCTTCTTTCCCGCATGCGGCCAAGGCGATCTTCTCGAATGACCGGCTTCTGCACATCGAAGGAGGAGAAGAGCTGGCGAAACAAGGGGTGGTTTTCGAATCTCTTGCGGGGGCTTTGCAGAAGCATCCCGCTTTGCTCGAGAAGCACTTTATGGCGCACCCGGTGGATCTGGGGGCACAAAAGTTTGCCGCCCTGCATGCAGCGAATGCATCAGCAGGGGTGTTGATTGTTGTGCCGAAAAACGTTGAGGTGAAGTTGCCGTTGGTTTCGTTTCATTGGTTGGATGGGAACGAGTCGGCTGTTTTTCCTCACACCCTTATCGTTACAGGGGAAAACGCGAAAGTGACGGTGGTGGATTTCTTGGGCTCGACTGAGGCGGGAGGGGCAGGATTGGCCTGTGGGCTAAACGATCTTCTGGTGGGGGCTGGGGCAAAGGTGGAGTACGTCAGCCTGCAGGAGTGGGGATCTAAGGTGACTAGTTTTCAGCTGAATTCGACGCGGGTAGAGAGGGATGGGGAGGCGCGAAGTCTTTTTGTGAATCTGGGAGCGGCCTATGCGCGACAGGAGAGTCGGAGCACGATGGCGGGGAGTGGGGCGCGGAGCGAGATGCTGGGGCTATCCGTAGGTTCTGAGCGACAGGAGTTTGATCAGCGGACGTTGCAGTGTCATGACGTGCCGAACACGTGGAGTGATCTACTTTATAAGAATGCGTTGGATGATCGTTCGAAATCGATTTTCAAGGGTTTGATTCGGGTGGCGCCTGGGGCGGCGAAAACGGATGCGTACCAGAACAATCGGAATTTGCTCTTAAATCCTGAGGCGGAGGCGGACTCGATGCCTGGGCTAGAAATTTTGAATGATGATGTGCGTTGCACGCACGGGGCGACGACAGGACAGATCGATCGGGATCAGCTTTTCTATTTGATGGCCCGGGGAATCGATCCTAGGACGGGGGCGCAACTTTTGGCGCATGGGTTCTTTGAAGAGGTGATTGCCCGCTTACCAGAAAAGGGGATTGGGGAGGCGGTGCGAGTGGCGGTAGCGGCAAAGTTTGCGGCGATGAGGACGAGACCGAAAAATGCGGAGAGGATTGTTGCTCGTCCCAAGGTTCAAGGTCAGATCGAGGAAGAGGCGTTGGATGTTCGGACGTTGCAGGGACTGGCAAATTAAGGAAAGCGGCGGATTGCTCGCAAAAATAAAATGAAACCTGGAGATCAAACAAAGCTGTTACGGGAAGTGCCGGCGACAGCGATCCCTGCGGGGTCGCCGTTAATTTTACCAAAGGACACGGAAGTGACCTTGACTCAGTCGTTGGGGGGGAGTCATACGGTGGCGGGGGCGTTTGGATTGGCGAGGATTGAAGAGAAGGATCAGGATGCGTTGGGTCTATTGAAGGTGGTGGTGGTGGCTACGGAGGCAGACTCGAGCGAGCCGGCGGATGAGAAAAAGGTCTGGGAGAAGTTGAAAGAAGTTTTTGACCCAGAGATTCCTGTCAACGTGGTTGATTTGGGACTGGTTTACAGTGTGGAGTTGAAGCCTTTGGCTACGGGGGGATCGCGAGCGGAGGTAAAGATGACGCTGACGGCGCCTGGTTGTGGGATGGGCCCGACGATTCAGGCGGATGCACGCAATAAGGTTTTGTCAGTGGCGGGGGTGAAGGAGGCGGAGGTGGAGTTGGTTTGGGAGCCTGCTTGGACCCAGTCGATGATTAGCGAGGTGGGGAAAATGAAGATGGGCTGGGTGTAAGGAAAAGGGGGCGAGGACGCGCTTACGCGCGGATGTTTGATTTTGGATGTTTAATTTTTAATTATTTGAGAAGGTCGGACAGACTCCGATGCTGTGGAAGGGGTCGGACTCAATTGTTTCTAGGGTCTTGGCGAGGGGTGGGGGTTAGGGTAGGATTATCAGTTAGTTCTATGAAATCGGCTGAAGTCAGAAAAGGGTTCTTGGAGTTCTTCCGTGGGAGGAGCCATACGATCGTGCCCTCGGCAAGTTTGATGCCGACTTCGCCGAATTTGCTCTTCACCAATGCGGGGATGAATCAGTTTGTCCCGATTTTTCTGGGTCAGGCTAAGTTTCCTCACTTCCCAGCACGAGCGGCTGACACGCAGAAGTGTATTCGGGCGGGTGGAAAGCACAACGATCTGGAAGACGTAGGGTTTGATACCTATCACCACACCTTTTTTGAGATGTTGGGAAACTGGTCGTTTGGGGACTATTTTAAAAAGGAGTCGATCGACTGGGCGTGGGAGCTGTTGGTTGAGGTGTGGAAATTCCCGCCGAATCGGCTTTATGCGACAGTCTATAAGCCAGGGCCAGGAGATCCGGCGGAGTTCGATGAGGAAGCGCACGGCTACTGGGTAGAAAAGTTTAAAAAAGTGGGGCTAGATCCTGCCATCCATGTGGTGATGGGAAATGCGAAGGATAATTTTTGGATGATGGGGGAGACGGGGCCGTGCGGGCCGTGTTCCGAGGTTCACGTGGATCTGACGCCTGACGGAAAGACGCAGGGAAAGCTGGTGAACCAAGGGGATTCCCGTTGTTTGGAGATTTGGAACTTGGTCTTTATTCAGTTTAACGCTGAGCCTGGGGGTAAGTTTAAGCCACTCCCCGAGCGGCATGTGGATACGGGGATGGGGCTTGAGAGGGTGGCGGGAATTATGGCGACGACGAATGGGTTTAAGAACTTCGCTGCCGAACCCTCGAACTATGATAGCGATCTGTTTGCTCCAATTTTCGCGGAGATCCAAAAGGAGTCGGGGCACAAGTACGGCGCGCGGGTACCCCAGAAGAGAAGTGATTTGAGTGGGGAAGAAATGAACGACTGTATCTTCCGGGTGCTGGCGGATCATGTGCGAACGTTATCCTTCTCGATTGCGGATGGAATTGTTCCTGGGAATGAGGGACGAAGTTATGTTTTGCGGAGGATTTTGAGAAGGGCGGTGATGTTTGGGCGTCGATTAAAGCTGCCCGAAGGGTTTCTGGCGGAGTTGTCGGGCACCTTGATTCGGACGATGGGGGAGGCCTTTCCAGAATTGAAAACGCACGAGAAGGATATTCGCTCGGTCTTGCTGGGAGAGGAGGCTTCGTTTTCGAGGACGCTGGAGAGAGGGTTGGCGATATTTGATAAGTTGACCTTGGAGCGTGGAAAGATGATTCGAGGGGAAGATGCCTTTGCTTTGTATGACACCTATGGTTTTCCTTTGGATCTGACTCAGTTGTTGGCAAGGGAGAGGGGGATGGAGGTGGATGGGGCAGGATTTGAAAAGGCGATGGAGGAGCAGAGGCAGAGGGCGCGGAAGTCGCAGTCGAAATCGACGATTTTGGTCGAGGATGCGAAAGGGCCAGATTGGCCGACTCATTTTACGGGGTACGAAAAGAGTGAGGAGGGGAAGGTAGAGAAGTTTGAAGTGGAGGTGTTGGCGGAAGCGGGTGAAGAAGGATCGAAGGGCCGGGTTTATTTATCGCCGACACCTTTTTACGCGGAGATGGGTGGACAGGTGGGGGATACGGGTTGGATCGAGTGGGACGGGGGAAAAGTGAAAGTGGTGGCGACGGTGAAGGGAGCAGGGGGGGCGACGGTGCACCTAACGGAGCGGTTGATCGACGTGAAGGAGGTAAAGATACCATTGAAGGTTAAGGTGGATTCGGAGCGTAGGGGAAGGATTGAGGCTCATCACACGGCGACGCATTTACTGCACTGGGCTTTGCGGGAGGTGTGTGGGCTCGGCGTGAGGCAGAAGGGTTCCTATGTGGGACCGGATCGGTTGCGTTTTGATTTTTCCCACTTACGAGGATTAACTGAGGAGGAGTTGGGAAGGATTGAGGAGATGGTGGAGAGCAAGACGAAGGCGAATGTGGCGGTGGTCTGCACGGAGAAAGCCTTTGCAGAAGTGAAGGATGATTCAACGATTTTACAATTCTTCGGAGACAAGTATGGGGCGACGGTGCGGGTGGTGGACATTGGTGGATTTTCGAAAGAGTTGTGCGGGGGGACTCATGCCAAGGCGAGCGGACTCCTCGGCTCGGTAAAGATTATTGCGGAGTCGGCGATTGCGGCTGGGGTACGAAGGATTGAGGCGGTGGCGGGAGTGGCGCTGGTGGATTGGTGCCATGAGGAGATGAAGAAGCAGGAGGAGAAGTGGGCTGCGTTAGAAAAGAAGAAGGCGGGAACAGCAAAACTTTCAATAGAAAGAGGGAAGGAGACTCCGGATGAGTTGTGGGATTTGGTTAAGAAACGAGATTTGGAGTTGGGGCTAGCGGAGGGGGCGATGCGGGAGGGGGACAAGCAGGCGGCAAAGGATCGAATGGTGGAGATGCAGAAGAGGGCGGAGCAGGATGGAAAAGATTTGTGGGCTAAGGGAACGATTTTGAGCGGAATCAAGTGGTTGGGGGCAGATATGGGGGAAGTGCCGAATGGATATCTTCCCGTATTGGCGGATCGGCTGAAGAGAGAGGGGGCGGTGGTGCTATTTTTGATTGGCAAAGAAGGTGGGAAAGTACCGATGGTTGCATTGTGTACTGCTGAGGCGGCCAAGAGGGTGCAAGCGGGAAAGATAATTCAGGCGGCGGCGGTGGAGGTGGGGGGCAAGGGTGGGGGTAGGCCCGATATGGCGCAAGGGTCGGGTGCGGACGCTACGGGAATCGGCAAGGCGTTGGCGGCGGCGGAGAAAGTAGTGAAAGCTGGGTTGGGAGTATGAAGAAGCCCCAAGGAGCGGATCGGATTGAGGAGGTGATTGCGGCGATGAAGCGTGGGCGGATGGTGATCATGACCGACGATGCGCAAAGAGAGAACGAGGGCGATTTGGTATTGGCGGCGAGGAGTGTGACTCCTGCTCTGATTAATTTCATGGCGCGAGAAGCGAGGGGATTGATCTGTGCGCCGGTATCGCAGGCGCGGGCGGAGAAGTTGGGCTTGAGTCGGATGGTGCCGCAGAACGAGGAAAGATTTGGAACGGATTTCACCGTTTCGGTGGATGCAGCCAAGGGGATCACGACAGGGATTAGTGCCCACGATCGAGCGGCGACCTTAAGGGTGTTAGGCCGGCCGAATCCAAAAGCGAGTGAGTTGGTGCAGCCAGGTCATATTTTCCCAGTACGGGCCAAAGAGGGTGGGGTACTGGTGCGGGCGGGGCATACGGAAGCGGCGGTGGATTTGGCGAAGTTGGCGGGGTTGGGGGATGCGGCGGTGATTTGTGAAATTTTAAAGGCGGACGGATCGATGGCGCGTTGGGCGGATTTGATGGAGTTTAAAAAGAAGCACGGGCTGAAACTGGGGACGATTCAGGATTTAATTGAGTATCGGAGGAGGAAAGAACGGTTGGTGGTGCGAGAGCAGGTGGTGAAGTTGCCGACCGATTACGGAATGTTTGATTTATATCTTTATCGGACGGTGACGGATGGGAGTCATCACTTGGCCTTGGTCAAGGGAAAGCCGAAGGCGAAGGATGCGGTTTTGGTGCGGGTGCATAGTGAATGTCTGACGGGAGATGTGTTTACCTCGAGGAGGTGCGATTGTGGGAATCAGTTGCACGATGCGTTGAGGAGGATTGCGCAGGAGAAGAAGGGGGTGCTGGTCTACATGCGGCAGGAGGGAAGAGGGATCGGGTTGCCGGCAAAAATTCAGGCGTATCGTTTGCAGGAGAAGGGACTGGATACGGTAGAGGCGAATCGGAAGTTAGGTTTTTCGGCTGATTTGAGAGAGTACGGGATCGGGGCGCAGATTTTGACTGATTTAGGGGTGAGGCGGATGCGTTTGCTGACGAACAATCCAAAGAAGGTGGTGGGGTTGGCGGGGTATGGGTTGGAGTTGGTGGATCAGGTGCCGATTCGGACACGGCCGAATCCGCACAACCGAAAATATTTAGCGACGAAAAAGAAGAAAATGGGGCATCGGCTATGAAGAAAGGGAAATTTATTATTGTGGTAGCGGATTATCATTGGAAATACGCCGAGGGAATGGTGAAAGCGGCTCGGAAAGTGTTGCAGAGGCATGGAGTGGAGGTGGTGAGGGTGCCGGGAACGTTTGAGGTTCCCCTGGCGGTGAAGCGGGCTTTGAAGAAAAAGCCAGATGCGGTGTTGGCCTTGGGGTTGGTCTGGCAGGGGGAGACCTTACATGCGGATCTGATTTTAAAGGCGGCTACGGAAGCTTTGATGCGGATGATGCTCGAGACAGAGGTGCCGATTTTGCATCATCTGGTGGGAGTAAAGACGGAGAGGCAGGCCAAGGCGCGATGTTTGGGAAAGTTGAATCGAGGAAAAGAGGCGGCCGAGGCGGCTTTGCGGATGTGGAGAGTAAAGGGGGTGGGTCGTGGCCGGTAAGCGCAGGGAGGGGAGGATTTTAGCCGCGCAGTTTCTCTACCAGTGGGAGGTGGGGGTGAAGGGAATAGCGTTAGACGAGGCGTTGAAAAATTTATGGGTGCAAACGGAGGCGGAGGGAGGGGTGCGGGAGTTTGCGGAAAAGCGGATTCGGGCAGTTGTGGCTAAGCAAGCGGAAGTGGATGCGGAGCTGAAAAAGCTGGTGACGAATTGGGAGCCGGGTCGAATGGCGCCGGTGGATCGAGCGATTCTGCGGTTGGCGCTGTGGGAGATGAAGTTTGCGGATGATGTACCTCCGATTTCTGCTTTGAACGAGGCGATTGAGGTGGCGAAGGCGTTGAGCACGGATGAATCGGGAAAATTTGTGAATGGGGTGCTGGATAAGGCGAGGCAGGGATTGGGGAGGTCTGAACGGGCGATTACGAAAACAGATTTATAATATTCGATGAGTTTTGGATCAGACGAAAAATGGATGAAGCGAGCTCTCAGGCTGGCTGGTAGAGCCGGGGAGCGGGCGCGGCCGAATCCGAGAGTGGGGGCGCTGGTGGTTAAAAACGGGAAAGTGGTGGGGGAAGGTTTTCATGTGAGGGCGGGGGGGGCGCACGCGGAGGTGGTGGCGTTGGGGAAGGGGGGGGTGAAGGCGAAGGGGGCTAAGTTGTATGTGACGTTGGAACCGTGTTCGACACGGGGGAGGACTCCAGCGTGTACCGATTTGATTATCGCATCGGGAATTAGGGAGGTGATCTATGGGAGTGGAGATGTGGACCTCAGGAATGGAGGGCGGGCGGAAAGGATAATGCGACGGGCGGGAATCAAAGTAACTCGGGGGGTGAGGCGGGAGGAGTGCGATAAGTTGAATGAGGATTATCGGCACTGGACGACGAAAAAGGAGCCTTGGGTGATATTGAAATTGGGGCTGACGTTGGATGGATATTTGGCGGTGCCTGGGAAAAGGTGGGTGACAGGTGGCAAGGCGCGGGCGGAGGTGCAGAAGTTGCGGGCGGGATGTGATGCGATTTTGGTGGGGGCGGAGACGGTGAGGAAAGATAATCCGCGACTGACAGCGCGGATGGTTGGAGTGGGGGAGCAGCCGTGGCGGGTGGTGGTGACGAGGTCGGGAAAGTTGCCGAAGGGAGCCAAGCTTTTTCGGGGTCGGGATAAAGATCGGACGTTGGTCTATCAAAGGAAAACGTGGTCGGAGGTTTTGAAAGATTTGCATCGCAGGGGAGTTTCGAGATTACTGGTGGAGGGAGGAGCCGAGGTGGCTCGTGGCCTGATCAAATCGGGTAAAGTGGATGAGGCGGTGATTTATTTGGCTCCGATTCTGGTGGGGGACGGAAAAAAGGGAATCGCGCGGGTGGTGGATTGGTCGAGTTGGAGTTGGCGGGAGGTGGTGATGTCGTGCGCGGGGGAAGACCTGTGCTTGCGTGGAAAGCTGGGAGGAGCGAATTAAGAGTATGTTCACGGGCATTGTTGAAGAGGCGGGATTGGTGCAGGCGGTGACACGCCGAGGGAAGGGGTGGAGTTTGGAGGTGGAGGTCGCGGGAATTGCTGCGGGGGTGAAGATTGGGGATAGCGTGGCGGTGAACGGTTGTTGTCTGACGGTGACGGAAGCGAAGGGGAAGAAGTTAGTTTTTGATTTATTGGATGAGACGAAAGAGAAGACCAACTTGCAGTCGGCCCAAGTGGGGACGCGGGTGAATTTGGAGAGTTCTTTGCGGGCGGATGGGAAGGTGGGGGGTCATTTTGTGACGGGTCATATCGACGGGACGGCAGAGGTGGTGAAGTGGGGAAGGTCGGGAGCGGATTGGGAGCTGGAAGCGGAGGTGCCCGCAGGAATGGAGCGGTACGTGGTGCCGAAGGGATGCGTGGCGATTGATGGGATCAGTTTGACGATTGGGAGGGTCGAGGGGCGGAAGTTCAATGTTTGGATTATTCCCCACACTTATGAGGTGACGACGCTGCGGGATCGCAAGGCGGGGGATAAAGTGAATCTGGAGTGCGACCTGCTGGCCAAGTATGTTGAAAAGATGGCGAGGATAGAAAAATGAGCGGAATGCCCCCTGAAATGGAGAAACTGCTGGTATTGCAGGATCGGGAACAGAAGCATGCGCGGTTAACGCGGGAGTTGGCGGTTTGGCCCGCGGAGATGAAGGCGTTGGAGGCGAAGAGGGTGGAAATACGGGCGGGAGCAGAAAAGAAGCGGTTGGAGGCGCAAAGTACGGAGGTGGAACGGAAGAATTTGGAGTTGGAGGCGGCTACTCATCGGGCGAAGGTGGCCCGATACAAGATCCAGCAGTTCGAGACACGTAAGAACGAGGAGTTTTCTGCTTTGGGTACCGAAATTGCGCGGGAAGAGAAAGAGGTGCACGAGATCGAGGATCGGGAGTTGGAGTTAATGGATCGGGGGGAGAAGGCGAAGAAGGCGGCGGCGATTGAGATTGAGGCAGCGAAGGGCCGAGAAGCGGAGGTGACGGCGAAGGAGTTGGAGCAGGGTAAGAAGAAGATTGAGTTGGAGACGCGGTTGGCAGATTCGGCGAAGGAGATTGAGATGCTGGCGGCGGGACTCGATGAGGGAGTTTTAGGTAAGTACCGGAGAATCATGGCGAGTAAGAAAGATGTGGCGGTGGTGCCGGTGGTCCATGGCACGAACTGTGGGGGTTGCCATATGAAGTTAACCGCTGGCTCGGCGATATCTGCCAAAGCAGGAAATATGGGTGCGACGTGCGAGAATTGCGGGCGATTGCTTTTTTGGCCTGTCAGTTAGGGAAGGAATTGCTCACGCAAAGGTCGCAAAGGTCGCGACGCGGCTCGGGGTAGAGTCACAAAGAAATTTTAGATGTGAGAATGTAGGAGAGTGCGAATATCAGAATGTCGTTTTAAAGTTGGAAGTTTAGGTAGAGGCGGCATCTCCGAGGCCGCCTAGTTGTGCGATTGGTTACACATAATTGAGCGCAGGCGTTCGCGTCTGCGCCCCGATTCCGGTCGGGGCTCGGAGAGACCGCTCCCGCGGTTGCGGCCCCGGCGCCGGTCGGGGTATAGACGCAGACGCGCGCTAAGGACGCGGAGAGGTAAGGGATAATTAGGTTAACGGGCGAGGGATCGGGCGGAGGCGGTGACTTCAGAGTATGAAACGCCTGCGGCGGTGGCGGATTTACGACAGTCGGCATCTGCGGGATGGATTTGGACTAGTGCATCGTCGAGGTAGCCGAGTTTAACTCGAATAGGTCCGTATGGGGTGTTGACAGTTTTTTCTTCGCGACGGAGGGTTCGGCGTTCGACCCGCTCCATGCGGAGTCCGAAAGCCGTGGTTTCACGAAGGACTATGGCGGCGAGTTTTTCAGCGTCCGCTAGTTCTGCGAGAACGGTGAGAAGATGTCCGGGGCGCCCCTTTTTCATAAGGAGCGGTGATGCGGCGGCATCGAGGGCTCCCTCCGCCATTAGCCGATCGATAGCATGGGCGAGGTGCTCTCCCGTGATGTCATCGAGGTGGGTGCGGATTTCGAAAACGGTTTCGGTGGCCTCTGGAGAGACCGAGGAGAGATGCCCGAGAAAAGCCCGCAGAACATTGGGACGGTCGGAAAGGTCGCGGGTACCCAGGCCGTATCCGATCAAATCTGCAGCAAAAGACTCAAGAAGACCGAACTTTGTCACAAAGTGGGCGAGAATGGCGGCGCCGGTGGGGGTAGTGAGTTCGTGGGGGACATCAAGTTGGCGGATCGGGATACCGCGGAGAATTTCGGCAGTGGCGGGGGCGGGGAGGGGGAATTTTCCATGTGCGCATTGAATGCTTCCAGTGCCGTCGACGGGTGGAGAGGCGGTGATTTCGCTGACCTTGAGGTGATGGACTCCGGCGGCGGCACAGACAAGATCCACGATCGAGTCGATCGCACCAACCTCGTGAAAATGGACGGTCTCGACTGGGACTCCGTGGAGCTTGGCCTCGGCTTCGGCTACGCGCTGAAACATGGCGAGGGCGGAGTCGCGGACCTTGGCATCGAGTTTCGATTTCTTGAGTAGATCACGAATCTGGGACCAAGAACGCCCGTGATCATGGCTATGTTCAGCGTGGTGATGATGGTGATGGGCGTGATCGTGCGGGGTCTCGACAAGGAAGCGAGTGCCGGCCAGACCGCCACGGAGCGCTTTCTCAGCCTTTAGAACGATTTTTTCTGGGAGATGAAGGGAGGCGACAGCTTTCTCGAAAAGGTCGAGGGGGACCCCCAGATCCAAAAGGGAAGCACAGAACATGTCGCCGCTTATGCCGGAGGGACAAGCTAGATGGAGATGGGTGGGATGAGACATTGAAGATAGATTGACGCAACCGTGAGGAAATCCCAGAAAAGAAGAGTGGAATTAAATTTGCTGAAACGAGCGGCGGCGGAAGCGGCTTTAGCTTATGTGCCGAAGGGCTGTCTGTTGGGGGTAGGAACGGGATCGACGATGATGTATTTTATTCGGGGATTGAAGAAGGGTTGGGTGAGGGGGGCGGTGCCCAGTTCTAAGAGAACGGAGCAGGCGTTGCGAAAGAGGGGAATCCGGGTGTTGAGTTTGAATCAGGCGAAGAGAGTGAGCTTGTATGTGGATGGGGCAGATGAGGTGGATCCAAAGTTGAGACTGACTAAGGGAGGTGGGGGTGCGTTAACGAGGGAGAAGATTATCGCCACGGCGGCAAAAAAGTTCATCTGTATCGTGGATGAGTCGAAGTTGGTCAAGCGTCTGGGTAAGTTTCCCATACCGCTGGAGGTGGTTCCGATGGCACGGGATCAGGTGGCAAAGGAGATAAGAAAAAGGGGGGGCAGGCCGGTTTGGAGGAGGGGTTTTGTGACGGACAATGGGGGGGAGATTTTGGATGTGCACGGATGGAAAATTGATCACCCTGCAAAAATGGAGAAGGAGTTGGAAGCGATTCCAGGAGTAATTTGCGCGGGAATTTTTGGGGGACGGCGTGCCGATCTCCTTCTTTTGGCGACGCCCCAAGGGGTCAAAAGAATTATAGCCTGCTGAGAAGTTCGGTGGTGAGTTGGCGGTAGCTGGCGGCGGCGGCTCCTGCATTATCGTATTCGTAAATGGTTTGGCCGTGACTGGGGGCTTCGGCGAGACGAACGGATCTGGGGATGATGGTGCGGAAGACCTGTTCTCCGAGGTGGGTGCGGAGATCTTGACTGACCTGTTGGCTGAGGCGGGTGCGGGTGTCGTACATCGTCAGAACAATTCCGAGAACTGCGAGGGTGGGATTGTGATCTCCCTGTTTGATTCGTTCGATCAGGCTGAGAATCTTTCCGACTCCTTCAAGGGCAAAGTACTCGCATTGCACAGGAATAAGGATTTTGTCAGCGGCGACAAGAGCACTGGTCATGAGGAGCCCGACGCTGGGTGGGCAATCGAGGATGATGAGAT
Organism: uncultured Verrucomicrobiota bacterium; assembly: GCA_903956835.1. Classification (GTDB taxonomy): domain Bacteria; phylum Verrucomicrobiota; class Verrucomicrobiia; order Methylacidiphilales; family Verrucolacustridaceae; genus Verrucolacustris. Next base: position 23,657 of record CAJBOM010000206.1, read on the forward strand.
CGAAAGCGGGATCGTGGCGGAGGGGTGCGAGGGCATCGCGGACGCGAAGAAGGGGGTTCTCGATTCCGGCGAGTTCCATTTCTGCCCCCGCCAAATCCATCTCGGAGGAAAGGATTTGGAGATTCTCTTGCCGAGAAGATTGGAGCATGTCGATGGCACGGGCATTCCCGATAAGGACGGGGTAGAGGCTTTTACCAGGGACGATTTCGAGCCCAAGGCCGCTGGTGGCGTTGGCTTGGGGGTCGAGATCGACGAGGAGAACGCGGCGACCTGCCTCAGCGGCGCCGGCCGCTAGGTGGATGGCGGTGGTGGTTTTCCCCACGCCCCCTTTCTGGTTGCAGATGGCGATGGTGTGCACAAAGAAGGAGAACGGCGGAGGGGGTGTCTTGTCGAGCGAATTTCTGGCGGCGGTGGGCTTGACCTTTGGCGTATAGTTTCTAAAATTTACGATTCGCCATGATCCGAGTTGAAAATTTAACAAAGAAGTATGCGGGAGGAGAGGCAGTGCGGGGCATTTCCTTCTCGGTGGAAAAGGGGGAGGTGGTGGGATTCTTGGGGCCGAACGGAGCGGGAAAATCCACAACCATGCGGATTCTGACCGGCTTTTTGCCTGCAACGGACGGGCAGATTGAGGTGGCGGGGGCGAAATTACCTGAGGAGAGCTTGCTGGTGCGCCAGCGGATCGGATACATGCCTGAAAATGTTCCGCTTTATCCCGAGATGAGAGTGGAGGAGTTTTTGGAGTATCGAGGTCGATTGAAGAGAGTTGCGCGGAAGGGGATTACGGAGCGGGTAGGATTAGTTCTGGATCAGTGTGGTTTGTCGGATGTGCGGAAGAAAATTATCGGAACCCTTTCTAAGGGATTTCGGCAGCGGGTGGGCCTGGCAGATGCTTTGATTCATAATCCGCCTTTATTGATTTTGGATGAGCCGACCGCGGGTTTGGATCCGCATCAGATTCGCTCCTTTCGTGAGTTGATCAAGGATTTGGGGCGGGACCGTACGATTTTGCTCTCGACCCACATTCTTTCCGAAGTGGAAATGGTCTGTCGACGAGCGATCATCATCAACCGAGGAAAGATTGAGGCGTCGGATACTTTGGCCAACTTGGCCAAGAGGGTGCAAGCGGGGGCTTTACAGATTGAGGTGAAAGCGGATCCAGTAGGGGCGAGGGAGAAGCTGGCCAAATTGAGCGAAGTTGGGGGTGTGGTGGAATTAAACCGGGTGGGAGAGTGGGTATCTTTTGAGGTGACGGCCTTACCAGGGAAGGATATTCGCGGAGAAGTGGACGGTTTGATTAAACGGGAACAGTGGCCCTTGCGAGATTTCCGTCGCGAAAAGGCCCGTCTGGAAGATGTCTTTGTGGAGTTGACGCAAGAATAGGAGATGATGATGACCCGTGCATTTTGGACTTTATGGAAGCGAGAGGCCGGAGCGATCCTGCTCTCCCCAATCGCGTGGGTTCTTCTGACCTGCATGGCCTTGATCAATGGTTTTAGCTTTAGTCAGTGCGTAGCCTATCTCGGCCAGGGCGTGCGAGAGTTCACGGTGATGCAGATCTATTTCTATATTTTCCACTTTTGGTTTCTCCTGATTATTCTCGTTCCGATTTTAACGATGAGACTTTTTTCGGAGGAGTATAAGACTGGGACGATTGAGATGCTTTTGACGGCGCCAGTGCGAGATGGGGATGTGATTCTTTCCAAGTTTGCGGGTGCGCTCTCTTTTTACCTTCTGTTGTGGATTCCCTCCTTGTTGGGGTTAGCGGTTTTCCAAGTGGTGACGCATCAAGCGGTGCCAGTGGCGTGGATTCCGTTGGGGCTTTCCTACTTGATGGTGACGCTGGTGGGGATGCTTTATCTCTCGATCGGGTTATTTACTTCGGTGCTGAGCAAGAATCAGGCGGTCTCGGCGATGCTAAGCTTTACGATCATTGCCCTGCTGTTCTTTACGGGCTTTTTAAGTTATCTGGTGAGGGATCCTGGGTGGCGGGAAGTGCTTACCTATATTTTTACCTTGGAGCAGATGCGTTCCTTTAGTGCGGGGCAGTTCGATTCTCGGCCGGTGGTCTTTTACTTGAGTGGGACAATATTCTTTCTCTGCTTAACCCAGCGGGTGATGGCGAATCGTACTTTGAAGGGATGAACGGTAAATGAGCGCTGAACCTCAAATTCCTCCGCCTCTTTCGGCGCTGCGCAAAGCACGGCGGCAACAGGCCTTTTTTGGTTGGTTGTTTTTACCGATGCTGGTCTTCCTGCTTGCGGGAGTGAATTACATTGGATGGCGCCACTACAAGAGGGCTGATTTTACCCTGAACCAGTTTCAGGAGCTTTCAGGGCAGACGCTGAACCTTCTGAAGAATCTTGCGAGTGAGGTGACGTTGACGGCATTTCTCGCTCCGGAACAGGATACGACGGGCAGTTTGATTCAAGAGGACGTGCAAAAACTGCTCGATGAGTATCAATATCGGGGAGGTGGGAAGGTGAAGGTGGTGCTGGTGCGACCTTATCTTGATTTCCAAGCGGCACAGAAGTTGGCGGAAAAGTTTAAGCTAACGAGTAATGAGAATGTCATCGTGGTCCAATATGGGGAGCGTTCGCGGGTGTTGAAAGTGGCGGAGATGGCAGAGATCGATCCAGGCGCAATGATGTCTGGGGGTGCGGCGCGGGTGAAAACCTTCCGAGCGGAGGAGAAGATATCTTCGGCGATTGGGGCCTTGGTGCAGGGCAAGCCAGCGAAGATTTACGTCACAGAGGGTTCTGGGGAGTATAATTTGAATTCCACCGACCGAGATACTAGCGGCTATTCCCTTTTATCTGCCCGGCTTGCCTCGCAGAACCTTGAGTTGGTGCCATTGAAGTTGGCGGAGCAGGAGGGGGTGCCTGAGGATGCGGACGCACTTTTAGTGGCGGGTCCTAAATTTCAGTTGGCGGCTCCCTCGGTGGCGGCAATACGGGCTTATTTGGCGAAACCTGGAAAGCTGATCTTGCTGTTGGATCCTGGGGTGCCGACGGGTTTGGAAAACATTCTGGCGGAGCAGGGGGTAACGGTGAATCCAGACAAAATCTTTCGCAAGGTGGCGGTCTTAAGTACGGGTGGACTGACGCAAGGGGTGAACGAGGAGACGGTCGGCACAAGGTTCTCGGGACATCCTGCGATACGTTGGATTGAAAATGTAGGGGGGTCGATTCGTCTTGGGTCGTGTCGTTCTCTTTCGATTCGGCCAGCGACGGCGGCATCGACTGCCAAGGCTGAGATGCTGGTGGAGACATCCGATCGGTATTGGGCGAAGGGGTGGCCCCTAGCCACGGGTAAAAAAACCGATTTTGCGGAAGGGGAAGATAGGCATGGGCCCTTTGTGGTGGCGGCGGCGATTGATGGTTCCGCCCCTGGAGACAAGGGAAAGGAGGCGCTGGCGCTGAGGGCGGTGGTGGTGGGCTCGGCTTCGGCATTTGCGAATCAAAACATTTCTCCATTAGAAGTGGATTTCATGGTGAACTCGGTGAGTTGGATGTTGGGACGAAACGAATCGTTGGGAATTTCCCCGAAGACGCCGAAGGATTTCTCTCTTTCCTTAGAGGAGGGCCAGCAAAGGATCATCATCCTGGCCACCTTGCTGGGCATTCCCCTGGTGACAGGATCCTTGGGATTTCTGGTTTGGTGGCGGCGGCGTAGTTGATGGAAATAGCGGGATGAGTGCGCGGTCTTTTCTAATTTCGCTGGGGTTGGTGTTGGCCCTGCTGATCGCCCTGAGTGTCTTACAGCGGAGGGAGCCAGGAACAGAGAGGGGTGCACGTGAGTCCCGTCGGATAACAGATCTGCCTGTTCGGGAGGCGGAACGAATCGAGCTTACCGGCCCGAAAGGGTCTTTTTCCTTTCGAAAAAAAGCGGAGAAGGAGTGGTTGTTGGAAAAGCCAATTCAGGGTGCAGCGGATGCGAGCTCGGTGAAACAACTTCTTTCAGAGATTCAATTCGTGGAGACGTTGCAGAAAATGCCGGAGGGGAAAAAAGAGGAGGCTCTGTTGCAGTCATTCGGACTTGGGCAACCGACGCGTACGGTGCGGGTGGGAACGAGGGAGGGGGAGTTGCAGGTTGAGACGGGCCGCGAAACTCCGATTGCGGGGGGTATTTACATTCGTGCGCGGCAACCGGGTCGGCCTGAACTCATTGCGGTAGTGCAAAAGCAGTTAGCGGAATCGATGGATCGTGACTTAACCGGGTGGAGAGAAAAGCGGGTATTACCTCTGGAGGTGTCTGAGGTGGAGGAGATTCTTTTGCATCAGGGAGCCTTGGAGGTGGAGGTGAGGAAGAAGGATGAGGAGTGGTCGATTCACAAGCCGGTGGACGCTCCGGCTGATCCGGTGGCGGTGGGTACTGTTCTCGGGGAGATGTCTGCTTTGAAGGCGGCGTCTTTTGTTTCGGATACAGGGGGAGATCTGGCGTTGTATGGGTTGAATGCGCCGGGGTTGGTTTTTGAATTACGGACAAAGGCGACGAATCGGATTCTGCAGATTGGGCAAGTGAATCCGCAAAATACGCAGCAGGTTTTTGCCCGGGTGACTGATCAGCCGTCGGTTTTCCTTTTGGCTCGGTCGGCAATTGATGTCTTAGGGAAAATGGCGGATCGGGTGAGGGATAAGCGTTTGGTGACCTTTTCTTCTCCTGCGCAGGTGCAGGCAGTGGATTTTGCTGGGCGTGGGGGGGAGTATCGTCTTGAGCGTGGGCAGGGCACAAACCGGTGGACGCTACGGGTGGGCGGGAAAGAACGGGTGGCCGATGAGTTGAGAGTGGTGGCTTGGTTGGAGTATTGGCAGGAGGCGCGAGCGAGTCGTTTTCTTTCGACGGAAGATCCAGCGCGGATGGGTTTGAATAAGCCTCGGCAAACCGTGACTTTTTCTTGGTCGAATACTGTGGGAGCTGGGGGATCGACGAATCGGGTGGAGACTTTGAAATTCGGAGATGATGCCAGCAAGGAGGAGGTCTTCGCTCAGTTGGCGGCGATTTCTGGAGGAATGGCGTTGCCGATGGCTCTGTGGCGAAGTATTCCCGAGAGTCCGTGGAACTGGCTGAGACAGGAGTTGCTTCCTGCTGATTTCGGACCCGTGACGGGATTGATCTGGGCCTCAGGAGGAGCACGCCATGAGTATCTTGCGGGAGCGGATGGGCGGTGGCGTGCAGAGGGGGCGGTGGCAAATGTTCCAGAAGCGGCGGGCTACGCGGAGCGATTAGCTCATCTGGAAGTGTCGCGGTGGACAGGAGAACCGCGCAAAGGAGATTTTAGTAAAACTGATGTCGAAATTGTTGTGCAGGGGGAGAAGGGGAAAAGGGCGAGGATCGTGGTGGGTCGTCCGATGGCGGATGGATTCGCTCCGGTGCATGTGGAGGGGGCTGAATTTGCAGGTCTGCTTTCGCAAAATCAGGTAGGGCAGCTTAAGCAAGATCCTCGTTTACCTATCTCAACCCAGAGGTGACGCGGGAATTCTTTAGGTTAGATTGAAGAGATGGAACGGGACCGAAAAAGTGCCACGCCGCAGAGCCAAGTCCGAGTACGACCTAAGCTGTACGGGGTAGCTCTTTATCTAGTGGCGGGAATCCTACTGATTCAGGTTCTTTTCTGTATTTCGGTATTCGTCCTCAGGCCCTACGCCCAAGGGAAAACCCCCGAAGGAATATTGAATAGTGAAAGAGCGAAAGCGGGGGAGTGGTGGGGTGGGGTGACGCACTTTTTGCAGTCCCGAGTAACCAAGGGGATGATGGCACCGCGCGGAGAGACGAATGCGCCGGTGTCCGCACCCCGCTGAAACTTTATGGCTGAGAAAAAAAGTCGGACTTGGATTTTAGCGGCGGCAGGGTTGGTGGGGATTCAAGTTTTAGTTTTGTTCGGGCTACTGAAGTTGCGCCATCAGGACACGGATGAGTCGCGAGAATGGTCGTTGGATCCGAAGGCGACGGTGGAGGAGGCGGCTCGGGAGAAGGAGTCGCGCGAGGCGCTGGGTAATCTGCCCTTGCCTGAGGGGACGAGACGTTTGACGGTGGCGGGGGCACAGGCGGCGGCGCCACAGGCGGAGGATCTTTTGGAGCAGGCCAGAGAGCTGCAAAATCGGGGACAACTTGATTTGGCGGAGAAATTGCTGGGGCAAGCTGAGGCTAAGGCACCTGAGAATAATCGGATTCGGGTGGCGTCGGCATTGTTGGCAGAGGCGCGGCAAGATTCGGCCTTGGCGCTGCAGCGTTGGCGGGATTGTATTCGAGCGAGTGATCCAAGCGGGACGACTCGGCGGTTGGCCTTAGCGCGAGCAAGAGTGGTGGAAGAGAGGATGCGGCTTGAGCAGGTGGCGAGGCAACGAGAGGAAAGTTTGGCGAAGAACTCACGGAAACTGGCTTTGGCAGGGGTGGTGGAGGAGAAGAGCGGGGGGGAGGGGCGGCGAGTTACTTGGAATGTACGGGCGGTGAGTGGAAATCGTCCGTTGGATGCGGGGAAAGTGGGGGTGCGGGTGACTTTTTTTGAGCGTGGTCCGAATGGAGTTTTGCAAAAGAGTGCGGGAGGACTTCCGCGTTGGGAGAAAGGGCCTCCGTTGGTGGAGGGTGATGGATGGCGGAATCTTTCGGCGGAAGCTCGGCCCAGTGCGGAATCTAAATATGCGGGATACTCCTGGCAGCTTTTTTACGATGGAGAGTTGCAGGATGAGCGAATTCAGCCCGCGTCCTTGCGGGGTGTTCTGCGTGAAATCCCGCGGAGCTGACGGGGCTCGAACCCGCAACCCCCGCCGTGACAGGGCGGTGCTCTAACCAATTGAGCTACAGCTCCAACCAAGATAGAAATATACCTGCGATGGCGAAGAGACCAAGTCAGGAATTCACGGCTGAGGTGGTCGTGGTGGGGAGTGGGATTGCGGGGTTGAGCTTTGCCCTGAAGGCATCGCGACATGCACGGGTCCTTTTATTGACGAAAAAGAACGCGGCAGAATCAAATACCAACTATGCGCAGGGGGGGATTGCCTGTGTAACTTCGGCGGAGGACTCCTCCGAGTTGCATGTGCAGGACACGATGGCGGCGGGGGCGGGGTTGTGTCGGGAGGCGGTGGTCAGGCAAGTGGTGCAGGCTGGTCCGGCCCGAGTGGCGGAGTTGATTGCGCTGGGGGTGAAGTTCACGGCGAAGCAGGTTGGGAGTGGTCAGGGGTTAGATCTGGGTAAGGAGGCGGGGCACAGTAAGAGGCGGGTTTTGCATGCAGGGGATATTACGGGGAAGGAGCTGGAGAAAGCTCTTTTGGCGGCAGTGCGGGCGTCGCGGAACATTGAGATCCGAGAGGATTTGGTGGCAATTGATTTGGTTACCTCGAAAAAACTGAAGAAGTCGGGGCCGAATCAGGTGAAGGGGCTTTATGTTTTAGAGAGTGCGAAGCAGCGGGTTTTAGCGATCTCCGCGCGGATGGTAGTTTTGGCTACGGGGGGGTGTGGGAAGTGTTATCTCTACACGACGAATCCGCCGATTGCGACTGGGGATGGGGTGGCGATTGCCTATCGGGCGGGAGTAGCGATTGCGAATATGGAGTTTATCCAGTTTCATCCTACCTGTCTTTTTCATCCCACGGCGCCGACTTTTCTAATTTCGGAGGCGTTGCGTGGAGAGGGGGGAGTGGTGGTGGATGCGCAGGGAAAGGATTTCACGAAAAAGAGGGATGCGCGGGGTTCGTTGGCGCCGCGAGATATTTTGGCCCGCGCGATTGACGAGGAGATGAAGGAAACGGGGGCGCCCTGTGTGTTTTTGGATATTCGTTCCCGTGGGGCGGACTTTTTGGAAAAACGTTTTCCTGCGATTACGGCGACTTTACGTGAGTTAGGCATTGATCCTGCGAAGCAATTGATTCCGGTGGTGCCGGCGGCACACTATCAGTGTGGGGGAGTGCCAGCGCAGTTGGATGGATCGACACAACTTCAGGGTTTACTCGCGTTGGGGGAGGTGGCCTGCACTGGGTTGCATGGCGCAAATCGGCTGGCGAGTAATTCTTTGCTGGAGGCGTTAGTGATGGCCCATCAGGCGGCGGAGGCTCTGCCCGAGAAGCTGGCTGGTTTGGGCAAGACTGGCCCTATTCCTGAGTGGAAGGAGGGGAAAGCCCATGATGCGGATGAGATGGTGGTGTTGACTCATAACTGGAAGGAGATCCGGCAGTTGATGTGGGATTACGTGGGGATCGCGCGGACGAATAAGCGGTTGTTGCGGGCTCGGTCACGATTGAGGCTGCTTTTGCAAGAAGTGCAGGAGTTTTACTGGAACTTCCGAGTGACGAGTGATTTGTTGGAGTTACGGAATTTGGCATTATGTGCGTCACTGATTGTGGAGTCGGCTTTGAGGAGGAAGGAGAGTCGGGGCCTGAATGCGAATGCGGACTATCCGAAAAAGCGGAAAGAGGCGAGGGACACCCTGATTACCCCTTAGGTGAGATGGTATTCGCAGCCTATTACGAGTAAGGAATCTTGAAGTTTGGGTCGGGGGCGGGTAGAGTTTTAAGAGTGATTCAAGAAACTACTGTTCGTCCCGAGAAGACGGTAAAGGTGATTATGGGGATTGCGGCGCTGAGCTTGGTGACCATAGCGGTTTGTATGGTGATTTTAGTTTCAAGGGGGAATCCTGTCATGGTGCGGAGGCAAGTTATGCCTGTGGAAAATCGGATGCCAATGATTCCTGGGATGATGCCACAAGGGGGCTCGATGGGGCAGGGTATGCCAGAGGGAATGAATCGCCTTGGCCAGCCTAAACCAGTGGGCCAACCTCCCGAGAAACCTGCGACGAAGTAAGCCGAAGCGTTGCCCTTACCGAAGGGTCTGCTAGAACTTTTGGATGGCAACGAAGTATAAAGTTTTTGTAACGGACGGAGTATCACCGAGTGGGGTGGGTGTTTTAAAAGCGTGCCCGCAGATTGAAGTGATCGAAAGTCCGACACTCAAGGAGAAGGAGCTACTGGAAAAGCTGAAGGGGTGCGATGCCTTGATTGTGCGAAGTCAAACTCAGGTCAGTAAAGCAATACTGCAGGGGTGTCCAACGGTTCGTGCGGTGGGTCGGGCGGGGGTGGGAGTGGACAATGTGGATGTAGATGCTGCGACGGAAAAAGGTGTGGTGGTGATGAACACGCCGGCGGGCAATACCGTCAGCACCGCGGAACAGGCTTTTACACTTCTTTTGGGGCTGGCGAGGCATTTGCCTCAGGCCCATGCCTCGATGTCGGCAGGGCAGTGGGATCGAAAAAGTTTTCAAGGCACGGAGCTGAATGGAAAGACGTTGGGAATTTTAGGAATGGGGAGGATCGGAGGAGAGGTGGCCAGACGGGCGATTGCGTTTGGGATGCGGGTGATGGCGTTCGATCCGTATCTGTCGGCGGGGAAGGCGAGGAGCCTGCAGGTAGAATTGATCGATCGGGTGGAGGATCTACTTCCCCAAGTTGATTTTATTACGATGCATCTACCGATGACCGATGAGACGAAGGGAATTCTGAGCGAGGAGAGGCTGAAACTTTGCCGCAAGGGAGTGAAGATTGTGAATTGTGCGAGAGGAGGGTTGGTTTCGGAGTCGGTACTGCTCCAAGCGATTGAGGCGGGGCAGGTAGGCGGGGCCGCCTTGGACGTTTTTGAGGAAGAGCCACTGACAGCGGATCATCCGTTACGGAAGAACAAGAAGGTGATTCTGACTCCGCACCTGGGGGCCTCTACGGCGGAAGCCCAGGAGAGCGTGGGGATCGAGATCGCTGAGGCGATCCGGGATTATTTGACCGAGGGTGCGGTACGGAACGCAGTGAATATTCCGAGTGTGGACGCGCGGACGATGGCCAAGCTGCGTCCGCAGATTGAGTTCGGTTTCAGACTGGGTCGGTTGCTCTCGCAGATTGCCCCTGCTCGGTGCGATCGTTTGACGATCAGTTATGCTGGAAAAATTGGGGAAGAGGACACGACCCCGATCACCCGGAGTATTTTAAAGGGATTTCTCTATGGTGCGGGTGGAGGAGAAGTGAATGAGGTGAATGCCCCGAAGATGGCAGCGAATCTCGGGCTGAAGTTGAGCGAAACCAAGCAGGCGGAACCGGGGGAGTATGCCGAGCTGATTTCCGTGAGAGCAGGGCAAGATTCGAAAGAGGCGGAGGTGAGCGGGACCTTCTTTGGAACGAGTCCGCATATCGTCCGGATCAATGACCAGTGGATGGAGGCGAGGCCAGAAGGATTTTTACTGTTGATGGAAAATAAGGATCGTCCGGGGATTGTCGGTTGGATCGGAACACTGTTGGGCAAGCACAAGGTGAATATTGCGAGTATGACGCTGAGTCGGAGTGCACCAGGATCAAAGGCGCTGAGCGTGTTGAATCTGGATTCGGCCCCTGGGGATGAGGTGTTGAAGGAGATGCTGGCGGATAAAGACATTACGTCGGTAAAAGTCGTTAAGATTTAGCTTTTTTTTCTCACGCAAAGCCCCGACGCCAGTCGGGGTCAGGGCGCAGACGCGGAACGGAAAGGGATTAGCGGGTTAAGGGGACGGTGAGCGAATCGATTGATCGACCTTGGGAGCGAGACGAAGTTTCTGCGTATCGAACGTCCGAATATCGTCCTGGATGAGCAAGGTGCTGTGATAGCTCTCCTGGCGGCCTGTTCACCAGAAAATCAAAAGGAGGGAGCGCGCATCTTGGTCTTTCCTGTCGACCGATTTGGGCGACGCCCCTGATCACCTCCCGGCCTTTGAAACTCAATCAAGCAAAGGGCAAAAACTAAAATCCGTAGATGGCCTTCAGATGGATAAAGCGTCGACTGGAAGCATTCATCGAGGTCCGATCCCTGACGGTTACCTGTTCTCTGAATGTGTCTAAGGAAATTACGGATGTTTCCATGGTGTGGGCAGGGCCTGAGTTCCAGGTCACCAGATCACTGGAGACTTCCACGACGAAGTCGAAGTCCAATCGATTTTTTAAGCGTGGCTAGGTGATGGTTAAAAATCCCCCTGAGTCAAGAATCACTGGGTAAGGGTTCGAGATGCCGCTCATAGAAGTTAAGGGGCTCAAACCTGAGCCGTATGAAAAGAGATTGGCATGGCCGTCCCGATTTGCGTCTGCTGTGGGGCTACTCACATTTACTTCAGCGATTTGTGAGGCCGTGAACCACCGGTTCTGAAAAGAACTCCAGCTGGAGGTGCCCGAAGGTAAGGCGCTGAGGTCGACATTTTGGAAAGTAGCGGTGTTGAGCGTGTCATTTTTATGGGATGTCACCGCGAGGCCAATCTGAACAGCAGAGTTCATCGGGAGTATCACGGCATGCTGATCTCTCCAAGTCGCTCCATCGTCCGACTGCCAACCGGTGAAGGTATTGCCGCTGCGCAAGATTCGCAGCCACAGGGGCGCGTTGCGCACGCTGAGTTCGTGGTTGGATGTGTTTCCTCCCTCTGTGCTTCGCCACTGCATACGGGTACCTCCGCCTTGCGGGGTAACAAGCAAGGCGACATTTTTTGCGTTGGCGGCAATGGTCTCGCGCACCATCAAGCCCGCTTTCGCCCAGTAGTCCGTATTGTTCATGGTGGCGAGACGGGCGATGATGACGAAGTCACCGCTTAGAATTTGGGAAACAAAATGGCACCCATCGGCAGCTCCCTCGATATCTGCCCCAGATCCTTTCAGTGTGAAGGTGGTATCAAGATAAGTGGTGCTGCCGGCAAGCCCTAGACTTCCGATGTCCTGCTGGATCCAACCCGTGGGAAGTGGTGAGTACACAAATCCAACTTCGGCGGAGGGCTGGCTCGTATATGTTCCCGCATGTGAAATGATGCGGTAGCTGTTCGTGGCTCCACTCGTTGGGGAGGGGTCGGTGAAAGAGGTGGCAGAAATATCGGTAGCGATGGTCTGAAACAACGACTCCCCCGACGACGTGCGCCTTTGCACCGAGTAGTGAGTTGCGCCCAGCATGGATTTCCAACTAACCGTGCCATCTGAAATGGCGACACCCAAGGGAATGGCCGGAGGACCTTGGGTGGTTGAAAGAGATGTCATGAGGAAATATTCCCAACCCGAGATGATGCTTTTGCTGCAAAGGACTGGGTCATTTGCATTTTGGGTCAAGAAAAGGGAATTGGGACCTTGTATGGCGACCGATCGGTTGAGTCGGTTGAGGGTAAACTGCTCGTTACTTGCCAGCGTGGTGGCATCGGCATAGAGCCTGTTGTCGGAGGCTGAATACCGGACGTACTTGCCGTTGCTGGACCGAAGAGCCGTGCGCCCTGCTCCTGCATCGACCAAGGTAAATTGTGCGTTGGCAGTCTCCGAGGTTGCCTGACAAGTCAAAAGGTAAGGACTGCTGCTTTGCCATGATAAGTACCCCCCGTTATTTGCCTTGAGCGATACGGTGGCCTCCGAAACTGGAACTGAAGCCGTGTTTGGAATAGTGTTGCTGGTCTTGGTGAATCGAATCGAGTTGATGTTGCACTCACTCGAACCTGTATTTGCGATTCGTATCGACTGAACCCCTGTAGTAGAAAAACCGCCATTTACGGTAACGGTGTTCCAATTTCCCCAGCCGCGGTCCGGCACCGAGGCGGTGACCAAAGTTTTGGTGCCATCGCCACTTTGAATCTGAAGGGTGGAGGTCTGTCCGGAACCATTGGCGACACGGAACGCGATGTCATAAGTTCCGGTGGCCGTCACATCGACGGTGTATTTCATCCACTCGGTCGGCTTGAAAAAACCAACATTATAGCCGTTGGAAAGAGAGTCGGAGCAGGTTTCGATATCCACGCCGCCGTTTCGATAGGTCCAACGCTCGTTCCAAGCGTTGTATTCACCAGTAGTATTAAGGACATTTTCCCAGCCGGTGTCCGAGCAGGCGTGACCGTTCATACCCTGGTCATAGTTAGCGGCGTAAACCTCCATGCCTGGAATCGTCGGAATAGTACTATAGGGTGCGGTGGTGCGATTGCCGGGTTGATTAAAAATTGCACGAAGAACCTCGGTCTGGGTTTGGGTATTGGCCAGGCGAACACTCTCAGCTAGCTGAGTCAGCGTGGTGCGGGCGGTGTCTGTGCTCAAATTTGGATTGGTACCGCCCAGATAGTTTAGCAAGTCCTGATAACCGGGGGGGAAGGTGGCTTTGGAAAGACAGTTGATGCTGTCGAACTTTTTCATGGGCCACCAGGACATGCCGATTCCTTGGCCGCGGAGTAGTTCGACCATTTTGGTGAAGTTGTCGTTGCTATTCTCCCCATGCTCTCCGCACCAAATCGGGCGGTTTTGTTCGGTTCGCATATCGAGGGCAAATTGAATGTCCGAGCTGAAATCTGCCGAAGAGCTGTACTTATGGAACACATAGACCATCTGGTCATCCCAAGAAGGAGTGAGACCGGTATAGTCGTTGCTGTAGCTATTCCCTTCGATGAAGAGAATGTGACTATCTCCATTTGCCCGAATCGTCTCGGTCAAATTGACGTAGAGCTCACGCAAGAGGGTTCCTCCTGGAAGGGTCCAGTTGGGTTCGTTGATCAGGTCATATCCCGCGACCCACACCTCATTTTTGTAGCGCTTGGAAAGCCGATCCCAAAGCCGGACGGTTTTGCTGCGATTCTCTGCACTTTCCCAGAGCGATGGTTTGGTGGAGTCATAGTCACTGATCCCACTGTTATTGCTTTGTCCGCCCGGTCCGGCGTGCAGATCGAGGATGACGTAGATCCCGGCTGCTGTGCACCAAGAGATAATGTTGTCTAGAAGGGTGAAGCCTTGATCATTCCACACATCGGGGGTTCCGAGATTGACGAAGTATTCGTAGTGCAGGGGGAGACGCACCGCATTGAAGCCCCACGCCTTGATCTGGTTGATGTCGGCCTGGGTGACGTGGTTGGACAGCCACGAATCGTAGAAAGTCTTCACGCTGTCGGAGCCCACCAGGGTTGTCAGCTTTTGCTTCCACGTGTGCTGGGCGGGGGCTTGGCTTTCGGAATTCATGATGTACCCCTCCATCACCATCCAGTTACCCATGTTGACGGCGTTTAAAATCATCTCCTGGCCAGTTGTGCTGTGGATGATTTTGGTTCCGCTCACTTGCAGAAGCTGAGCGAAGGCGTCGGAATGCAAAACAGGAAACAAAAAGAGGGCTGCGATCACCAACGTGTGAAAGTAGGCCTTGGGTGGATGGCAATTGTGATGGGAAATCATATCCAACACATATCTTAGGCGGGCTCCTCGAAACAGCTAGTAGCCCTTTCGAGGGGGATAGGGTAGCGCGGCCCAGTATCAAAAGGTCAGAAAATAAAGGTCGAAATCGATCGGGGTAAGGCCTTGATATCGGTCGCCTTGCCTTTCATCCAGAAGGTGTAATCGAGCGGTTTGTCGGATGTATTCATGACAACAGCCACCAGAGAACCGTCAGGATTGAGGAAGGCGCTGGCCAGCAGGTCTTGCCGATTGACTGAGGTAGCTATTCGTTTTGCCCCAGGAAGAACAAATTTTGAAAAGTGACCTAAGTAGTAGTAGGAGTTGGTGTACTGAATTTCCCCCGTTTTGGTGTTAGCATGGATCGGGGCAAAGCAGAAGTTACCGACGTGATTCGGACCGCCCGTTTCGTCGAGTAAAATGTTCCAATCGGTCCAACCGACCGCGCCGGCGTTGAGGTCCCCCATGAGCGAGCGCCCGTAGCGTTCACCCAAGGACCAGTCGGAGATGCGTTTCTGGTCAAATCCCTCGACGCAACCCTCGGTAAACAGAAGGTTGATGTTGGGGAAAGCTTCCTTCACGCGGCTGAGGTTCTCAAACATCATCGGGCTTCCCGTCCATGTTTCGTACCAGTGAAATCCCAATCCCCAGACATAGGAGGCGGCCTCTGGGTCGCTGAGAATGACGCTGGCTCGCTGATAGATCAGGTCGCGGTTGTGATCCCAAGCGATAATCTTTTTTTCGCCTAGGCCGCTCTTTTTTAAGGTAGGGCCGAGGTGATTTTTGATGAAATCTCTCTCCTCCTCTGCGGTGTAAAGGCAGGACTCCCACCGTTGCACGGCCATGGGCTCATTTTGGGCCGACAAGCCCCAGATCGGAATGCCCGCTTTTTCGTACTCTTCGATTGTCCGAACAAAGTAGCGGGCCCAAGTTTCATAAAACTCAGGCAAGAGCTTGCCTCCTTGGACCATTTTTTTGCTGTCTTTCATCCAGGCGGGAGGACTCCAAGGACTGAGGTAAACAGGGAGGGGTTTCCCAGCGGTTTCGAGGGCAAGGCGGATCAGGGGAATCCGGAACTTGAGATCAGGGGCGATGCTAAAGCTGGCGAGAGTGGTATCCCCGTCTGGGACATAGGTGTAGCTCCCAGAGGAAAAGTCGCAGCTATGGATCGTGGTTCGAATGAGGGAGTAGGCAATTCCGTCCTGCGGGGAGAAGTAAGCCCGCAGGATTTCCTTCTGTTTCTCCGGGGGTAGTTTGGAGAAGGTTTCGGCAGCCGCATCGGTGATTGCCCCGCCGAAGCCGAGGATAGTTTGAAAGGTCTTGTCGGGATCAAGAAATACACAGGCTTGGTTCTCGCGCGGTTGGGCATAGGCCACCCAAGTTGGAGAGTTGGTTTCTTGCAGGCGGAGTTCAGTCCTAGCGGCGGTCACATAGGCTTTAGGTTGCGCCGCAACGCAGGGAGCGCTTGTGGAAATCATCCCGCAAGTCAGCAGGAGAAGAAAAAGTTGTCGAGGTGAGAGAATCACAATCATGTCGATACTCTGATTCGTGGCTCGCGAAAAGTCGACCCCGCGGAGAGTGACTACCCGAAAGAGTGAGAACGTGAAAAGGGTACACCCGAGAAAGGCAAAGATCTTGACCGATGAAAATTGATTCTTGTTCTTGCCTGGGCGCTTGTCCAAGACAAGAGGATGAATCGAAGGCAGTTGCTGAGTTCACTGGTCGCCACCTCTCTCATCTCTCCTTTGCGGCTGGGTAGTGTCCACGCGGCTGAAAGTGCGAAGGACATTCCAGATCCGAAAGCGCAAGAAAAGAAAAAGGGATTCCCGGCTGACTTTCTTTGGGGCGCAGCCACGGCTGCTTACCAGGTGGAGGGAGCCTATCGAGAGGATGGAAGGGGAGCCTCCGTATGGGATCAATTCTGTGATACCCCGGGCCGGATTCAGGAAGGGCATACCGGGAAAGTGGCCTGTGACCACTATCATCGATTTCGGGATGACATTCAGCTGATGAAGAAGCTGGGGCTGAAGTCCTATCGATTTTCGATCTCCTGGACGAGAATTCTCCCTTCAGGTACGGGGACGGTGGAGCCCCGTGGCCTCGACTTTTATTCCAAGCTGGTCGATGCACTGCTTGAGGCAGGCATCCGGCCCTTCTGTACCTTATTTCACTGGGACTATCCCTCGGTGCTTTTTGGAAAAGACGGGTGGCGGAATTCAGAAAGCCCGCGCTGGTTTGCCGACTACTGTGCCGTGGTGGGAAAGGCGTTAGGCGATCGAGTCGAAGATTGGCTGACGCTGAATGAGCCGCAGGTGTTTGTGGCTTTGGGCCACGGGGCGGGGTTTCATGCGCCTGGCGAAAAGTATTCCATGGCGGATCAGTTAAAAATTGTCCGTCACGTGCAGTTAGCTCATGGGTTGGGTGTGCAGGCGCTGCGAGCGATTGGGGGAAAGCGGTTTCGGATCGGTTGGGCTCCCGTGGGTACCGTGCAATATCCTGCGACCTCCAATCCTGCGGACATTGAGGTAGCCCAGAAATCGACCTATGGGTGCAGTGCTGGGAATCTTTTCAATAATACGTTGTGGAACGATCCTGTGATTCTCGGAAA
>CAJBOM010000207.1 GCA_903956835.1 uncultured Verrucomicrobiota bacterium
CACCGTTAGCTTAGTGGTAGAGCGCCACCTTGACACGGTGGAGGTCAGAGGTTCAAGTCCTCTACGGTGCACCCCTCCTAACCTGAATCTCTTACCTTGGTAGCGGCGACATCTCCGAGGTCACCTATTCTCGGCACCCTCACCTCATAACCACATTCCCGCGTAAGCGCGTCTTTTGTCCCGCACCTCACGACTCACCACCCCAAGGCGCGTCTGCGTCTCTACCCCGACCGGCGTCGGGGCCGCAAGCGCGGGAGCGGTCTCTCCGAGAACGCCTGCGCTCCGCCTCCAACTTCGTTCGACCAGCGAGGCGGCCTCGGAGATGCCGCCCCTACCTAAGCTTCCAACTGAAATAATTAAAAATTAAACACCAAAAATCAAACATCCCCGCCTAGGCGCGTCTGCGCCACCTCCCCTCCTTCATAGCTCGAGATCAAAACCACCCATCCTCCAATCCATTTTTCCCCCCCGTGAAATCCATAAATGGCGCTTCAAAGGATGTTTCACTGATACTTTTTATGTCGTAGAATCAGGCTATTATGGAGGGCACCTCAAAGTCGGATGGTCCAATAGTTTCCAGAGCAACAGCACCACTTCCACCAGTCTGGGATGCCATGAAGGGCCATATCCATTTAGATCGTCTTCAGGCTGAAGCAAATCTTGCCTCCAACAGCCACTGTACCCCCACGTCCCTTGCCCAGTGGCAAACTACTGCAGCCGATCTTCGCGCCAAACTCCAACACAAGCTAAGGATCCAACCCATCCCAGACGCTTTACAGATCGAATTTCATCAAACCATCCCTTGTGACGGATATGAGATTCGGACGCTTTCCTTCTGCGCTTCCAAGGATATCCGTGTCACCGCGCATCTATTCGTACCCCAAGGTAAGGGACCATTTCCCGCAGTGCTCAATCTTCATGGACATTGGCTGGAAGGTAAAACCGCTGCACGGGTCCAAGCCCGTGGCCATATTCTGGCAAAGAATGGCTTTGTCGTTCTGACCGTAGACTCGCCAGGGGCAGGTGAACGGTGCGCAGGGAATCGAGCCGAGGGATATCATGGTGCTTTTCCGGGCGCCTCTCTTTTCCTCACGGGGGACTCCTTGCTGGCCTGGCAGGTTCGTGACAATCAACGAGCCCTCGATGTCCTGGAGTCCTTTTCTTTTGTCGACTCATCCAAAATCGGGGCGACAGGCGCTTCGGGAGGAGGCAACCAAACCATGTGGCTAGCGGCGTTGGATGATCGCATCAAAGCAGCCGTGCCAGTCACCTCGGTCGGTTCGTTTGCCGCTTATGTTACACGGCGCAACTGTATCTGTGAAACGCTCCCCAACGGATTGGCCCTCTCGGAGGAGTGGGCCGTTCTGGGATTGATCGCTCCGCGCCCACTTCTCATTCTTAATTCCCTCACCGATCAGTCCGGCTTCGGGGTCACCTCCTACTGCTTCACCTGTGCCCGAATTCAGAAAATCTACGACCTCTGGTCTGCGACCGATTCGTTTAGGCACAAGTTGCTCGATGAACCTCATGGCTATGGCGACCCCATGCTCCAAGCCATGTTGGGATGGATGAATTTTTGGCTCCGTGGGGCCGCATCCAATCAACCTCAAGCACTACCGGAATGGACGGCCCTGCCGCAAGAAATCCTCCTCTGTTATCCGCATGGCCAATGCCCCTCTTCATATAACTTTAATGCCAATCGAATCACCTTGGCGGATCGAGTCCTAACCCATGAACCACGATCCCCCCACGAAACAGTACGCGAGCTCGCCTTCCTTGTGGGCTGGAAGGAACCAGGAAACCCGGCTCCATGGATTCGGAAAAACCCACTGAAGAACGGGCTCATCCAAGCCGAAACCCTCTCCCCCCGCGCGATTCCCATCCCCCTTGTTCTGCAGGAACCCAGCTCCAAGGAGCCCGTGAAAAAGGTTTGTCTCATCCTTTCCAATGAAGGTAAGGCATCCGCTTTTGTTTCACGGGAATGGCAACACCATGCCCACGAGAATTCCGTCCTTCTTTCCTTCGATTTTCCGGGAGTCGGCGAACTAAAATGGGAGGAGGACTCAGTCGAGAACACCACGTTGCACGATACCGCACGGGCCTGCCTCTGGTTGGGGTATTCCTTGCTCGGTGAATGGGCGGAAGTGATCGCCAGTATTTGCACCCAGCTGAGCCAGCTCTACCCCGGGGCAAAAATAGAAGTCATCGCCGAACGGGAAGCCGCTCTGGCCGCGCTGCTCTCTTCCGCAATCCGCCCAGCCCCATTCCGTCATATCACCGAGCATGGCTTGCCCGAATCCCTCACCTCATGGCTACGCCAAAACGCTGGCTCCATCGCGGCAATTATTCCCGGTTTTCTCGAATGGGGGGATCTTACTCTCCTGCGAAAACTGGCCACCCATCTGCCTGCGGGGGAGAACAAAACACCACATAGGCAGGAAATTCAACAATGATCCCCCAGCATTCCCTCCCCACCCTGTTTGTCTTGGGCGATAGTATCTCCATCCACTACGGTCCGTATTTGCAAAAGGCCTCGAAGGGGTTTTTACAATATGATCGGAAGCAGGGAGCATCAGGTGTGGAGGAAAACAACATGGACGTAGCCACAGGCGCTAATGGCGGGGACTCCTCCATGGTCTTGGCTTATTTAAAGCAAAGAAACAGTAGTGCCCCCCTCAGATCACAATTTCTTCTCCTCAATTGTGGACTCCACGATATCAAACTCTCACTCGACACTGGCCAACCTCAGATCCCCCTCGCAAACTATGAGAAGAATTTACGCGCTATTTTACGCGAGACAGATCGCTTGCCTACCACCTTGATTTGGGTGCGGATTACCCCAGTGATTGATGAAATTCACAACACTCGTTGCCCATCTTTTCGGCGTACCGCTCAGGATGTGCACGCCTACAACCAAGTGGCCGATCATGTCATGGCCGCTCACCCCATCCTGGATCTACACCAGTTTTCTGCCCAGTTCGGGCCGGAGGCCTTTCTCGATCATATCCACTTCGTCCCCGCAGTTCGGGAAAAACAGGGGGCTTTCATCGCCGAGTATTTACACAACCTCGTCAAAGCATGTTCATCGGATCCCAATTTCTAGGTATCCTGCTTTTTCAACTCCACACGAAGGATTCTTTCCACCCAAATGACCCTATCCCACGCACTGCCCTACCGTACTGGAACTTTGCTGTATTCCAAAGCCGGACTCATAGCCCTTTTTGGTTGGCTCCTTTGGGGGGATTTCGTTTTCGTCCTCATGAATGCGATTTATCCATCC
The DNA here is from genome assembly GCA_903956835.1 of uncultured Verrucomicrobiota bacterium. Classification (GTDB taxonomy): domain Bacteria; phylum Verrucomicrobiota; class Verrucomicrobiia; order Methylacidiphilales; family Verrucolacustridaceae; genus Verrucolacustris. The sequence continues at coordinate 3,281 of CAJBOM010000207.1, forward strand.
TTGATGCCTGTACTATTGAAAGACCACGGAGCCAGCAATTGGGAGGTAATGATCATCGTCACGACCCTTCATACAATCATGAATGCCTTGGTGAATCCTGTAGTAAGCTATCAATCGGATCGATGCCGCAGCCGATGGGGTCGCCGACGCCCCTTTATCATTGTCACAACTCCTTTCGTCGTCCTCTTTTTAGCTTTGATCCCATTTGCTCCTGAAATCTCGAACTCCCTGTCATCCTTAGGAGTCTTCGCCTGGCTTTTCAGCCTAACCCCAGTGGCACCGATGATTTTGATATTTGGGTTACTAGCAGTGGGTTTCCAGTTTTTTGATCACTTTGTTTCGTCAGTCTACTACTACCTTATCCCAGATGTTGTCCCCACGCAGTTCATCGGTCGATTTATCGGTCTTTTCCGCATCGTGGGAGCCGGGGCCGGCATTGTCTTCCACTACTTCATCTACGGTCACGCAGGGTCCCATATGAAGCTAATCTTCGTCTCCATCGCCCTAATCTATGGGGTTTGCATCCTCCTCATGTGCGCCCAGGTGAAGGAGGGTGACTATCCCCCCATTCCGCTGGAAGAAAAAAAAGGGGCTTGGGATGGTGTAATCAAATACGCGAAGGAGTGCTTTGGTCACCGCTACTACTGGTGGGCATTTTGCACCTACTCCGCCTCGGGTTGGGGTGCAGTCGGCGGGGTTTTTGCAGTCTTTTTTTTCCGAGACGAACTGGGCTTTTCCTTGGAACTCATCGGAAAAACGACCGCCTGGTCCAGTGCCCTCTTTATTCTCGCCGCGTACCCCTTTGGAATTCTGATGGATCGTTGGGGATGCCATAAAACAGTTATTTCTACTTTAGCGATCCTTACCTTGACTTCCGTTTGCATGTTTTTCTTCGCCGTTGATAAGACCAGTGGAATTGTTTGGTTGCTCGTTCGTAATCTCGCCCAAACGTTGTTCATCATGTCTCTCGGCAAATGGACAGTGGAGGTCTATCCTCGAGATCGATACGGCCAGTTTGGTTCGGCTGGGGCACTCTTCTCTTCCTTAGGAGCTACTCTTTTGGCTCCTGCCTGCGCATGGTGGATCGATGCGATGCATGAATATCGCTTTCTTCTAGTCTGGAGCTGTCTCTTCACCGCGGCAGGGGTCTTCACCGCGATCCAAGTCTACCGGCAATGGAAACTTTTAGGCGGACCTCACGCCTATCAAGCTCCTTAGTTTTGTTTGAGATTCTCTACGCTCCGTCGGTTCGGTGCTGGAAGATTAAACACCAGACTGCGTGGGCTTAATCTTTTCTTTCAAGGTAAAGATGGGGAGTTGCCAACCCCATTGCAGAGCGGCGAGCCGCAGAGTGATAATGAGCAGAGCAGCGAATAGGCTACAGATCCACGGAGCCATTCCACTTTTCGCTAGGACCAAATAAACCACCCCGCCTATCAAAGCGGCGCTGGCATAAAGTTCACTACGAAAAACCACAGGGATCTGTCCGCAGAGCACATCCCGGAACACACCCCCCGCCACGCCAGTGATCACGCCCATCACCAGAGAAATCAGATGACTTTGGCCAGACTGCTGGGCGATCTGTAGACCACTGATACTAAAAAGAGCCAGACCAAACGCATCCACCATATCCAGCAACCGCAATGGAGGCGCCCAGAATCGGGTATAGATCCAAGCCAGAAGACCCGCCGAGAGAGTCACTGGCAGATAAGTACTATCCGCAATCCAAAAGATGGGATTCCGATCTAGAAAAAGATCTCGCAAGGTGCCCCCTCCAACAGCGGCGGCAAAACTCACCACCATCACTCCAAATAGATCGAGACTCTTCCTACCCGCTGCCAGTGCGCCGCCCACAGCACAAACGAGCGTAGCCACAATCTGAAGAAGATAGATCAGCATAAAATCACACACCTAGGATCCTATTCGGTCCATCTCGATGCATCTTACGAAAGCTGTCAGCCGAGTTAACTATTTCGGCGACGCAACATTCTCAGGAAAACCAGCCCACCGAATCCAAATCCTAACAAGGCGCCCGTCGAGGGCTCAGGAACAGTCATCAAGTTCAGAGTGGTAAGCCCACCTGATGTGTTCACTACCACCTTGAAATCCCCCGAAGGGTTGGACGATACATTCGGTAGATTGCTGAATCCAGATGCAGTGATATTGAACAGACTCGTAATATCGGTACCCACCACATTGGAAAAGCCAGCAACGCTAGCAGCCTGAGCAAAGACATAGCTGTACGAAGTGGTGTCGGTCCATCCAGTAAATCCAGCGTCTGCTGTGATTACCAAATTCCACTTGTTCGAGCTGGTCACTCCACTCATATCCAGTAGCCCCGTTACGCTGAGCAGATCCCAATCTGTGCCAGCTGTCCCCGTCAGGGAAGTGATCTGCCAGTTGTAGGTGGATCCGCCAAGCACGATTGCCGAAGCAGCCGTCAACGTTCCAGGACTGTTGCCAGGATTTAGCAATCC
>CAJBOM010000208.1 GCA_903956835.1 uncultured Verrucomicrobiota bacterium
CCCTTACCTACGAGAAACCCATGCCACAGAACACCACTGCCCATCTACCCACCGATGGTTTCAACGGAACTCGTTCCAGGCCGATCTGCTCCGTGCACACAAAATCCCAATCTGTCTAGGCACCGATAGCCCCGCCTCCTCTCTCAATCTAAAACTTGATCTGCGCCAAGAAATTCGCCTTTTCCAAGAAACTTTACCTTCACTTACTTCTCAAGAAGCCTGGGCCAGTCTGACCACCACCCCCGCGCGTGCCCTCCAACTCGAGGATAAACTCGGCACCCTCCAAGTCGGATACTGGGCCGACTGGATCGGTTGGAAAATTCCTGCCCATCAAGACCCGGTTTCATGGATTCTTCAGTCTCACGACCCAGCCCAAGTAAGCTGCGTCGCGGGGCGCATCACCCAGCACGACCCCATCTAAGTTTTGACCTCGTCCCTACCCCCCTCTCTTCGCCACGCTCAAAGCCAGATGCAATCGACCTCACCATCGTTCTTCGACGATATTACCAAAAAAAACCAGCGCCGAACCGAGAATCAATCCCAGCGATCCCTCCCCTCCCATCCCCCCTCACTCTCCTTCTCCGATAACGATTACCTCGGCCTTTCTCGCCACCCCTCTGTCCTCGAATCCGCAACCAAAACCGTCCAAGATTTCGGAACCAGTGCGCGCGCGGCCCGCCTTCTTGCAGGCTCATCCCCCATCCATCGCCAACTTGAGAAATCTCTCGCTTCATGGAAATCAACCGAGCAAGCCCTGCTTTTCTCTGCAGGCTACCTCACTCCGTTGGGCGTAATCCCCGCAATCATCGGACCCCAAGATACGGTTGTTCTGGAGCGAAACGCCCACTCCTGTCTCTTTGACGGTGCCAAACTTTCTGGTGCCCGCCTCCGTATTTTCAATCGGCAGGACACCAAAGAACTGCAAAAGGTTTTAACCTCCACCACCCAACTCCACCCATCAGGAAAGATTCTTCTCGTCGTGGAATCCCTCCACTCCATGGATGGCGATTGGGCTCCCTTGCTAGAAATTATCCAGCTCAAAAATCAATTCGGCGCGTGGCTTCTCCTCGACGAGGCTCATGCCAACGGGATCTGTGGACCCGCAGGTGCTGGCCTCGCCGCCCAGCTCAAGTGCACTCACCAGATCGAGATCCAGATGGGAACCCTCGGCAAGACACTCGGATCCTCCGGCGGCTTCGTCGCAGCTTCCGATTTCATCATTAATCATCTCCTCAATGAGGCGCGCACCTTTCTTTTCGGAACAGCCCTTTCTCCCGCATCCGCTGCCGCCGCACTGGCCAGTCTCGAAATTGTCCGCTCAGCCGAGGGCGACTCTCTTCGCCAAACCCTCCAGCAGAACATCGGCCAATTCACCGCCACTTACCCTTCCCCTCTCTCTGGTCCAATCCATCTCGTCGCTTGCCGTGCAAGCTCCGCCGCTCTCACTGCTTCGACTTCCCTCTGCAATTTAGGTATCGACGCACCAGCTATTCGATATCCCACCGTGCCCGAAGGTACGGCTCGCCTCCGCCTTAGTCTCTCCTCGCGACACACCCAAAAAGATATCCAAACCCTCGCCGCCGCCCTCTCTACTTTACCAGTTCCTTCCTCTTCATGAACTCTGCTGAACGTATCCGCCTCGATCGAAAGCATCTCTGGCATCCCTTTACTCCTCATGCGCAGTGGATGGATCCCTCTTTCGAACCACTCGCTATCGCTTCTGGCGATGGCGCCTGGCTTGTCGCTACCGACGGAAAACGCTACCTCGACGGCAACTCTTCCATCTGGACTAACCTCCATGGACATCGCAATCCCATCATCGATCAATCAATCCGAACCCAACTGGACAAGATCGCCCACTCCTCTTTTCTCGGCCTCACTCACGAACCTGCCATCCGCCTGGCACAGGAATTGGTGCACTATGCCAATGCAAAAGGACTCTCTCCTACCCTCGAACGCGTTTTCTTCTCCGATGATGGATCTACCGCAATGGAAGCAGGCCTCAAAATGATCCTCCAGGCCTTCGCCCAGAACGGCCAACCCCAACGCACTCATTTTATATCCCCCGATGGGGCTTATCACGGGGATACCGTCGGCGCGATGAGCCTTGGCCACAGCGACACCTTTCACCATCACTATCAGCCCGTTCTATTCTCCTCAGGCAAAGTAATGACTCCCGCCTGCTACCGTTGTCCATTCAATCAAGCCAAACCTGAAAAAGCGGATGCCCGCACCTATCGAAAATGTAAATTCGAATGCGCCACCCTTGCCGAAGAGAAGATTCATCAATCTGGCGATACCCTTGCCGCTTGGGTTTTGGAACCACGAGTCCAAGGAGCCGCTGGCATGATCATGCAACCGCACGGCTACGCCAAGCGCACCTCCGCCGCCGCTCGCCAAGTGGGGGCTAGGGTTTTATTTGACGAAGTTCTCACTGGCTTCGGTCGGACAGGCTACCCATTGGCATCCCATGCGGAGGGCGTCATGCCCGACGTCCTTGCCTTGGCCAAAGGACTGACCGGCGGCTATCTCCCCCTTGCAGCAACCCTCACCACAGAAGATATTTTTCAATCCTTCTCAGGAGGCCCCGAACGCACTTTCTATCACGGCCATAGTTACACCGCCAACCCACTCGGCTGTGCCGCCGCTTTAGCCAATCTAGAGCTTTTGCATCAACCCAAAAAGCAGATTCAAAACGATTCTTTGGTTCAACATCTCAAGTTCCTTTCTGCCCGCTTCTGGGCACACCCCAATGTGGGAGATGTCCGTCAGGAGGGGGCGATCCTTGCCATCGAGCTGGTCGCGGATCGTACAACCCGCGCACCTTTGCCTACCACCAACCGTACAGGACACAAAATTTGCCAGGTCGCTCGTGAATTTGAACTCCTAACCCGTCCCATCGGAGACGTTTTAGTTTTGATGCCTCCATACTGCACCACGGACAACGAACTGGAGAAGATGGTGGATACGCTTCTTCTTGCCCTGAACAAAGTGATTCCAACATGAAAGGCATCTTCATTACAGGAACGGATACAGGCGTGGGTAAAACCTTTTTCACAGCCCTCCTAACAAAAGCACTCCGAGAACAGGGAATTCCCGCACTCCCCCTAAAACCTATTTCTTGTGGAGATCGC
>CAJBOM010000209.1 GCA_903956835.1 uncultured Verrucomicrobiota bacterium
CCGGCGGTTTTCTAAAGAAGAAGGCCGCAATCCCGGCCCTCCTATGCTCCTAACTTCGCCGACTCAGAAGGAGCTTCGCAGGGCTGGTGCGTTCCCGATGATTTTCCAAAGGAAAAATGAGGGCCGCAAAGCCAATCCCGGCCCCACTACGTCCCGCAGTTCCGTGACTTAGATGAGCTCTAAGGCCTTGAAGACGATTGTTTTAAAAATTGTATTGGGTGAAGTAGAAGTTAGAAAAATTCCAAGAAACCAGTTTAGTGCAAAAGCAATTTACACGTACTTGAAAACTCTAATAATAGTGCTTAGGTAATACTATGTACAAAATCTCTAAATGTTTCTGTGTAATTGCTTTAGCATCAATCGAGCTGTCGATGGGGAGCGTAACTGAATTTCATTATGGAACAGGGGATGGGGCTGTTCCTGGCGGAGTTTTCACCACTGGTCAGAATCTTTTGCAGACCTCACTTGCATCCGTCACAATAATTCCAGTTGCAGGCCAAGATAGTTTTTATTGGAATACGCCAACAAGAGATACCACACGCCTTTATGATGGAATTCTTGGTAATATGGGCAATTCGGGGCAGGGCGGATCGGATTCGAATTCCGTGATGCTTAATGTAGTCACGCTGCAGTTTAATCTCGATACTAGCAACAATCCTACTGGGTTTTCTTTGAATGAAATAAAAACCTATGCGAGCTGGGACAGTGGCCGCAGTGGTCAGGGGTATTCGGTAAAAGTCAGCACCGTTCAAGCTCCATCCGTTTTTAATTTGCTATATAAGGTAGATGATTGGAATAACACACAGTTTCCTGTGATTACAGAGGATTACGGAATGGGTTCTTATTCGTACACCGATGAAAGTCTTTCATCAACGTTGACAGTGCTCACAAATCCAAGTGGTTCCCTTGCAGATAATGTGGCAAGTGTTCAGTTTGTTTTCAACGGGTACCAAAACGGCGGGTCGGCTTATAGAGAGTTTCAAGTCTTGGGTGTCCCCGAACCCTCTGCTCTCTCGCTACTCGCCTTTGGTTTGGGCGGATTGGCCCTAAACCGCAGACGGCGTAGTCATTTGCTCCCCTAAGACCTGCCCACACCTGCTAGTCCCCTAAAACTTGGGGTCCATGACCTTTGCGGTTACCGCTCCTGGTTTTAGGTTTTGGGCTAATGGGGGATGGGTGTTGTGAATCTAGGGATGGACTTTGTCGATGGGGGGAGACACAAAGGCAGAATGAAAACTTACGATCGATTTAAAAAGAGGGAGTTAATTCTGCGCGATGAGTTAGCGATCGATCGAACTCTGCTGGCGAATAAGAGCACTTTGCTTTCTTTTATGCAGTTATCGATTTCCCTGACGATTGCGGGAGTATCGATTATTCACTTTGCGATGGAGGAGTGGTTTCGGTCGATTGGGGTGTTGTGCGTGCCGACCGGCTTGGTGGTAGGAATTTTGGGTTGGCGGAGGTACTGGAAGATGGAGGCGGAAATTGGAGCGGTGAGGAAGAAGGGGACCGGATCTAAGCGCGCGAGTGGTTAGCTTCCGCGCAAGGCGAGGAAGAGGGTACGAGCGCTAACGAGGATGAGGAGAGCGCCAACCAGGCGCATCATAGTTTTCGCAGGGAGGATTTTGCAAAGTTTTGCGGCAAAGGGAGCCGCGATGACTCCACCGAGAATGAGGCCTGCGATCAGGGGTAAGTTTTCTAGTTTTAGGAAAAAGAAGAAGGTGAGGGCTTGGCTGAGGGTGACAAAAAACTCCGCCATGTTGACGGAGCCGATGACCATCCGGGGTTGGTGTCCACGGGCAAGGAGAGTGGAGGTGACGACGGGTCCCCAGCCGCCTCCGCCGACGGCATCGAGGAATCCTCCAGTGAGGGCGAGGGGAATGGCTTTGGCGGGTTCGGGGGAGATGGAGATCGGTTTGTGGTTGGAGCGGTAGAGGATGTAGGCACCCATGAGAATGAGATAGGCGCTGATCCAAGGTTTAAACTTTTCGCCAGGGAAGTTGGAGAGGATGTAGGCGCCCGTGACGCCGCCGATGACGCCAGGAAGGCAGAGTTTCAGAAAGAGGGCTTTGTCGACGTTTTGATGAAAGAGATGGCTAATGCCACTGGCCCCTGTAGTAAAAATTTCGGAGACCTTAACCGAGTAGCTGACCATGGCGGGGGCGGTGCCGAGGGCGAGGAGGAAGGATGAGCAGGTGACTCCGTAGGCCATGCCGAGGGTGCCATCGACGATTTGGCCGGCGAGTCCAACGAGGATGGCGATGAGGAGGACTGGGGGCATGGCGGAAAGAGTAATCGAAAGAGGTGTTCTGCCGAACGGAAAAAAGGATTATGACGCGCGAGGATTAACCGCGCTCGATCATGGCGTAGGCGCTGTGGTTATGAATGCTTTCGAAGTTTTCGGCTTCGACCCGGTACCACTGGATATCGGGGTGGGCAGCGCATTTCACGGACACGGCGCGAACGAGGTCTTCGACGAAAACTGGATTATCGTAGGCTCGCTCGGTGACATGTTTTTCGTCGGGCCGCTTAAGGAGGGAGTAGATTTCTGAGCTGGCGCAAGATTCCACGAGAGTGACAAGGTCTTCGATCCAGACGGTTTGGCCGAAGGTAACTTCGAGGCGGACTTGACCGCGTTGGTTGTGAGCGCCGCGTTCACTGATGGCCTTACTGCAAGGGCAGAGGGTGGTGACGGGAACGGTGACGGCGACTTTGAATCGGAGGTCTTTGCCGTGGAGAGTGGCATCGAAGCGGGTTTGATAGTCGACCAGGCCGGTGGCGGCGGTGATGGGCGCTTTTTTTTCGATGAAGTAGGGAAAATCGAGTTCGAGGTGTGCGGAGTCGGCTTGGAGACGTTCCTGTAGGGCACGGAGGATGGCGGGGATGCTTTCGACGTGGATGAGACCGCCGTGTTCTTGGAGGACTTCGATGAAGCGACTCATGTGAGTGCCTTTGAACTGGTGGGGGAGGTCGACGGCGAGGGTGACGGTGGCGACGGTATTTTGGGTAGCGTGAGCACGGTCGCGGACGACGATGGGGTAGCGGAGTCCTTTGACGCCGACCTTATCGATCCGGAGATTTCTGGAATCGGGAGAGGCTTGGGTGTCTGGGAGAGAATCGGGATGGGAAGGGGTAGATTTCAAAGGATGATGAATTTACCCTAATTTTGGGTGTAGGGAAAGGGGGGGAGATGCGGCGAAGACGCCGCGATTTTACCCCGAGGATACAAAGAATCTCACGCAAAGCCCCGACAAGAGCCCCGACCGGGTCGGGGCAGGTACGGGGTAGAGCCGCTAAGGAACGCTGAGGGGTATTGGGTTGCTGGGGGACGGGTGTTGAGCGAGGCGACCTCGGAGATGTCGCCGCTACCTAGGTTTGATTCCGCGTTCGTGTCTGCGCCCCGATTCCGAGCGGGGCTCGGAGAGGCCGGCCTACCTGATTTTAGAGTTTCAAGCCGACCAGTGGTTCAATCGGCGCATCACGGATGATGCGCCCTACCGGTGAATAGTGGTGGGATTAGGCGATGAGGTCGTAGATTTTGTGGCCGGTGATAGTGACTTCAGCAAATTCGTTTGGGGTGAGCGGAGAGGTGAGAATGACTTTGCCGTCGACATCGGGGGCGTCGGCTTCGGTGCGGGCGGAGGTAGGGGTATCGACCAAAACACGAAGCTTTTGGCCGACGAGGGAGGCGGCGCGTTGGGTGGCGACTTTTTGTTGGGTGGCCATGGCTTTGCGGTAGCGGGATTTTTTGATGGCGGGGGAAACTTGATTGGGCATCTTGGCGGCGCGGCTTCCCGATTCTTGGGAGTAGGTAAAGATGCCCATTCGATCGAACTTGGCGTCTTGGATGAAGCCGAGGAGGGTATCGAACTGGGCATCGGTCTCGCCAGGGAATCCGACGATGAAGGTGGTGCGAATGGCGAGATTGGGGATGCCTGCGCGTAAGCGGGTAACGAGCCCTCGAATATGGGCTTCGGAAGTTTCGCGTCGCATATCTTTGAGCATCCCCTCTTCGATGTGTTGCAGGGGCATATCGACGTAGCGGGCGACTTTGGGAAGGCGGGCGATGGCGGTGATGAGTTCATCCGACCAGTGGGCAGGGTGGGTGTAGAGGAGGCGGATCCAGAAATCCCCCTTTACTGAGGAGAGGGCTTCGAGGAGATCGATTAGATTTTCTCCTCGGGCGGAGCTGACCTGGGCGCGTGGTCCGCGTCCTTCGGTCCAACGATCCATGCCGAAGTAGGTGGTGTCTTGGGAAATAAGCAGGAGTTCTTTAACCCCTTCGGAGACGAGTTGCTCCGCTTCTCGGCGGATGGATTCGATAGTGCGGCTACGGTGTTTGCCCCTCATTTGCGGGATGACGCAGAAGGAGCAGGGGTGATTGCAGCCTTCGGCGATTTTGACGTAGGCGAAGTGTTTGGGGGTAAGGCGCCAGCGGGGGGTATCGAAGTCGGGGATGTAGACGG
>CAJBOM010000210.1 GCA_903956835.1 uncultured Verrucomicrobiota bacterium
CATTTCGCAAAGCGACCGAGTGTCAAATTCACGTTAGCGGGGGCGAATTTAATGTGGCGGCGAACTTAGCCGACTGCTTCGGAATGCAGACAGGGTTGGCCTCAGCCATGGTCGAGTATCCGATTGGTGACCTGATTGCCGAGCGGGTACGGGCGATGGGGGTGAAACCTTTTTACAAGAAATTCAAGCATGACGGGGTGAACGGTCCGAATATGGCGGCGGTCTACAGTGATCGCGGTCATGGGGTTAGGGCCCCGGTGGTATTCTATAATCGGGGTAATGAAGCGGCTGGATTGCTCAAGCCAGGGGATTTTGATTGGAAGAAGATTTTCGCGGGTGGAGTGCGTTGGTTTCACAGTGGTGGAATTTTCGCAGCTCTTTCGACTACCACCCCTGAGCTGATCGTCGAAGCGATGCAGGCGGCCAAGGCGGCAGGGGCGGTGACCTCTTTTGATCTTAACTACCGAGCGAAGCTTTGGAATATTCACGGCGGACACGATCGGGCGGTGGCAATTCTCGACAAGATTGTTAAACACGTGGACGTTTTGGTGGGGAATGAGGAGGATTTGCAGTTGGGATTGGGCATTCCTGGACCTGATGTCCATGCGAAATCGAAAATCGATCCAAGCGCTTTCTTGAGCATGATTAAAAATGTCATTAAGAAACATCCGCACGTGCAGGCGGTGGCGACTACCCTGCGAGAAGTCCATACCACCAATCACCATAGCTGGAGTGCGGTGGCTTGGGTGAATGGGGAGACCCATCAGGCGCCGACTTGTGAACTGCAGGTGATCGATCGGGTAGGAGGCGGGGATGGTTTTGCGGGTGGTTTTATTTACGGACTACTTTCTGGATTGGAAGCGGCAGAGGCGGTCAAGCTGGGTTGGGCTCACGGGGCCTTACTGACGACCTTCCCTGGAGATACCACCATGGCGACGGTAGATCAGGTGAAGGCTTTTGCGCAGGGCGGATCGGCCCGTATTCAAAGATAATTTATGTCAAACGAACCCCAAGGTGATATCGCCCTTATCGGGCTGGCCGTCATGGGCCAAAACATTATTCTGAACATGAATGACCACGGCTACACCGTGGTGGCCTTTAATCGTACCGTCTCCAAGGTGGACGATTTCCTCGCGAACCAAGCGAAGGGCACGAAAGTGCTGGGAGCCCACTCGATTCAGGAGATGGTCTCGATGTTGAAAAGGCCGCGGAGGGTGATGCTTTTGGTGAAGGCTGGGAAGCCGGTGGATGATTTTATTCAAGAGGTCATGCCGTTCTTGGAAAAAGGGGACATCATTATCGACGGCGGTAACTCGCTTTTTGAGGATACGAACAGGCGGCAAAAGGAAGTGGAAGCCAAAGGACTGCTTTATATTGGTACGGGGGTATCGGGTGGCGAAGAGGGTGCACGGCACGGTCCGAGTATCATGCCTGGGGGCTCGCCAGCGGCTTGGCCCTTTGTGAAAAAGATTCTGCAGGATATTTCTGCGAAGGTGGACGGAGGGGTGCCCTGTTGTGATTGGGTCGGGGAGCAAGGGGCAGGTCACTACGTCAAGATGGTGCATAATGGGATTGAGTACGGGGACATGCAGCTGATCTGCGAGGCGTACAATCTGATGAAGAATGGTTTGGGAATGACTCCTGATGAGATGCACAATGTTTTTGCGGATTGGAATAAGGGGGAGCTGGATAGTTACCTGATTGAGATCTCGAGGGATATTCTGGCGAAGAAAGACGCTGATGGGTCGCCGCTGGTGGATAAGATTCTGGATACAGCGGGTCAGAAGGGGACGGGCAAGTGGACGGTGATCAATTCGCAGGATTTGGGAATTCCGATCACCTTGATGGCGGAGGCGGTCTATGCGCGTTGTGTTTCGGCCTTGAAAGATGAAAGGGTGGCGGCGGCGAAGAAGTTGAAGGGACCGAAGCCTTTGCTTCCAGCGGCGAAGGATCCTGAGAAAAAGAAAGCGTTCATTGCGGAGATTCGGGATGCGTTGTATGCCTCGAAGATCGTCAGCTATGCCCAGGGCTACATGCTGATGAGGGCGGCGGCGAAGGAGTACAAGTGGAACCTGAATTACGGCGGGATTGCCTTGATGTGGCGTGGCGGGTGCATTATCCGTTCGCGATTCTTGGGCAAGATCAAGGAGGCGTACGATAAGAATGGCAAGTTGAGTAATTTGCTCTTGGACGATTATTTTAGGGGCGAGGTAAAGAAGTCGCAGAAGGGCTGGCGGACAGTGGTGGCGGCGGCGGCCAAGCGTGGGATTCCGGTTCCAGCGTTTAGCACAGCGTTAGCCTTCTTTGATAGTTACCGCAGTGCGGTTTTGCCTGCCAATCTTCTTCAGGCCCAGCGGGATTATTTCGGGGCTCACACCTATGAGAGAGTGGACAAGCCTCGGGGTGAGTTCTTTCATACGAACTGGACGGGACACGGCGGGACCACTGCTTCTTCCACCTACAACGTTTAGGTTATTGGGTCGGAGAGCGGGCTTGCAGAGGGAGCCTTCTGCACGAAGATAGAGCTTATTGCCGGCTTAGCTCAGGGGTAGAGCAGCGGTTTTGTAAACCGCGGGTCATCAGTTCAAATCTGATAGCCGGCTCCAATTTAAGTACCTGATAAAAAGCATATTGGCTTTCAAGTAGGTAAGTTCCAGAAAGTCACCGCATGACACGTAATCTTTAAATTTTGGCAACGCTTATTTACTTTCCACCACTGCTCATTCCTCGTCGCTTCGTAAATCTGTCATCCTTTCAATCTCTTCAATTCGCGCCCTTGTCTTTATCTTTTTTGCGGCGATGCATGGTCGGTAATGAAATCTTATGGCAGTTGGTTCGGAATCAGACTCAAAATTAGGGCTTTAGCGATCAAACATATTACGAGGAATTGGGTACACTTAATCCTACTAAGCAGGAAGTTACGATTGGTATGATTGTCGCCCTGACATTATTTGTTGCAATCGCATTCGTTGTAATGTTTAATCTTTTTAAGTAGAGAACATGAGAACTAAATCATTTCCTTTCATTGTTTTGCTTGGATTTGTCTTTCTGTTTGGAGGCGGATTGTCGGTAGCTGCTACCTACGAGTACCATTGCAGTGCCTGCCAAGGTGTTTGGTATAAGAGTTGCGGTGGTTACGCCAAATGCCCCAATACTGCGTGCAGAAATAATAAAGCGGGCATTGGTTCTTCAGGGAAAAAGACAAAAGATTAAAAAAGCTGGAGTTTGGATTTCGTGCTCTTTTCGTTGGCCATGGGTCGGGCCTTGGCTATCGCGTTGGACGGGGAGGAGAGATTTACTTGAGCGGGAAAGCTGGAAATTCTACCGCCTACGATATTCCGACTGGCTGGGGAAGGTCTGAAAATCCGGCTTTTGGACGCACCATTGGATGCGCCTCTGGAGCTGGATGCGCCATAAAATCAGATGGGAGCTCTTGCTTCCCTTGGGTGAAGGAGCAAAATCGGCTTATGCGCAAGATCCGGCTTTGGGGGATGGGTGCAGTACTGGCCTTCGGGATAGTCGGGGGAGTTTTTGAGAAGGCTGAGGCCGCCCCAGCTACACCGTACAGGCCTGTACCTTATAAAAGTCCTGCTCGCCCAAGTACTCCTGCCAAGCCAGCTGTGACGACGATCCGTTATTCGGGTAGCGCTCAAGCAGCCAATATGATTATGCCAGCGATCTGGATGGGTCTTCCGCCTCTCGTCATCTTGGCTCTAATCATCCGAGCCTTCAGCAAGGATTAAGCCCGTCCTGAGTCGGTATGCGGACTAGTCGACAAAGAACAGGACAGGGGGATCGGTTTTGAGCTCAATCTCCCAATCTAGCGATTTGAAGATTGATTGTACCGATTCGAGAGCTTGTTCAGGGGTGATCTTCATAATGGGAAGCTTACCAAACAGGGTAGGACATTGGCAGGGGTAGGGGGTGCGGGACTCGCCACCGCTTGCTATCGGTGAGGGTAGGGGAGCAGAGTGAGCGGATGAAAGTATTCCTAGCTGTCTTATTGGTTGGATTACTTATTAGTTGTGGATTTGCTGGAGAGGGGCCTTCTCTTGATTTGCTGAAAAAGTCACTAAACAAGGCTACTTACTCCGAACTGGTGCTGGAATCCGTTCCCCCGACCAGCAAGGAAGTTCTTCCTGACGGAACTTTGATCGCCTACTGGAATGATGACACTTACTACGGAGGTAGCACTTACGGGAATGTTCAGAATGGCAACGGATCCATCTACGGAAATGGTGGAGGAACTCTTAAGAAATTTAAGATGTGCGTGTTCAGTCCTAAAGGAGTTCTGGTTAGGTATAAATGGAAAAGCGGCATATGGGGTGGTGATTCAAAAGAAGACAACGATGAGTCTTCCTCCAAAGCCAAAGTAAAGCCGAGGGGTTCTTCTTCACGCTAGGGTGTTCTGTTAAGACTATTTCGTGTTCAAGCTCCTCTTCGCATTTTTATTAGTTGCCGTACCTTCGATCAAAGCTGGAACTTCTGCTTCTGCCCTAGCCAGCCTCACCGATCCCGCAAAGCTGGCCACACTCAAAGGAGAGAGAGCAGTCAACCCGCGCCTCCAGAAATGCGTTTACTGGTTGGCCTATGCAGAAGGGCAGGGTGAGAAGCCCGAAGCTGTCCTGGATGAATCGGCTAAGCTGAATAAGACAGCTGGGGCACCCTACGCAGGTTTCCTCAGCTGGGGATTGCTGGAGAATCTAAAGATTGCCAAGGAGCTGGGACTTTTAACCCCCGAAGGAATGGCCGAATTAAGGCAGGGCAAGTCAGCCACAATCACCAAGGGTCAGTATGCAGGGCAAAAAGCTGAACCTGACGACGTAATCCCAGTGGCACTTTGCCCTGAACTTCAAAATCAAGTGATGAACCTGGAACTGCTCCCTGCATCTCTGATCCGAGCCAAGAGCGACAAGGTGACAGATCGGGCGAAGGTCTTCGCAAAGGAGCTTTATGAGGCGAAGTTGCTTTCGGAGGAGGGGTGGAAACAGGTTCAGGGTTGGCCCCCTTAGACCTGCCCCCGTAGATGTTCCAAGGGGTAGGTAATTTTGGATTATGGATGTTTTCCCGCGGTTGCGGCCCCGACGCCGGTCGGTGTAGAGACACGATCCGCGTGG
>CAJBOM010000211.1 GCA_903956835.1 uncultured Verrucomicrobiota bacterium
AAAAATTCGTCTCCCCGTCAGGCGAAAGGAAAGGACCTGAAGAATCACCGAAACAGCCTCCATCACAAAAACCCCGCCGATCACCGCTAGGAGGAGCTCTTGATTTAAACAAATCGCCACCACCGCCACCGCTCCCCCCAAAGCCAAAGAACCGGTATCCCCCATGAAAACTTGAGCGGGATGACAATTAAACCATAGGAATCCCAAAGACGCCCCAAAGAGAGCCGCACAGAAAATAACCAACTCCTCCCCTCCAGGTACACGGGGTAAAAATAGATACGACGCAAGCCTCGCGTGGCTCGAGAGATAGGCAAACAGCCCTAAGACCATCGCTACCGTTAAAATACAACCCGAGGCCAAACCATCTAGCCCATCAGTCAAATTCACCGCGTTCGAGCTGCCCACAATAATAAAAACAAAGAAAAGCAACGCACCCCATATCGGTAGGTTGAATAGAAAGAACTCTTCTCGGATAAATGGAATTTGTAACTTCAGCGCTGCCTCGCGAGCCTGCGGCATCAAGAGCAAAGCCCCCGATACTCCCGCCGCCACCAAACCCTGCACCAAGAGTTTCTGCCTACCACTCAACCCCCCCGAAGTCTTTTTCTTAACTTTCGCGTAATCGTCGCAGAATCCCAAAATCCCCAAAGCCAAAGTGCTGCCCAAGGCCAACCACAAATAAGGATTCGTCGGTCGTCCCCAAAGTAAACAGGACAAAGTCAGTGAAAACAAAATCAGCACTCCACCCATCGTCGGCGTCCCTTGCTTCTTCTCATGCAGATCCGCCAACTGGTGCACTTCCTCTTTGCGCCGAAGCGGTTGCCCAAGCTTCAGTCGATGCAGGCCTCGAATCACCGAGGGTCCAATCCATAAACAAAACCCAAACGAGGTCAACGCCGCCCCAACCGTTCGGAAGGTCACATACTGAAAAACATTCAGCGGGCCAAACCAATCGCTCAGCAGGCTCAGATAGTACAACATTACTGTTTTCTCTCCCGTAATCCTGCCGCAACTTTTTCCATGCCTTCTCTTCGACTTCCTTTCACCAAAATTCTGTCGTCCTCTTTCGCTTCCGCCCCGTACGCTTGTAAAAGTATTTCCCGACTAGGAAACCATCGCACCCAGTTCCCCGCCCGAGTTTTTTGAGCGCCGTCCACCAAACACTTTGCTTCTTCTCCAACCACAAAGCACAACCCTGTCGACCCTCGCGCCACTGTCGCCCCCGCCTCCTCATGCAACATCGCGCTGAACGAACCCAGTTCCGCCATTGCTCCGAGCAGGGCAACATTTCGACCCGAGCCAGGCAACCTTTCCAAAGTCTCTAAACCCGCCACCAAACTATCTGGATTCGCATTATAACTATCGTCCAAAAGCCACCCAGCCACATGCTTCTCCAGCTTTAATCGGCCTTTGGGTAAAACAATTCCCTCTAATGCCGAAGCCGCCGCCTGAGGCTCCGCTCCCAACTCCACTCCCGTCGCAAAAGCCTGCGCCGCGTTCATCGCCATGTGCGCTCCAGGGATCCGGATCAACACTTCCATCCGCCCCTTGGGTCCAGCACAAACGAAACGCGTCGATTCCCCGCCACACTTCATCTCTTCCAATCGGTAATCCGCTTGGGGCGAACGACCAACCCTTACCACACGCGCCTGACATCCCTCCAAGGTTAGTTTTTCGAAAGGATCATCCGCATTGCTCACCGCCAATCCCGATGCAGGCAACGCCCGAACCAGCGCGCCCTTTTCCTTCGCCGTCGCTTCCCGCGAACCCATCCCCTCGATGTGCGCCCATCCTACATTTGTCACCAACCCCGCCTCAGGTTCCGCCAACTCCGCCAAGGGTCCAATCTCCCCGGGAGCACTCATGGCCAACTCCACCACCGCCCAACGATCCTCCGCTCCCACTCCCAACAAGGTCAAGGGAACCCCAAAATGATTATTTAAATTACCTGGAGTCCGATAAGTCGATCCCGTCGTTCCCAAGACCGCCGCCAACATTTCTTTCGTACTGCTTTTTCCTGAACTTCCAGTCACCGCAGCCACTCGCACCGATAAGCTTCTTCGATAGCCCTGCGCTAATTTCTGCAAGGCATCTTGGGTATTCGCTACCTGCAGGATTGTGAAACCTGGCGGAACTTTCCCCACTTCGCTTTTTTCAACTAAAGCCGCAATCGCTCCTTTTTCTGAAGCCGCCACCACATACTCATGTCCATCGTTTTTCGGACCGCGTATCGCCACAAAAAGCTCTCCTGGCTTCACCGTCCGCGAGTCAATCCCCACCCCAGAAGCCACCCGCTCACCCTTACCCTTGACCACTTGGGCTCCCGCCAAATCCGCAATTGTCGCCAAAGAAAGTGGCTTCATCCCCGACTCCTTTCCGTCAGCGATCGCTCAATCTCCCGACGATCAGAAAACGGCATCTTCTCTCCACGGATTTCTTGAAACTCTTCATGCCCTTTGCCTGCTACCAAAACCACATCCCCAGCCTTCGCCCCCAGCACCGCCGCCCGAATCGCCTCCGCCCGATGCTCGATCACCTCCACCGCCCGACCCTTCGGAACCCCTGCCACCATTTCGCTTAAGATTATTTTTGGATCCTCGTTTCGTGGATTGTCCGAAGTCAAAATCACCCGATCCGCCAAACGCGCTGCCAACGCCGCCATCTTCGGACGCTTCCCCTTATCCCGATCCCCTCCCGCTCCCAACACCACCCAAAGATTTCCACGACACAACGGACGAACTGTCTCCAAGGCTGCCCCCACTGCTTCCTCCGTATGCGCAAAGTCCACCAATACAGAAATTTCTCCTTCTCCAGCAATCCGCTCCATTCGCCCTGGCACCACCGGAGCACGACCCAAAGCGCTTGCTACTTTTTCTGCGGAGAGTCCACCCAACATCGCCGCACTCGCCGCCGCCAGCGCATTCAAAACATTAAATCGTCCCCACCATGGTAAACTCGTCGGTATCTCGCCCTCGGGAGTGCACAGAATAAAAGTGCTCCCACCTACCCCCATCTTCAGATCGCGCGTATGCACATCTCCCCGCTCCACTCCATAGGTTAAGACCCGCACCCCAGGAGCACACTGCGCCATCATTCGGATTCCCGCTGGATCTTCCTGATTGATCACCGCAAACGATCCCGCTCGCAATCCTCGAAAAAGCAGACTCTTCGCCTCCTCGTACTCCTTCATACTCTGATGGAAATCGAGATGATCTCTCCCCAAATTCGTAAAGACCGCGCCCGCGAAATCAACCCCCTCCGTTCTCCCCTGTTCCAGAGCATGCGAACTCACCTCCACTGCCGCCGCCCGACATCCATTCTCCCGCATCTCCGCCAAAAATTGCTGCAGATCCAAGGCCTCCGGAGTTGTCTGCTTCGCCGAAACCCGCCCCTTCCCTGTGTCGTTCCCCACCGTGCCCAAAAGACCACAACGTAATCCGCCGGCTTCGAATAACGCTTGAATCAACATCGCCGTCGATGTCTTTCCGTTCGTGCCGGTTAACCCAATCACTTGAACCTCTTTTGAGGGATGCCCGTAAAAGTTTGCCGCCATTCGACCTAAAGCCCTTCGTCCATTCTCAACCCGAATATTCGGCCCAGCCAAATCCATCATTTTCTTCTCTGCCACTATCGCCACCGCCCCACGCTCCATCGCTTCAGGAATATAACTATGCCCGTCTCTCACCTTTCCTTTCCAAGTACAGAAAAGGGATCCCGCCGCCACTGCAGTCGACTCATAGGCCAAGGCTGAAACCTCCGCTTGCCTGCCCCCTTGCCACTCCTTTACCACCACCCCTTGCATGATTTCGGTCAGCTTCATAATGCCGTTCGGCGTGCCACCACCGTTCCTCGGTTCAAGTTGAGTTGCTGCGCCACTTGAGTCGCAATCCGGCTAAAAGCTGGGGCCGCTACCTGACCCCCGTAATAAATTTTCCCTTTCGGTTCATCGACTAATATCGAAACCAAAAATTCAGGCCGATCCGCAGGTAAAAATCCGATGAACGAAGCCCGATGCTTATCCTTGGCGTATACCCCGTTTGATATTTTCTGCGCCGTACCTGTTTTCCCTGCCACTTCGTACCCAGGAACCTCCGCCTCTTTCGCTGTTCCCTCCTCCGCCACAACTCCCCTCAAAGCCTCCACCACTTGCGCCGCCGTTTCAGGCTTCACCGCCTGACAAACCACCTTCGGTAAAAACTGCAGAACCACTCGGTTATCACGATCCACCACCGCCTTGACAAAACGTGGCTCCATTCGCTTCCCCCCGTTGGCGATCGCCCCATAAGCCAACGCCATTTGCAAATTCGTCGCCGCGATCTCGTAGCCCATCGGAATTCGGGTGATCGAAAGTTTCGTCCAGTTTTTTACCGAGCTCAACCGACCTGCTTCCTCCCCGGGCAACGCTCCCTCCCCTTTTTGGGTTTTCTGCCCAAACCCAAATAACCGCGCATACTCGTACAATTTTTCATCTCCCAGCTGAATCGCCAACTTCGCCATCCCAATGTTGCTCGACTTCGCCACCACCTGCCGTAACGAGAGCATCCCATAGGCCTCATGATCTTTCAGGGAACGCCCCGCATAAAACATCTCTCCGTTTTCACAAAAGAACTGACTCTCTAAGTCGACAACTCCTTCGTTCAAGCCCGCCGCTAAAGTCACTATCTTAAATGTCGATCCTGGCTCATAAGTATCTGCCAACCCCCGATCTTTCACCCCTTCCGCCTCAAATGTCTTTCTCTGGTTCGGATCAAAAGAGGGTCGGCTTACCATCGCCAAGATTTCCCCTGTCGCCGGCCGCATCACCACAATGTGCAAATTCTCAGGTGAAAATTTTTCCAGCAAGTCATCCGCTTCCCTCTCCACAATATGCTGGATGCTTTGATCCAAAGTCAGCACCACGTGGTACCCATCTCTCGCCGGGCGATCGCTTAAGCGAAAATACGGTATCTCCCGGCGATGCACATCTCGGGTGATCCGCCTCTCCCCCGCCACCCCCCGCAAATAACGATCCATCGATTTTTCCACTCCAGCTTCCCCCACCTCAAACGAAATGGGCCGTTCCAACCCCATCACCGTCTGCTCCCGCAAATCCACATACCCCAGCACTTGCGCTGTTTCCGTTCCGTTTGGATAATTTCGCACCGTCTTCCGCTTGAGCTGAATACAACTAAGTTTGGCCGCAAGTATCTTACCTTCCGTCTCTGGCGTTAAACCCTCCGCAATCTTTTGATACCGATTTCCGGGATCGGCCTGACCCTTGAGCCACTCTGCGGATACTCCCAGCAATCCCGCCAACACCGGCAACTCCTTCGGACGCTCCCCCAGCACCTTTCCATCTAACCGCACTTCGATCAACGGCATGCTTTGCGCTAAAACCCGTCCACTCACATCCAAAATCGATCCCCGTTGCGCCGCCACTGGCTCTCCGTTCGTATGCATTCGAATCGCTTTCTCCCGATAAACATCCTGTTTCACCAACTGAATCCAAATTAATTTCACCGACACCACCGTAAAGGCCATCGCGAAGATCGCGGTGATCGCCATCACTCGTATCCGCGAATTCATCGTGTCCCGTCCTTCGCCATATCGGTTCCTTGCCAATTCCGGCGAGTTGGCCCTTCGACGATCTCCAATTGGCTCACACTAATCAGCCCCAGATTCATCTGCGCAGCACGCTCCGAAAGATTCCGCGGAGAACTTAACCGCTCCGCTTGCAATCGCGCCGATTTAACCAAATCGTCTAAATGGCCTCGGGCCACCTCCAACTTTTTCAACTCCCCCGCCTCATGAATATTCGTCACATGGAGTAACGCAAAAACCACTACCAAAGAGGTCGCTAAACCCGCCCCCACCATAAAACGGATTAATGGCGTTCCTCCTACGTGATTCGTCCGACGGATCTGGTTACGACTCACGCGGACCTCTCCTTCTCCCGCTCCGCAGCACGTAACCGAGCACTTCGCGCCCGTGGATTCATTGCAATCTCTTCCTCCGTCGGCACCACCTCATCCAACCGCTTGACCCATCGCTCTAAATTCGGGTGCCCAAACGCCATCCCCATCTCTCTTTTTTCCTCTTCTGAATGCTCGCGAATCCACACCTTCACCGCCCGATCCTCTGCCGAGTGATAAGTCAAAACCACTAACCGACCTCCTGCCCGTAATACCTTCGGCACCGCCGCCAAGACCTCATCCAGGGTTCCCCCCTCCCGGTTCACCGCACGGCGCAACGCCAGAAAAGTCCTTGTCGCAGGATGCTTCGCTCCGGGTCTCGGTTGCCTCGTCACCCGAGCCACCGCCGTAGCCAACTCCCCCGTCGTAAGCAAAGGACGGGCCCGCATAATTCCGCGGGAGATTTTCCCTGGATCCCGATCCTCTCCCCCCTCACGTAGCAGGCCACGCAATTCAGGCTCCGAAAGATTGTTCACTAAATCCGCGGCCGTCGTTCCGGTTGTCGGATCCATTCGCATATCCAGAGGCCCGTCTTGCTGGAAACTAAATCCGCGCTCCGCCTGATCTACCTGAGGCGAAGAAATCCCCAAATCCAGCAACAACCCATCCACTGGTCCCTCTTTTTCCATGACCTGCGCCAACTGACCAAAATTCGCTCGGTGAAAACAAAACCGATCCGTCCCCACCTCACTCGCTAATTTCTTCGCTTCAACCTCCGCCTCTGGATCCACATCCAAAGCAATCACCCTTGCCCCCCTCGCTAAAAGAGCGCGACTATGCCCACCACGACCAAAGGTCGCGTCAATCACCGTGCGTCCAGGAGCAGGTTGGAGGATTTCCATAGTCGCTTCCAATAAAACAGGGACGTGTTCCACTCGTTAAATAACCGGGCGAAGCCGGAGGGTTTCCCGTCGTAAAGGTCGTCGTAGTCCCACTAATTCATACGCATTCCGTTTGGGAAGTTTCACGATGCCGTGCCCTTCCACCCGACCCGTTTCATCGCGACGGCAGGAAAAGCCGCACGCCATTTTGCCTCTCATCATCTGCTTCCAGTCCATATTCTGCTCCTCCTCAGACGGCCACACCGATCCGACGGTGCGTGCCTCCCGGGCCCGCCCATCGGAATCAGTTCCGGCAGTCGGTTCGGTTCCTTTCCTCCTCCATCTGGAGGAGATCCCAGCAACGGGCCACCTGCTCGCGGACTTTCCGCCTGCGGTGGGATTCCGAGTCCTGGAAAGGGATATTCAAGGCCGTCAGCAAACTCCCTGCGCTCAACCCGCGCTCCTCGGGATGCACCAGCATCGTGGCGAATGAAAAAGCTGGGCTCAGATTCATCATCATCACAAACCTGCATCCTTCGCTACCTGCTCAAAGGTAGTCGCCGCCGGAGCCATCTTCGTCCAACGCCTAGGCTCCCAAACCTGGAAGTGATCCAAACATCCAATCAAGACCGCTTCCCGACCCAAAGCCGCGTGCTGCCGGAATTTTTCACGCAACATGATTCTCCCCTGCTGATCAGGCTCCGCCGACTGAATCACACTCGCCAATTTCTCCAGACTCTTTCGCTTTAAATCCGAAGAGGAAGTTCCATCCGCCGCCAATTTCTCCATCTGTCGACCCAGAAAACTTGCAGGGTAAACTCGTAGACACCCTTCCGCCGACGGCATCACTAAAAATCTTTTCTCGAAAGCTTCTCCCCTCCACTCCGCAGGCACGGAGATTCGACCCTTGGAATCCAAGGAAAACTCAAACCGATCCGTATAAGCCTCTTTCATCGGTGTATGTATTTGCTAGCCACAAACAAACATATTTAACCTCATTTACCCATTTCTACCCACTCCACACCACCAAGGTCAACTCTTATTTCGCTTAATTTATTGCCCCTCAACCCCTCACCGCTCCCCTGCCCTAATCACGCTACCCAACCCACAACCCACCCAAAGACTAAATCCGACCTCCTCCTCTTCCTGTCTTGCTCCGAGCCCAAAGTTTTACCATTCTCAGCACTTATGTCAGATGCCCTCCGCAACCCCGCCGAAGAACCTCAGATCCTCCCCGCCCAAGCCCCCGCTTGGCTCAAGCCCAGCACCATCGTCCCTATCGTAATTCTCCTCTGCGCCGGCACCGCCGTTCTTCTATGGCAAATCTCAAAATCCGAAAAAGCTCGGACCGAATCCAATCTTCTCCTCGCCACTCAACCCGGCGCCGCCACCTGGGCCACTCTCATCCAAAAATACCCAGGCCAACCCGCCACTGCCCTCGCTCTGCTCGAATCCGCCGCCGAGGCCTCCACCCAAAAAGATCCTCGGAAAGCCGCCAGCCTCTACGAACAGTTCCTCCGCGATTTCCCTAAACACCCCCTCGCCTCCTCCGCACGCTTCGCCCAAGCCAATCAACTCTCCTCCGCCGGCGATCGCGCTATCGCCCAAACCCTCTACCTACGCATCCTCACCGATCGCCCTGTCGACCCTTTCCGCACTGGCGCCGCCATCGGCCTCGCCCGTCTCCAAATTCAGGAAAATCGACCCGAAGCCGCTCGGCAAGTTCTCAACGATATTCTCGCCGCCAATACCGGCAGCGCCTTCCTCCCCGACGCTCGCGCCCTCCTCGAAACCCTTCCCCCCGCCCCCTCTCTCGCCACCCCCAGCACTCCCCCAGCTCCCGTCTCTCAGCCCCCAGCTAAATAACGCTCCGCGTCGATCGCGGCCATGCACCCCATGCCCGCCGCGGTGATCGCTTGCCGATAAACCTTATCTGCACAATCGCCCGCCCCAAAAACTCCCTCCGTACTCGTCCGACTCCCAGGCCCCAGCTTCAAATACCCAGCCTCATCCATCGCCAACCTCTTTTGAAAAATCTGCGTGTTCGGCACGTGCCCCACCGCGATAAAAACTCCCGCACACGCCACCGTCGAACTCGTCCCCGTCACTCCACTCTTCACCTTCACCCCCGTCACTTTCCCCTCCTTTATCCCCTCCACGCTCTCCACCTCCGCATTCCAGATCGGCTCAATCTTGGGATTGCCCAAAGCCCGATCCGCCATGATCTTCGACGCCCGCAACTCCCCCCGCCGGTGCACCAGATAAACCTTCGAGGCAAACCTCGTCAAAAATGTCGCCTCCTCACACGCCGAATCTCCACCCCCCACCACCACCACCGGCTGATCCCTGAACATCGGCAAAGCTCCGTCACACGTCGCACAGTATGTCACCCCCTTCGTCTCCAACTCCTTTTCCCCAGGCACCCCCAAATGCCGATGCCCCGCGCCTGTCGCCACAATCAAAACCCGCGCCTCTATCTCCCTCTTCCCCGCCCGAATCTGATGCACTGGCCGACCCAACTTCACCTCATCCGCCAATACCCCAAACTCCACCTCCGCCCCAAATTTTTGCGCCTGCTCCATCATCTGCATCATCAATGTCGTCCCATCAATCCCCTGTGGAAACCCTGGGAAATTCTCCACCACCGAAGTCGTTGTCAGCAACCCACCCGTCTGCGCCCCCGTCAAAACCAAAGGCTTCAGATTCGCCCGCGCCAAATAAAGCGCTGCCGTCCAACCCGCACACCCACTCCCCAAAATAACTACATCATGCATGCCGTCTTGATACCTCTTCCCTCCCTCTGCGTCCAACATCCTTCCACCCTTTTTCACAATCCCCATCGCTTTTCTGTAAAAAAGTCTCCTTCTTCACCCCCCACCCGCTACCAATTCTCTATGACTTCCACCGATAAGCTCGACGAAATCTTCCGCATGCAGGACCTCCTCAATAAAAAGATTGGAGTCGATCTCGCCAACCTCTCACCCGAGGACAAAACCAAGTGGGCCCTCAACTACTCCCGCGCCATGACCCAAGAGCTCGCCGAGCTCGTCGATAGCTTCCCCTGGAAATGGTGGGCCAAATACCAGAAACTCGATGAGCAAAACGCTCGCGTCGAAGTCGTCGACCTCTTCCACTTCCTCGTCTCCCTCGCCCAAACTCTCGGCATGACAGCCGAGGATATCTACCAAGGCTATGTGAAGAAAAACGAAGTCAATCACGCCCGCCAAGAATCAGGCTACGCCGTCAAAGACCACGCCGACTCCAAACACATCTAACCTCCAAACCTTCCTAGCTCCGCAGAACTGCGGGACGCTGGAAATTTAAACTCGTCCACCGGTAGGGCTGACCGTCTCGGTCAGCCGATTCAAAACTCACGACTCAAAACTACCTTCTCACTTTCTACCCTTCCCACATTCCAACATTCTCACATCATGAATCCCTTTCCGACCTTAGCGGCCTTGGCGTGAGCAATCTCTTCCTCAATCAAAAATCATCCCCTTCGCGTTCCGCGTCCTCACCGCCTCCCCTTACTAATCTTTTACAAACCACTTCTCGTAAATCCAAACGTACGTGCCGTCCTCCCTCAAGACCAACAGGGTATTCCCTGCTTTTTTACGGAAAGGATCCCACCTTAGACAATCGAAAGAGGTTTAGATGAAAAGAGTGTGTCAGGATCAGGTTCGGAGAATCAAAAGCCTCGGAGCCCTAGGAGCGAATAAATCGGAAGGGTGGGCTTATGGGTGACGGAGAACTAATTAAAACCTCGAGGCAGTGAGTAAATGAAATTGGCAAACCAGCACCCTTCCCTTGCAAGAAGTCCCTAGAAGTTTTTCTGCCTAAGAATTGAAATCAAAGTAAAGCGTTCTCACTTTATTTGCCTCGCCCCATCAAAATCTTGAGGAACGAGCGCGTGCGAATCTCTTCAAGCGTCAGGCTGGTTGCCAAAGTTTCCTCTTCCGAGATGGCTCCGCAACTAATGCCGCGCAGGAAGAAGTTCAAAAGGCCCTGGCCAGTTGCGGCGTCATCGAATACATCGCCGTGAAGGGAGGCCAAAGCTGCTTTGCCCACAAACGCTTTCAGGCGACTGGACGCGGATTCCTGTCCGCTCAGAAAGAACTGATACAACGCGGCGTAGCGCGCGACGAACTGGGCGGGGTGCAAATCCCAGCCTTGATAGATGCCATTCTCAAGCGAGTGCTGTGTGTCGCGATAGCCGATCCGCCAAGCGTTGTGGACCACCGTGCGGTTCTCACCGATCTGCGCTTCGGTGAGTTTTCCGCCTGGTTCGAGGCGGTGCGGAGCAACGGGCAAAATGTTCGTCGCCCCGTCCGAGAGGAAAATGCCAGTGCCCGCGAGCGATACCGCCATGACCTCGCGGGCGAAATCGCAGACATCGTGACCCATCGCTTGATAGGCCGCGGTGATGTTGCGCCCGGCGGTGTAATCATAAACACCGAAATGCACACCATGACAGCGACCCTGGGCCGCTTCAATGAGCGAGGGAAGCGTGAGATGGCCGTGGCGATTGATGATAGCCTGCGGTGTTTCGAGCATCAGCTCTAGTTTCAGTGTGCCGGTTGGCAGCTTGTTATGCTTCTCCAGCAACTCGACCAGCTTCACTGACGCCGTGACTTGCTCCGGAATTTGAACCTTGGGAATCGTAATGATGAAGTTCTCCGGTAATTTACCGCCGCTCTCTGCAATCAAGGTCGTGAGGAAGATATCGAGCGTGCGCATGGCGCGGACACGCAGGTCTTCGTTCATCGGTTTCAAGCGGATACCGATGAAAGGAGGCAGCGTGCCGGCGGCGAGTCCGCGGGCGACTTCAACCGCGCCTTGCGCAGCATGCGCATCTTCTTCCGCGTCCAAGCGATTGCCGTAGCCGTCCTCGTAATCCAAACGGAAATCTTCGACAGCTTCGCGCTGCAATTTACTGGCGACGCGTGCGCGAAGTATTGTGGCGAATTCCAAGGTGCCGTTCAACTGGAACGCTTTTGCAAAAGAGACGGCATCGGGCGCATATTCATCTAGGGTGCGAAGCGCGACCACGCCAAGCTTCACGGCAGAATCAGCCTTGAACAGGTGACCACCGCCATAGACGGTGTGCGCGGGTTGACGGCGATTCGTTTCGCCGGGGAAATGTCTTAGGAATGCGCCATTGGCTGCGGCCAAAGCCGAACTGATGGGCGCGAGGTCGGCGGCGGTGAAGCTGGTGCGGTGTTTGGTTAAACTCATTTTCGAAAGCGGTTCACGTCTTTGTAATAAATGTAGCGGACTTGTGCACTGCCCATAGAGAACCAGTAACACCCTAAAGATGAAATACCAAAGGGCCAAGGAAAAGGTCGGGGGTAGCCACCAGTAAAGCCCTCTGCCCCGGCCAGCGTCGGGGCCGCAACCGCGGGATTCAAACCTCAAAACCTAGGGCGCGTCTGCGTCTCTACCTCGGCCGGCGTCGGGGCCGCAACCGCAGGACCACATTCTCACATCTGTAATCCCTTTCCGACCTTCGCGTCCTTGGCGTGAGCAATTTCTTCTCAATCAAAAATCATCCCCTTCGCGTTCCGCGTCTGCGCCCCGACCCGCGTCGGGGCTTTGCGGCTCTACCCCGTACCTGCCCCGATCTGGTCGGGGCTCTTGTCGGGGCTTGGCGTGAGTAATCACTCCCTACTTCCACAACGTCGCAATCTCATACCGTCGGTCTGACCAAGTAGGGTCATTCGTCACCGCCGTCATCTTTTCGCATCGGCACTGAGCGATCATCAACCGATCAAACGGATCCGCATGCACCCCAGGTAACTGATACACCTCCTCCGCATGTCTCCCCTCGATCGGTAGCAAAATAAATCCAGCCTTCTCCAAATCCCCACTCAACCTCTCCCCAAGACCCGCCGGCGCCGCAACATGACCCAGGGATGCCTTCACCGCAATCTCCCAAATCGCCGCCGCACTCACATAAACCTGGTTGCGAGAATCCTCCACCGCCCGCACCGCCTTCACCGCGATTTCCTCATCCTTGCGCAAAAACCAGATCAGCGCACTCGTGTCCAAAAGTAACTTCATCCACCACCCCCAAACGTCTCTAAAGCACCGTGAAACTTCTCCCGTACCGGCCCAAACTGATCCCGCATCATCCCCTGCTTCCGCCGAATCTCAGGCCCCTGACAAGGCCTCAACTCCGCCATCCTCTTCCCATTCCGCGTAATCACAAAACTCTCCCCCTCTGAAGCCGCCCGTAAAATCTCCGAAAACTTCGACTTCGCCTCATAAGAAGGGATCACTTTCATCAATTCATAACTATATTGACCAGTCTGACTGGTCAATCTAAAAGTCGATAATTATGCTAGAATTACCCCTTTTTTGGACTATTATTTAATTCTGTGAGTAAGCAAAAATCGAAGTCATCTTCCAAGAAGGTCGCCCCAAGCAAGACCAAGTTGTCCGCCCCCACCATGGGCTGCGACCTCCTCGTCCAAGCTCTCGAACACGCCGGCGTCGATACCATCTTCGCCTACCCTGGTGGCGCTAGCATGATGCTCCACCAATCTCTCACTCGCTCGAAAAAGATCCGCACCATTCTCCCTCGCCACGAACAGGGCGGCGCCTTCATGGCCGAAGGCTATGCCCGAGCCACGGGCAAAGTCGGCGTCGTCATGGCTACCTCAGGTCCAGGCGCCACCAATCTCGTCACTGGCATCGCCGATGCCTTCATGGACTCCGTGCCCATGGTCGCCATCACCGGCCAAGTCCCCACCACCGCCATCGGGCGTGGCGCTTTCCAGGAAACCGACGTCTTCGGCGTCACTCTCCCCATCGTTAAACACAGCTATCTCGTCATGAGCCCTGGCGATATCCCCCGCGTTGTCGCTGAAGCCTTTCATATCGCCACCACTGGCCGCCCAGGTCCCGTCGTCATCGACATCCCCAAAGACGTCCAAAAAGCCACCGCCCAAGTCTCTTGGCCCGCCAAGATGGATATCCCTGGCTACCTTCCTCCACCCGCCCCACCAGAAACCACCCTCCACGAAATTCTCGCCCTTATCGAGAAAGCCGAACGCCCCATGCTCTATGTCGGCGGAGGCATCATCACCTCCGGCGCCGAAGCCGACCTCCTTAAATTCGCCCGCTCCACCGGTATTCCCGTCACCACCACCCTCATGGGCATCGGCTGCTTCCCAGAAAACGATCCGCAATCCCTCAAATGGCTCGGGATGCACGGTACAGTCTACGCCAACTATGCCGTCGATGAGTGTGATCTCCTTCTCGCCTTTGGCGTCCGCTTCGACGACCGCGTCACTGGTAAAGTTTCCGAATTCGCCAAGAAAGCCACCATCGTTCACATCGATATCGATGCTTCCGAACTCAACAAAAATAAAATCGTCCACCTACCCGTCCTCGCCGATATCCGACTCACCTTGCGCGACCTCAATAAACTCCTCTCCCAACGGTCTCACGCTCACCTCCCCAAACGCCTCACCAAATGGCGTGAAAAAATCGAGGTCTGGCGCAAAAAGTATCCCTTCTCCTACACCCCCGTCCCCGATCGCATCATGCCCCAACAGGTTATTGAGGAGCTCTGCCGCCTCACCAAAGGAGAAGCCATCATCACCACGGGCGTCGGTCAGCACCAGATGTGGGCAGGACAATTCTACGACTTCCACCACCCCCGGAGCTTCCTCACCTCCGCAGGTCTCGGCGCCATGGGCTACGGATACCCTGCCGCCCTCGGGGCCAAAGTCGCCTGCCCCCATCGCGAAGTCGTCGATATCGACGGCGACGGCTCCTTCCTCATGAACGTCCAAGAACTGGCGACCGCTATCGCCGAAAATATTCCCGCCAAAGCCATCATCATCAATAACCAGTACCTCGGAATGGTCGTACAGTGGGAAGATCGCTTCTTCGCTAGTAACCGAGGCCACACTTTCCTCGGCGATCCCAACTCTCCAAAAACTATTTTTCCTGATTACCTCCCCATCTGCCAAGGCTTCGGCGTACCCGCTGAGCGCATCACCAAACCCGAAGAAGTCCGCCCCGCCCTTCAACGCTTACTCGCCTCCAAAACCGCCTACGTACTCGATGTCATGGTTCCCTACACCGAGCACGTTCTCCCCATGATTCCTGCAGGCGGCACCGTCAAAGACATCATCCTCGAACCCATGCAACTCGGCGACGCCCCCCTCCAGTCCGAAGTCCCAGGTTAACCACCCCCCGGTAGGGCGCGTCTCTACCCCGACCGGCGTCGGGGCCGCCATCGCGTAATTTAAACCACAAAACCCAGGTAGGGCGGTCTCTCCGAGAACGCCTGCGCTCAATTCTGTGCGCCCAATCGCCCAGCTAGGCGGCCTCGGAGATGCCGCCGCTACCTAAGCTTCCAACTTCAAAACGACCTTCACTCCTTCGCACTTTTCTACATTCTCACATCTAGAATCCCTTTCCCCCCTTTGCGACCTTGGCGTGAGTAATTCCCGCGTGAGCAATCCCCTTCCCCCTTATTTCCCCATCTTAAACCAACCCGACCACATATCGTTTCCTGAACGCTGATCACTTCCCCGCGGCGCCTCCACATTCGCCCCCACTTGGACTCCCCCCTCCTGCTTCGCCCGTGCCGCATCAAACTGCAACGATTCTGCCATCGACTGACCCGGCGCCAACGATCCGGGATAAAATTTCCGCGTCGTCCCCGCCGCCGTAATTTCAATCGTCGGAGAATTCACCGTCTCCGTCCCCCGATTCTGGACCGCCACCGTCACTTTCCCATTCACCGGATCCACCACCACCCCCGCCGTTGCCAGATCAATGATACCCCGCTGATTCCGCTCCAGTACTCTCTGCACATTCACCACCCCCATTCCCGTCTCCTCATCCACCCCCGCCAAACCCGTGTCATTCGCATATCGAATCACCAACTCGGCTGCCTGCTTTCCCGTCAAACCCTGCTCTTTTGACAACAGCGCCGCAATCGCCCCACTCACCAGCGCCGTCGAACCCGATGTTCCACTCACCTCCACTTTCTTGCCTCCTGGCCAATCCGCCACCACCGCAAATCCAGGCGCCACTACATCCACCGCCGCTCCACGATTCGAGAAATACAGATGCTGCCGATCCCCATCCACCGAACCCACCGCCACCACCCCATCATACGCCGCTGGATAGGCCACCCGATTCACCGCCTCATTTCCCGCTGCAGCCACCACCGCCACATTTTTCCCCAACGCATAGGCCACCGCATCCCGCATGACCGAACTATCCCCCGCCGAACCCAAACTCAGATTAATCACCTTTGATCCCTTCTCCACCGCCGCATAAATCGCCTTCGCCAAAGTAAAACTATCCCCCACCCCCTTCGCATCCAGGACGGCAAATTCCAATAGCTTTGCCCCAGGCGCTGCCCCTCCCATCCCTATAATCAACGAAGCCATCGCCGTTCCATGCCCCTCCTCACTTCCTAAACTTGTACTCGTCGGACTCAAACTCGTATCCAACAGTGCCACCGTCACCCCTTTTCCCCAATCGGCCGTCACCCCATCCGCCCCCATCATCTTCAAGGCATCGCGCCCTACCACGCGGTAGACAGAATCTCCCATCGCCACCACCTCCGCAGGCACCTCAGGAACCCCTACATAGTAATTCTTTCCCACCTCCATCTCCGCCGATTTACCCATCGATTTCAGCCACTCCCCATCCTTGACCCGTACCGCCTGCAACTGATCAATCTGATCTAAAACCACCCCCGCTGGAGCCGTTTTTAAAAACCGCTGATACGCCGCACCGTCTTTAAACCGAAGAATTTTTTGCCCAGGAATCTCTTGGCCCGATCCCGTGTCGATCGATCCATCAAAACTTCCCTTCGCCTTCTCCTTCGTTCTCAGCCCGTCTGCCGATTTCTTATCCACCTCCACTCCTACTCCCCCCATCTTGCTTGGAATCACTCGCAATTCAGAATCGGTTTTCTTTACCTTTTTCCTAATCCCCGTCGGATCGATCACCCACCAAAGCGCCATCAGCAGCGCAAAAGCCCACAACCCGTAACGCAAATTCTTCATCCCTAAAACGCTAGCCTACTTTGCGGGCAGGAAAACCCCTTGTCACACCCCCGCCCGATAGACGATTATACAACTTACCTTAGCCGGCGTGGCGGAACTGGCAGACGCGACGGACTCAAAATCCGTTTCCCGCAAGGGAGTGTGGGTTCGACCCCCTCCGCCGGTAGGTTTTTAAAGTTTATGGATTGTTTGTGGTATTGAACGCGGTTCCAGTCCCTATTCTAACCTTTAACTACTTCTAATTCCCTCAAAGAGGTGGTGTAACTGAGCGATTTTTGGCCGATCCGCCTCCTCCAAGCACCCTCTAGACACTTTCTAAGCTAAACCGGGTACGCCCCTCATGGCCCCCTATATTTAAGTTCTCATCCCATTTCACTTCCGCTTACCATTCTATATGAAGTTTGCCCTTCTGGCTCTACTCGCCCTCCTCCCTAATCTCTCCTTTTCAGCTGAAAAAACTCGCCCCCCAAATATTCTTGTCATCTGGGGAGACGATATCGGCCAGTTCAACATCAGCGCCTACAACCTCGGCATGATGGGATACCAAACCCCGAACATCGACCGACTCGCCCGCCAAGGCGCTCTCTTCACCGACTGGTACGGCCAACAAAGCTGCACCGCCGGCCGTGCCGCTTTCATCACCGGACAATCCCCGATTCGTACGGGTCTTACCAAAGTCGGCCTTCCAGGCGCCCCCGAAGGCCTCAAAAAAGAAGATCCCACTCTTGCCACTCTCCTCCGAGCCCGTGGCTACAAGACAGGCCAATTCGGCAAAAACCACCTTGGCGATCGCGATGAAATGCTTCCCACCGCAAATGGCTTCGATGAGTTTTTCGGTAACCTGTACCACCTCAATGCAGAAGAAGAACCGGAACACCCCGACTACCCGAAAAAAGCCGACTTTAAAAAGAAATTTGCCCCACGCGGCGTCATCCACAGCTTTGCCGGAGGCCCAATCACCGACACCGGCCCCCTCACCCGAAAACGCATGGAAACGTTTGACGAAGAGGTTAACACCCACGCCTTCGCCTTCCTCGATCAAGCCAAAGCAGAAAACAAACCCTTCTTTCTTTGGTGGAACTCATCGAAAATGCACATCTTTACCCACCTCAAAGAAGGGGTCGCAGGCAAAACCGGCCTTGGGATCTACGCCGACGGCATGGTCGAGCACGACCGCCAAATCGGCCAGCTCCTCGACAAACTTCGTGAACTAGGCCTCGAGCAAAACACCATCATCATGTACTCCACCGATAATGGGGCCGAAGCCTTTACCTGGCCGGACGGGGGTACCACCATGTTTCGCGGAGAAAAAAACACCCAGTGGGAGGGAGGCTACCGTGTCCCTTGCATTATCCAATGGCCCGGCGTCATCCCCCCTGGAACCGTCATTAATCATGTTGGTGCCCACGAAGACATGCTCACCACCTTGCTCGCCGCCGCAGGGGACCCCGAGGTAAAAGCAGAACTTCTTCAGGGACGAAAAATCGGAGACCGTACCTACAAAGTCCACCTCGATGGGTACAACCTTCTCCCTGCACTCCAAAACAAGAGCCCATGGCCACGCCAAGAGTTCCTCTATTGGACAGATGATGGCAGCGTCGCCGCCTTGCGCTACGGAGACTGGAAAGCCACCTTCCTCAAACAAAACGCTCACGGCATGCACGTTTGGCTGCAGCCCTTCGAAGAACTTCGCGCACCTACACTCGTCAATCTTCGCATGGACCCATTCGAGCTCGCCCCGGATATCGGGATGGACTACCCCCGCTGGTACCTCGAACACATGTTTATGATCGCCCCCGCAGGACAATACATCGGTCAATGGCTCCAGAGCTTTCGTGAATTTCCCCCACGCCAAAAACCAGGCACCTTCAACTTAAACCGCGTCATGGAATCCATCACTCAAAAACACGACAGTAAATAATCCCGCCTCTTGCCTTTTTGCCCCTTTGGCCTTTCCTCAGACCGCGGGACCTTTTTACTCATCTTTGCCAAACCACTTCTCGTAAATCCGGTCGTACGTGCCGTCCTCCCTCAAGGCCAACAGGGTATTTCCCACTTTTTTACGCAGTGGATCCCCTAACTGAAAAACATAACCGATATTCTGACGATTAAACTCAGGACCCACCATCATCACTCTCCCCTTCCCCTCATGTAACGAGAGATAACGCAACGTGGCTGATGAAAACAACAAGGCGTCTACTTTCTTGTCCATTAGCGCCTGAAGCATCTCCCCCGTATTTCCGTAAGCGGACACCTCCGCCTGAATTCCCTTCAAATAAGTTTCCGCCGTGCTTAGCGCAATCGTTCCCACCTTTCGCCCAGGCAGATCCCCTGGCCCTTGGATGGCACTGCGCAAATGTTGCACCGTCAACGTCGCCGTCAGCGCTGCCGTATAAAGAGCCACAAAAACCACTCCCGCAAATAGCCAGAGCACCCCGATCACTCGCGCCAGCCAATGCTGGGGCAAGCACATCACCTGATTCACGAGTGCGGTGACCGACCAGGTGAAAGAATCAAATATTCCAGGAAAATAGTTTTTCTTGGGACTCGCTCCATCCGCATTTCCACGATCGAACATCCAAATCAGATGCGCGGGCACCAGCGCGATCACGAGCGCGACCATCAACCAAACCATCGCCGCCTTTGAGAATAAAAGGTCCGCCACATTCCGAAACGGATTTAGCGGTAACCCACCCCCACTGTCCAAGACCATCACTTGCAGGCCCGACTCCAGAATCGGATAGGCGAAGTCGAACTCAATATCTCGCTCCTTCGTGTAAAAGACTCCAGAAACCACCATGTCGGCACCCTTAGATTTCATCGCGGGGTAGTAGCCCTGAACCCCAGGTAAAACCTGATATTCCGTCTCCAACTTTAGCCGAGCAGCAATCTCATTCCATAGATCGATGCTAAATCCCGTGAGATGCTCCCCCTGCTCCACCACGAAAGGCGGAGTGACCACCGCCAAGGCCCGCACCGCCGCTTGGCCACTGCTTTGCCCCGCCAAACCGATCGATGCCACCAAAGCAAAACACATTGCCCGTATCTTCATACACCTACCCTGAAACATTTTCATAAAATCACCACGCTTTTATTTTTCAACACCTCCCCCAAGGCCCATCTGCGCTTCTACCCCGACCTGCCCCGACCAGAGTCGGGGCCGGCGTCGGGGCCGCAACTGCAGGTAAAATTAAGAATCCAACATCAAAAATTACAAATTCCCCCCTCCCCTACTCCTTCTTTTTTGCCCTACACTCCTGGATCCGTTTTTTACACTCTAGCAACTCCTGACTCGAATCCGTAAAGTGTTTCGTCCGGATCAGTAACGCCCGCTCATAATAACTCCTCGCATCCTGATAATCCCCCGAACTCGCACACGCATCCCCGATCACCAGTAGTGTAAGCGCGAC
>CAJBOM010000212.1 GCA_903956835.1 uncultured Verrucomicrobiota bacterium
AGCGGAGGGTTCAAGAACGATACGAAGGTTACCTGGGATGGACATTTCGAGGGCTCGACGAAATTCGATAGGATCGGTCCAGACGGTTTGGTAGGCGCGCTCCATAATTTTGCGTTCGGTTTCGGTCATGAGTCCCTTGGTAGTTACTTTTGGGGCGACGCGGGAGTAGGAGTCTTCATTCACTCCGCGTTTTGATTTGAGTTCGCCTTCGGTGAGGGTGACGGGGCGGAAGATGGTGCGCAGAATTGTGCCGGCGGGGAGAATTTTTGTGGTGGTTAGTAGAATATCTTGGGAGAGGACGACGCGATCGTTTTTGATCTCGAGGGGGAAGGAGAGGCCGAGGGGGGGCTCCATTTTTGGATCCCACTCTGTGGCAAAGCTTTGGGCGAGGAGCCCTAATCCTAGAAAAAAGATGGAAGAAGTTTTAGGTAACACGGGTGAGGTATGGTATTATCACAGGATTACCGGGGGCGTCACGGTTTCGATTCAAACTGGAAGCGACCTGCGGCAAGCCGAGGGCCCGGATTGGTTGGCCTCGTTAAAAAGCCGATCCAAAAAATAAAAGCTAACAACGAGTTGGCCCTCGCAGCCTAAAGTGCTGTGACGTTACTCCTCCAACCCTGGCTAGGGGGAAGTAACGATGTTTGCCAGGTCTGGGAATGGGTGAGCAACCGACCTGTTCTTAGGAACCAACGTGGATGCTACGGAGAGCGGGCCAGTGGCAGGGCAACCGATCTCCCGACAATCAAACTGCCAACAAGCTTGTAGATGCGGGTGGTAGCTGGTTTGAAGACGTGGGTTCAACTCCCACCGCCTCCATATTTTCTCACGCCTTGGACGTAAAAGAAATTTACGCACTCAATATATAAGTGCGACGGGCGTCCGCTTGATTGCTTTAGAGGGTTGCGAAGACCCTTCTTTGCAAATGGGAAGCTTGGTCAGCGACTAAAAAAGTCTAGATTGAAGTAGTGCAACATCAGCTCAAGAAATTGCTTCACTGGATGAGGTTAAGCCCTGAACACATTCAGGCGGGGAAGCTGGGTAGGTGGCTTGGGAGACATGGGGTGAATCCAGACCTTTGGAGTTTCCGTAGAGGGCCGGTGGCGCGGGCGATGGTGGCAGGACTGTTGCCTGCGACGAGTCCGTTGCTCGGATTGCACCATATTTTAGCGGTGGTTCTAGCTGTGGTTTTGCGGGCGAATGTGCCGACGGCAGTAGTGGTGCAGACGGTGAATAATCCTTTGACCATACCGATCTACTACACGATGGCCTATCATGTGGGTGAAGTGCTGCTGGGAAGACCTGCTAAATATGAGAGTCATATTGCGGAAAAGATTAAAAAACTGGACGAGACGGAAGGGATTCGTTCGAAGTTAAGGATGTTGGCGGGGGAGTTGGCCATGGTGGCGGTGCCGCTGTTGGTAGGTTGTACAGTGATCGGGGTGGTGGTTTCTGTAGCAGGATATGGACTGATCTATGCGATATGGCCTGAAGAACCTAGGGAAGAAAAGAGAGGTTGACGGAGGGGAATAATTAGTACAAATGTTATTACATGGGAATGAGAACCAAAATCCGCAAGTTTGGAAATTCTTTAGGGATTATTTTGCCTAAAGAGGCAATTTCGGCGATGAAAGTCCAAGAGGGGGCTGCGGTGTATTTGACCGAAGGGCCGGAGTGCTCGTTGCGAGTCACGGCGGGAAATCCGGATTTTGTCGAACAGATGCGTATCGGTGAGGATTTGATGCAGAGGTACCGTAACGCTCTTCACGAACTGGCAAAGTGAGGTACTTGGTTTGGGTTGGGCGAGAAACCCTTCTTTCTTTGCACGAAATCTCCATAGCACGTTTTGGTGGAACGTTGGGTATGCGAGATTCAGGTCTTCTGGAATCAGCGCTCTATCGTCCTCAGAACGCTTATGCGTATGGGCAAAAAGATCTTTTTATTTTGGCGTCTCTACTAGGTGCGGGGATCGTGAAAAACCACCCGTTTCTGGATGGGAATAAGCGAACAGGTTTTTTGGCTGCAGCACTGTTCTTGGAGTCTAATGGGGAAAGTTTTCAATCCACTGAAGAGGATGTGGTCCTGAAAACCCTTGCCCTTGCCGCTGGGGCGGTCAGTGAAGCGGATTATGCGGTATGGTTGCGTGAGAGTTGCCGAAAAAAGAAAAAAGGGAAGGTCTAGACGGAACGTTCGCGGGAGGTACTGCGGAGGTGGATGGTTTTGTGTTCGAGGTCGTGGACGGCGCGGATGTAGCGGACGGTACGACTTCGAGCGCGCATGAGGATGGAGTGGGTGGTGGCCTTGTGGCCGATGAGTTTTACTCCAGGAAGGAGAGGGCTCTCGATAATGCCCGTGGCGCAAAAAATAGCACTTTCGCCCGTGACGATATCGGCCGATCGGAAAATCGTCTGAATTTCTTTTTCGGAAACCCCTTGGACTTCGCGGGCTTTGGCCTCGGGATTGGGGAACCACATGCGAAGTTGAATTTCACCTCCCAAGGCACGGAGTGCGGTTGCGGTGAGAACGCCTTCGGGTGAGCCTCCAATGCCGACGTAGAGATCGATGCCAGAGTCGGGGAGGGAGGGGGCGACAGCGGCGGTGATATCGCCATCGGCGATAGTGCGTAAGGAGGCGCCGGCGCGGCGAATGGCATCAATGAATGGTTGATTGCGTGTTCGATCGAGAACAAGAACCACAAGATCGCCAACCCGTTTATGGAGAATTTTGGCAAGGCGTTGGAGGGTTTCTTCAAGGGGTGCATCGAGAAAGTTAGCGTGGGGGTCTTCTTTCTCAAGGAAGCGGGCGACGGTGGGACCATAGGCGATTTTATGAGAGTAGTAGCTGGGAATGCTCCGCATGAGCGGTTGGTTGGAGCCTTCGGGAACTTCGGCGGCGGCCATGACAGAGATGGCGTTAGGTGAACCTTTGGAAAGGTTGGTAGTGCCGTCGACTGGATCGAGAGCGATATTAAATCGGGGAGCCTCGGGTCCCCATTTGCCGAGTCGATCGCCAAGAAAAATTCCTGGGGCGTTATCCTTAATCCCTTCGCCGATGACGACTTCACCGCGGATATCGACGAGATCAAAGACTCCTTGGATGGCATCGCAGGCGGCCGCATCGGCGGCGTTCTTATCTCCTTGCCCAATAAATCGCATGGCATTGAGGGCGGCGTTTTCTGTCGCGCGAACAAATTCAAATTCTACGGTGCGCTCTGGATCATTCATAAACCCCTTAGTGTAAGGGTGTAGCTCGGGTCGCCAAGAAGATTACAAAGGTTTACGATCCGATGGCTTGACGAAAGAAAACAACCGTATTAAATACGGGTTCATGCGTAAAATGTTGATCCTGCTTATTTTGGGCTTGTTCGGGTCTCTCGGAAGGGCAGAGGAGACGACCGTAACCCCTGAGTTCCGGCCTGCCAAAGTGGAGTTAACCACCAATGGGGCAACCGCGCCGACGACTGCGGTTCGACCGCCAGATGGGATGGAGTTGGATCTGCCGGTGGAACTAGATACGGAAATTAGTCTGAATAAAATTTACACTTATCTCAACGATCCGATTAAGAATAAGCCTCCCGTCGGCAATGCAATGATGATGTATGAACCGAAGTACTGGAATCACGGGGCGATCTCGGCCAAGGATCGTGTGGCCCGCTTAGGAAATATGTTTGTCATTAATTGGCATAACGATGGGAAACCAAGGGATTTCACCGTGAGGCTGGATTATCGACAGGCCATGACCCGAGAGAAGGTAATGACGAAAACGCAGGAGTATAAAAACTTTGATGGGTACGAGAAGACAGTCTTGAAGGTTGTGGGAGAGGACTACAGCAAAGGCGGGGTAGTGAATTCTTGGAGAATTTCCATTGTGCGAGATGGCAAGATCGTCGCTGAGGAAAAATCCTTTATTTGGTAATGGGAATCGCACAAAGCTGAGACCCCAGCGATCTTGTTTTTAAGCGATAGAGAACTTAGGATCAGGCAATGATGGCGCCCACGTTGCAATCTGGAAAACAGTATTCCGATGAACTGGAAATGGAACATGACATCCGGAACCTAAAAGAAACAATTACCGCTTTGCGTGATGCCTTGGAAAAGCAGAGGGCAGGCACGGCGACGGAGGTTTCCTTGGCGGTGGCAGAGTCTCAGGCGCAGATCCGAGATTTGCAGGGGACAATTAGTGAAATGCGCACCGAGATTGAGCGTCGGAAAGCGGCGGGAGAAGAAGCGGTGCAAAAAATCACAGCGCAATCGGCAGAGGAGAGTCGGCAGATGCAGGCTGGACTGCAGGCCTTGCGGGATGAGATGGAAAAGGAAAGAGCGAAACATGCTGAGATGCAGCAGTCCGATCGGCGTTCTCATCGTGATGTAGTAGCGGAGTTTGAGCGAACGGTGCAGGAGATTCGAGAGCAGATGGAGACACATCATGGCAAAAAGTAAGAGCCCGACAGATGGATTAAGCTTAAAGGATGCCAAAATTCTTTTGGAGGTAGCGCGAAAGGTGGCGGACGGGAAGACGTTGGATGAGCAGTTAGAGACGCTGGTAGCACTGGTGACCGAGGCCACAGGATCGGACCGAGGAACTCTTTTTGTCAACGATCCAAGGACGGAGGAGCTCTATAGTCGGGTGACAGTTGGAGGTTTAAAGAGGGAAATTCGCATCCTCAATCATACGGGAATCGCGGGGAGTGTTTTTAAAAAGGGGAAAGGAGTGGTGGTGCGTGATGCCTACAAAGATGCCCGTTTTAATCAGGCGGTCGACCAGCAGACTGGGTATAGGACCCGCTCGATCGCCTGCGCCCCGATCCGCACTGTACGGGGTGAGATTATAGGGGTGGTGGAAGTTCTAAATCGAAAGGGAGGTAAGGAAGCCCATTTTAATCATAAGGATCTGCAGTTATTGGAGGCGATGGCGATGCAAGCCTCAGTCTCGTTGCAGCGTAGTTTGCTGGAAGAGTCTTCGGCTCGCGAAAAAGAGCAGGAGGCTGAGTTTTTGGGGGTGGTAGCAGAGATTTCCGGGGAAATTAAGTTAGGAGCGTTGCTTTCAAAGATTATTAGTACGGTGACGAGAATGTTGCATGCCGAGCGGTCGACTTTATTTATCAACGATGAAAAGACGAACGAGCTCTATACCGAAGTAGGAGAAGGTTTGGGGGCAACTCAGATTCGACTCCCGAATCACCTCGGGATTGCGGGAGCCGTATTTACTTCAGGGAAAGCGGTGAACATTCCTCACGCCTATGCTGATCTTCGTTTTAACCCAGGCTTTGACAAAAAGACTGGGTTTTTTACGCGGTCGATGCTTTGCACCCCTGTGATTAACAAAGAGGGGAAGGTGATTGGAGCTACCCAAGTCCTGAATAAGCGAGGGGGATCTTTCACCCATGAGGACGAGGCGCGGCTGAAAGCTTTTACGGCGCAAGTCTCGGTGGCGTTGGAAAATGCAAAGTTGTTCGACGATGTACAGAACATGAAGAACTATGCGGAATCGATGTTGGAAAGTATGTCGAACGCTGTGGTGACTCTGAATGAAGAGGGAGTGATCCAGACCTGTAATGCGGCCGGGACAAAGATTTTGAAAACTCCAGTCAAGGAAGTGTTGAAAAAGAAGGCGACAGAATTCTTCTCGGGTAAGAACGCCTGGGTAGAAGAAAAGATTCGTCAGGTGGCGACCTCTGGGGAGCCCTCTTTGATGATGGATGCAGAAATGGAGTGGGGTGGTGAGAAGACCTCGGCCAATGTGACCGTGCTTCCGTTGGTCAGTGTGAAGGGGAAGTCGCTGGGCTCTTTGGTGATGATTGAAGATATTAGCGATGAAAAACGAATGAAGGGAACGATGGCGCGGTATATGGATCCAGCGATTGCCGATCAGTTAATGGCAACGGGTAAAGAGGTGCTTGGCGGAGCCGAGAGTGAAGCCTCTATATTATTCTCGGATGTTCGGAGTTTTACTACTTTGACGGAGAGCCTGGGGGCGCAGGGAACGGTAGGTTTGCTGAATGAGTATTTCACTTTGATGGTGGACTGTCTACAGAAGGAGGGCGGGATGTTGGATAAGTTCATCGGGGACGCCATTATGGCGGTCTTTGGTTTACCGTTACCTCGAGAAGACGATCCGGATCGGTCGGTGCGTGCGGGAATCGGGATGTTGGTGGAATTGGAGGCTTTTAATCAGGCGAGAAAGACGAGAGGAATGATGGCGATCGACATGGGATTAGGGATTAACACCGACACGATTGTCAGCGGGAATATCGGATCACCCAAGCGGATGAACTATACGGT
Source organism: uncultured Verrucomicrobiota bacterium (assembly GCA_903956835.1). Taxonomy (GTDB): domain Bacteria; phylum Verrucomicrobiota; class Verrucomicrobiia; order Methylacidiphilales; family Verrucolacustridaceae; genus Verrucolacustris. Next base: position 6,282 of record CAJBOM010000212.1, read on the forward strand.
GATTGGAGATGGGGTGAATTTGGCGGCGCGTCTGGAAACCGCCTGTAAGCAGTATGGGGCTAAGATGTTGATTAGTGATGCGACGGTGAAGAAGCTCAAGGGGACCTACCGAATGCGTGAAGCCGACCGAGTGGTGGTGAAGGGGAAGACGGAACCTGTGGTTATTTTTGAGGTTTTGGATTATCACACGGACGCGTCTTTCCCCAATCCGATGGAAGTGATCAACCATTTTAAGGATGGGCTAGGTAAGTATCGCAAACAGGACTGGGAACGAGCAAAAGCTGCTTTCGGGGAGGCGCTCAAGGCCCATGCGGGGGACAAGTTAAGTAAAATCTACATCGAACGGTGCGACTATTTTCAGAAAAATCCTCCTGAGAAAGAGTGGGATGGGGTTTGGGTAATGAAGGAGAAGTAGAGCCTCTTGCCCATGGTATAGGCTGACCGGTAGACACATAGGAGAGGTGCTCTTTTCGACTTGAGCGGAAGGTGGACGAAATTGGAGAATCCGCTACCCTTTCAAAGCAGGGCCGTTAGCTCAATGGTAGAGCTGCTCCCTTTTAAGGAGTAGGTTGTAGGTTCAAATCCTACACGGCCCACGCTTCTTTTTATGAATTTTAAAATCGAATCCCC
>CAJBOM010000213.1 GCA_903956835.1 uncultured Verrucomicrobiota bacterium
CGGGTGAGGGTGGGTTGGCCGTAGTGGAGGACGAGGGCAAGGTCTTGGTTTTTGAGTGGGCGAAATTCGATGAGAAGATGGTCGTTTTTGAGTAGGCCAAGCTCTTTCCACTGATCAGAGTCGACACGATGAAGGAAGGATCGCCCTGGTTGATGGGGAATCTCTTGAAGGAGCCCTAAGAGAGGGTGGGAAGTAAGAACTGACATAAGTTATTCATTTGGATAACAGATGGGCAAAGTCAACTCCCATTCCTTCGTGCTCGTAGCATGAGAGAGGGGGGGTGTAGGGCTCCCATCTTGGGCGCCGGAAATGAGCCTGAAGGAGTGATTATTGCCGAGGGCGTTCGTGGCTGGGGAAGCGGTTCTGGTTTTGGTAACTACGGCGGAGGCGCCAAGGCATGGTATCGCGACGGGGTCGGTAGGGTGCGGGGGGAGGGGCAGAGGGGTCGCGAGGACCCGCTGGACGGTGAGAGGCGGCAGTGTTGGCAGGTTCAGCAAAGCCCTCAACCCGGCGACGAAGGATTCCGCGACCTAAAAACCGTTCTAAGGTTCGGAGGTGGGAAAAATCGTCGGGAGCAAGAAAGCTGATGGCCTCACCAACGGCATGAGCCCGCCCCGTTCGTCCAATTCGGTGAACGTAATCCTCTGGATGACGCGGAAAATCATAATTCACCACATGGGAAATGCCTTCGACATCGATTCCTCGTGCGGCGATATCGGTGGCAACAAGAACACGTACTCGGCCTGATTTAAAATCCTGGAGGGCACGAAGCCTCTGGTTTTGAGAACGATTTGCGTGAAGGGTTGCGACAGGGATCTTCATTGATTCTAAACGGCGAGCAATCCGATCGGCCCCGTGTTTGGTTCGCGAGAAGACGAGAACCGTTCGCAAGGTATCGCCTTTTAGAAGATGAGAGAGCAGGGCTTGTTTTGCATGATGAGAAACCTCGTAGAGATATTGGGTGACGGTTTCTGCTGGATTGGAGCGTCGCCCGATTTCAATGAGCTTGGGGTTGTGCATGAACTCGCGGGTCAGTCTTTCCACTTCACGAGAAAGTGTGGCGGAAAAAAGCAGTGTCTGACGCTGGCGAGGAAGGAGTCGAACAATTTCGCGGATGGCTGGGACGAATCCCATGTCGAGCATTCGATCCGCTTCATCTAAGACCAGGAATTCGAGCGTGCGCAGGCTCTGTTCACGACCCCGAATGACGTCGAGCAGCCGCCCAGGAGTAGCCACAACGAGGTCAGCTCCCATTTGCAAGGCCCGAACCTGTGGACGTTGACTGACTCCACCAAAGATGGTGGCGATGCGAAGAGGAAGATGCCGAGAGTATTTGTAAATATTTTCTTCGATCTGCACGACAAGCTCGCGAGTAGGAACCATAATCAGAGCCCGAATTCCACGATGCTGGGGAGGATTGGCCGCGATCAAGGAAAGAAGCGGAAGAACAAAAGCGGCTGTCTTACCTGTGCCGGTTTGGGCGATGCCCATCAAGTCGTGCCGCTGGAGAATAACCGGAATGGCTGCGGTTTGAATGGGGGTCGGTTCTGTATATCCAGCGTCTTTGACCGCTTGATTGATCTGAGCTGCAAGGCCTAATTCGTTAAAGGGCATCGCACATCCTGCCTGAAACAATCTCCAAAGGCACGATGCGAATTCATTAATTATAAGGGAGGCCTAGAAGTGGCCTATGGCGGGGAGGGACTTTCGATCTTCGCGGGGACGTTTTTTAGCGTTTGGATCGTAGTTAGGATTAGTTCCGAATAGTATGGCCGCTCGCGTTTCGTTTTGCCATTCATGCAAATCTTTGAGCAGAAGGTTTGTTTTTTCTGTGTTGGTACCTACCAAATCCTGGCTTTCCGAAGGATCGGATGAGAGATCATAAAGCTCTGGTTTTCCTGTTTCGAAAAACTCTATTAACTTCCAATTTCCCTGTCAGTTCGGTCGATCTGAGGCGTGGAGTGAGAAGGCGAAAAAAAGACACAGAAAATGAACCAGGGAACGCATGCTCATTTGAGAAATTTATAAGCACAAGGAGGTTGAGGCAATGAATGTTGACTAGGCATTCGCCCTAAAATAATTACTGCCTAGAAGGGACTCATGATGTAAAAAGATAGTGTGGCTTCGCTTGAAATCACCCGATTCGTGGAAGCATCCCTAGCCCAAGGCCTTTCGAAAACCAAGATTGCCCAGGCCCTGAAAACAGGCGGGTGGTCGGATAGGGAAATTGAGTCAGCTCTTCAGGCCTTTTCCGATGTGAATTTTCCCGTTCCCGTACCGAGAAAAAAAGCCTCCAACTCGCCCCGGGAGGCATTTTTCTATCTAACCCTATTCACTTCTCTCTACATTTGGACTTGGGCTTTGGGTGCCCTCCTTTTTCAATTTACCAACATTGCATTCCCGTTGCCCTCGGAGTCGGCCAACGATTTTTTCGGGGAGATTCGCTGGGCAACGGCTTCGATTGTTGCGTCTTTCCCTGTCTTTCTTTTTATACAGCACATCATCCGAAGGGAGATGGAGAAAGATCCTGGGCTGGGAATCTCCCCGATCCGCCGCTGGCTAACCTATCTCACTCTCTTTGTAGCCGTGGCCGTTCTCTTGACTGACCTTATCTTTCTCGTTTTGCGACTTCTTGAGGGGGATCTTACTTCGCGTTTCCTCCTGAAGGTCGTGATCACTGGGTCTTTGTCCGGAGGAGTTATTTTGCACTACTTAAAAGAGCTTCGTTTAGGAGAGTCGGAAAAACAGATGATTCCATTCTTTCTTTCCGCAGCTCAACTCAAGGGCCTACTGATCGGTTTGATCGGAATTTCATTGGCCGGGGCGATTTACGTCAGCGGTGGACCCGTTAAAGCCCGCTATCTTGCGCAGGATCAGCAGCGGGTGAAGGATTTAAGGAGCATTTACTATGACGTGGATGGGTTTTATCAAAGCGAGGGACGCCTACCCACCGAGTTGGATGAGCTCGATAAAAGTCCCGCCACATTTATCGACAACAAGAAGGATCTGATTACTGGCAAGCCCTATGGATATGCCGTGGTTAATGGGAACACTATTCGGTTATTCAGTGATTTTCATCTTCCCAGCCCTAAGCGGGAGTCCAGCCAGGGAAGCCGGTCGTACTACAAAGCTAGCGACGACAGCTTCTGGAATCACGGGGCTGGCAACCACTCATTTACAATTAAATTAGCGACCAAGAAAAAGAACTGATTTTAAACCTCCTAAAGCAGGAGAGTCGTTGTGTGGCAAATAGACAGATTAAGCCTTAGGGCCGAGCATGTCTTCCGGCCGGACCAACTTATCAAATTCATCCGCCTTGAGATATCCGAGGGCGAGACAAGCTTCTTTGAGGGTCGAGTTCTCATGGTGCGCCTTTTTTGCCACCTCGGCCGCCTTGTCGTAGCCGATCTTAGGGGAGAGAGCTGTGACCAACATGAGAGAGCGGTCGGTATAGTCCTTTAGCTTAGCGGCATCGGCTTTGATTCCTTCCACGCAGAATTCACGGAAGCAGCGGCAAGAATCGGCCAAGAGCTGAACCGAGTGGAGAAAGTTATGAATGATGACCGGCTTAAAAACATTCAGTTCAAAGTTGCCCTGCGATCCGGCAAATCCGATGGCCGAGTCGTTTCCATGGATCTGGGCGCAAACCATCGTCATGGCTTCGGATTGGGTAGGGTTTACTTTGCCGGGCATGATAGAGGAGCCGGGCTCGTTTTCGGGGAGTTGAAGTTCGGCGAGGCCGGCCCGAGGCCCTGATCCGAGCCACCGGATATCATTGGCGATTTTCATCAGAGCGACCGAAAGAGAGCGAAGAGCTCCACTAGCCGCCACTAAGGGATCGTGAGTGGCCAGGGCGTAAAATTTGTTTTTGGCAGAAACAAAAGGGAATCCCGTGGACTTTGCTAAGTGGGAGGCGGCTTTTCCAGGAAATTGGACATGGGTATTGAGGCCGGTTCCTACGGCGGTTCCACCGAGAGCTAATTCATAAAGTTCGGGAAGAGATGCTTCGATCCGGGCCATAGCGGCATCCAGTTGAGCGACATAGCCTGAAAACTCCTGCCCCAGGGTCATGGGTACGGCATCCATCAGGTGGGTTCGGCCGATTTTGATTAGATCCTTGAACTCTTTTGATTTCTTATCGATGGCATCACGGAGTTTTCGGACGGAAGGAAGGAGTGTCTTTTTGAGTTCGGATACGGCGGCAAGGTGCATGGCGGTGGGAAAGGTGTCGTTTGAAGATTGGGACATGTTGACGTCGTCGTTAGGATGGACCGGCTTTTTCGAGCCTAGTAGTCCTCCAGCCATTTCAATCGCCCGGTTTGAGATCACCTCGTTGACGTTCATGTTTGTCTGGGTGCCGCTACCGGTTTGCCAAATACGAAGAGGGAAGTGGTCGTCTAGTTTACCTTCGGCGACTTCGGCAGCGGCTTTGACGATGAGATCAGCTTTTTCTTTTGGGAGGAAGCCGAGCTCCTGATTGGCTAGCGCGCAGGCTCCCTTCAAGTGACCGAAGGCGTGAATAAGTGGGGCAGGCATCGTGTCATGTGCGATATCGAAGTGGTGGAGGGACCGCTCCGTTTGAGCTCCGTAATAGCGATCCGCGGCTACGTTGACCGTGCCCATGGAGTCGCTCTCTTTACGAGTCGTTCCCGGCATGGATCCAGCAGGCGTCATCTAGGGATGTTTATGGACGAGAATCGGATGAAGTAGCAAGCAAGGATATTTACTACAAATAGGGTGCTAATAATGTATTCACACAAGATGTTGGATTTTCTTGCTTAGCGGGGTTTGGTCACTAGGGATAAGAAGCGATGAAGTTAAAGCGCTTAGAAATGGAGGGGTTCAAGTCTTTTTGCGATCGAACCGTTTTGGAGTTCCATGAGGGAATTACGGCGATCGTGGGGCCAAATGGGACGGGAAAGAGTAACATTCTCGATTCGATTCGTTGGGTTCTGGGGGAGCAGTCGGCCAAGGCCTTGCGCGGGCAGGAGATGGCGGACTGCATCTTCCACGGGGCGGCGGGGCGGAAGGCGAGCGGGATGGCGGAAGTATCGCTGACCTTTAGTGATTGTGAGACGATTTTGGGAACAGACTATCACGAGGTACAGATCACGCGGCGGGTTTTTCGTGATGGAGTTGGTGAGTACGCCTTAAACGGAGTCGATTGCCGACTTAAAGATATTCAGAGACTGTTTCTGGATACAGGAATCGGGCGGGCGGCCTACTCGATTATGGAACAGGGAAAGATTGATCAGATACTTTCCTCCAAGCCAGAAGATCGGAGAGCGATTTTTGAGGAAGCGGCCGGAGTCATGCGTTTTAAAGTTCAGAAGCGGGAGGCGGAAAGAAAATTGGAAGGAACAGAGGCCAACCTTCTTCGGTTAGCCGATATTTTGCGTGAGGTTCGTCGGCAGATTGGATCCCTGCAGCGACAAGCAGGCAAGGCGCGTCGCCATCGCGAAATATTCGATAAATTGAAGCGCTTAGATTTGGCCCTCTCAGCTCGGGAACGTGACCAGCTTCTTCTGAAAATTGATGAGCTGGCCAGCCATCAAGCCAAGCTCAAGGCCGACCTTGAGCGAGCCCAAGCAACGGAGATCTTATGTGATCAGGCAGTTCGAGCGCAGCGGGTAAAGTTAGAGGAAGCTGACCGCGCTTGGCGGGATGCAGAGCGTGAAGTGGTAGCGGCGCAAGCGGAAGAAGTGCGCTGTGGAGAAAGAGCCAGCCTACAGAGTCAGCGGGCGGATGAACTTGGAGCAACAATTGAGCGGGCAAGGGGAGAAATCGCTCTCGCGGAAAGACAGACCGCGGCGCAGGAGGATCTAATTCGTTCCTTAACGGCAGATATGGAGAGAATATCCACCGAGGTTTCCGCGGCGGAGCAGGTCTGTCAGGAAGCACAAGAGTTGGTTGGGAAGGCGCGACGGCAACGTGAGGAGGCGGTGGGCAGAATGGAATCGATTCGGACACGTCGGGAGACGGCACGAAGAGAGGCGGAGGGAGCTCGGGCTAGAGCCAGTGCAGAAGAAGCAATCACCCAGCAAAGGAGCGAAGCCCTCCAAAGAATTCGCGCTGAGTTGGAAGAAAAAAGCTTGGAAGAGGAGCGGGAAAAAACTGGTCTTGCGGATTGTGCTCGTCGCTATCAAGAGTCGGAATATTTGCTAAAAGAACTCCGTCAAAGAGGGGGGGATTGCGAAGGACTGGCACACAAAATAGAGGCGGAATTATCGACGGTAGAGCAGACCCTTTCGGAATTCCTCGCGGAAAAAACCTTGGCTCAGTCGCGCGAAGAGGCGATGCGGGAGCGATCTGCAGGTGAGGCGGAGGTGTGCTTGCGATTGTGGACAGAAAAAGGTCAAACGGGGGCGGAGGCGATCTGGCCTGCTCTGAAAGTGCGTCCTGGGTATGAAGCTGCGGTGGCCTTGGCATTAGGACCGATGCTCGATGGGGTTTTGGTAGATGATCTTGATCGAATGGGGGAGGCTCTTGAGTCAGCAGATGTTTCGGCTTCGGGAATTCTGATTTCCCGCGCGACTACTCAAGCTGCAGTCGTGGATTGGCCTGAGGGTGCGTGGAATTTTGTCGAGGGTGGGGCAGGATGGGAGGCTCTTTTGCCGAAATTGCTCGCGGGGATTTGTATTGTTGAGACATGGGAGGAGGCCAAAGCGCTGAGCCTTATTCGCCCCGAGGCATCGATCATCTGCCGCGACGGAAGAATGATGAGTAAGTTGGGTTGGCAAAGACGTGGATATGCGAAGGCTACTCGCCCTGCTCGCCTTGAGTTAGAAACCGCCCATGTTCAATCGCAAGAGGCGGAAGATGCTGTACAGAAAACCACTCTCCGAGTGGGTTCATTGCGAGATCAGTTGCAGCAGGCACGGAGAGAGTACGAGGCGGCACGGATTCAAGAGCAGACAGCCCAAAAATCCCTTGAAGAGGTGCGAAGAGAGCATGACAGGAAAGAGTCGCTTTGTCGGAGTTTGAGTGGAGATATTGCGCGGCGAACCACGGAAAAGGCACACCTTGAACAAGAAATTACGGTGCATCAAAGAATGGCGACTGAAAAGAGTGTTGAAGCGGAAAAGCACCTCGTAGTGGAGACAAGTCTGGCAGGGGAGGCGGATGAAACAGGGAAAGCTCGTCAGGAAGCGGAATTAGAGGAGGTGCGTTGCAATGATCTTTTAACGGAGCGAAGAGTGGAGCGTGCGGCTCAACAGCAGAAGAAAGATCTCTGTGGTTCTCAGTTGCAGCCCGCGGAAAGTCGCCGCAGGGAGTTATCGGATCTTGTCGTCAAACGCCGCGATGAAATCGCCGCAGATACGGCTCGAATGGAGAGTGCACGTGGTGAAGCGCAAAGTTCGACCGAGGCAAAATTAGCTGCAGGCAAGCGGGCACAAGAGGTTGAGGCGGCCACCTCGGGGCTGAAGTCGAATCGTGAGACTGAAGGTAATCTCTTAGCTCAAAAAGAGGAGGAGGTTGTTCGGTGGAGGCAGGACGGTGAAAAAGCGAAAGATCAGCTGGGTGCGTTAGCCGTAAAGAGCTCACAATTCGATCACCA
>CAJBOM010000214.1 GCA_903956835.1 uncultured Verrucomicrobiota bacterium
CCGAGATCTACACATAGAGGCACACTCTTTCCCTACACGACGCTCTTCCGATCTTACTGCACCCGATTCAGAAAAAGAAACTCAGTACGGTACAACCCAATCCCCTCCGCCCCACTTGCCGCAATCAGCGGGAGATCTTCCGGTAACTCCACATTCGCCGAAAGCACCAACCGACGCCCATCCTTGGTTGTTGCTGGAGTTTCCCGCAGTGCATCCAAACTCTGCTCCACCGCATGCCGCCGTTTCCCAATCTGACCATACTCATATCGAGTCTGGGGCGAGGGATGAATAATCAAGATTCCCGCGTACCCATCCAGAATCACTGGAGCACCCGATTCGCAACGATCCAAAATGTGGTGCAACCCAACCACTGCTGGAATGTTGAGAGATCGCGCCATGATCGCCGTATGCGAAGTCGTGCTGCCCACCTCCGTCGCGAAACCCAAAGCCATTTGCCGATTCAGCATCGCCGTATCCGAAGGAGCCAGATCGTGGGCCAAAATAATGCTCGGCGTGTCCAGCGCATAGAGGTCCGCCAACTTACGTCCCAGCAGGTTGTGCACCACCCGCCGCCCCACATCCAATATATCGGCCGCCCTTTCCCGAAGGTAAGGATCTTCCATCTCCTTCATGCTTTGGGCATAGGTGTGAATCACATGCTGATAGACATGCTCAACGCACACTTTACGGAGTTGGAGTTGGCGGCGCACCGCCACCGCGATCGTGCTGTCCGCCGCCACCAAAAGATGTGCCTCAAATATCTCCGTCTGCCCCTCCCCCAACGATTTCGAGAGCTGCTCCTTGATTTTCTGAATTTGCTCCCGCGTCTTTAGCAGGGCTACCTCTAGCCTTCGCATCTCCCCATCCAACTGTTCCTCCCCGATCGGAGTCGCAGGTATGCGCACCTCTTCATGACTGAAAATGACTAATTGCCCCGTTACCACCCCAGGGGAAGCCGCAATCCCTGGGAGGCGAAGCTCCGTCGTCGGCTCAAGAAAATTACCAGTGTCCTTCACGGGAGAGGACTATCTCCTTTCCGACTACTCCTCGTCGAACTTTCTTTCCACTAATTCTAAAAGAGATTTCAAGGCCTCAGACGATCCCGCACCCTGCGCCCGTATCCGAATCTTTGACCCCATCCCCGCCGCCAGCATCATCAGTCCCATAATACTTTTGCCATTGATCGTCTCCCCATCCTTTTCCACATGAATATCACAGCGATGCCGATTCGCTTCCCGAACAAACATGGCCGCAGGGCGCGCATGCAGGCCCAGACGATTTTGAATGACCGCCTCTTGGGTCGATCCCTCCCCAGCGCTGGCAGGCGTGGCCATTCTTAGCCATCCTTCAACTTGAGCCGCGACATCAGCTTCTCATTAAATTGCAACGCCGAGAATTGCCCCATCGTCTTCATCTTTTGATCCAAGGCCGCAACTTGAACCAATCCCGCCAGGTCCCGACCTGGCCGAATCGGAATCCTGATGTGCGGAACTTTTAAACCCAAGATTTCATAGAATTGCTGATCCAAACCCGTTCGTTCGATTTCCTCAACCTTATCCCACTCCACCAAACTCACCACCAAATCGAGCCTCTTCTCTGTCCGTACTGCCCTGCCCCCAAAGAGCGCCGCCACATTAATAATCCCAATCCCCCTCACCTCCATAAAAGTCCGCGTAACCTCCGCGGAAGTTGCCATGAGTTCTCGACCCTCAATTAACCGGAGACGTGTGATGTCATCCGCCACCAATGAGTACCCACGTTCAATCAACCCCAAAGCACACTCACTCTTGCCAATCCCGCTATCCCCCCGAATCAACACCCCAACTCCCATGATATCTACCATACTTCCGTGCTCACTCGTCAGCGGGGCAAAGTCTTCCTCCAAGCAGAGCGTGATCAAATTGACCAAACGTGGAGTCGGTATCGGCGAAATAAAGACGGGAATCTTCAGAGCCTGCGCCTCCTTCAGGATCACCGCAGGGGGCCGATTATCACGACTGAAAACAATGCACGGAATCTTCCGTTTCAAAATCGCTCGGATCCTCTCCAGCTTCATGGGCGCATCCAATGAAGTAAAATAACTCACTTCACTCTTTCCAATCAGCTGGACCCGCCGAAAAGCAAAATATTTTGTAAAACCAGTTAAGGCCATCCCCAAACGATTCACCGCGCCTTCGCGTATCAATCGCCCCATCCCCTCCTGCCCTGCAACCAACTTTAACTGCAACCGCGCAGCATGCTCTGTGTAGAAATGCTCAACCGAAACCGTCAGGGGCTTGCGCATAGCACTCATCTTCCTAATCGGCATAGCCGTGCGGGTGGGCCCGATGCCAATCCCAAGCGTTCGTTAATATCTCCTCCAAGCCCGAATGGCTTGGTTTCCAACCTAATTCCCTCTGAAGCTTATGCGACGATGCCACCAGAGCAGGCGGATCCCCTGCGCGCGCGGGTTGTCCCCGCATCGGAATCTCCTTTTTTGTCACTTTGCGGGCCACCTCAATCACCTGCTTCACCGAGTACCCATTGCCCGTTCCCACATTAAAATGCCCAGGTTTCTCTCTGGCTAACGCTAAAATATGGGCTGATGCCAAATCCTTCACGTGAATGTAATCACGAACGCAGGTTCCATCAGGGGTCGCATGATTTTCCCCAAAAACTTCCACTTCCTTCCTTTGCCCAAGCGCCGTCAGTAAAACATTGGGAATCAAATGGGTCTCCACTCGATGATGCTCCCCTCTCTCCGCCGAAGCCCCCGAGGCATTAAAATAACGCAGACACGTTGGCACAATCCCGTGAATCTGGGCATACCACGCTAACACCTGCTCGAAAACTAACTTGGAGTGGCCATAAGGATTAATCGGCTTCTGTGGCGTCTGCTCATCCATTGGCATTTTTTCGGGTAATCCATAAGTGGCGCAGGTTGACGAAAAAATAATCTTTCGGCACCCCGACGAAACCATCGCGTCCAAAAGATTAATCCCTCCCATCACGTTCACCCTGTAGTACGAGGACGGATCCCGCATGCTTTCAGGGACCAATGCCTTCCCCGCAAAATGAATCACCGCCTCAGGTCGGTGCTCCTGCACCGCGCGTTGCAGAAGATCTCGATCCGCCAAATCCCCCTGCAAAAAAACCGCCTGAGGAGGCACCGCCGAACGGTGCCCTTCGCTTAAGTTGTCCCAGACCACCACCTCATGCCCCGCACGGATCAACTCCTCTCCGCAAACTGAGCCGATGTAGCCTGCTCCGCCGGTGACGAGAACTTTCATTCCGAGAAAAAAAGGAACTACTCCTTCAGGTTCATTGCCAAGAGAAACTCGACGTTGCTCTTGGTTTTCTTTAGGCGTCCCAGCAAAAGCTCCATCGCTTCCACCGGAGGTAAAGAGGACAAGGCCCGCCGCAGAATATGGATTCGCGGCATCTCTTCCGCGTGATAGAGAAGCTCCTCTTTGCGCGTGCCTGATTTCGAAATGTTGATCGACGGATAAATTCGCTTATCCACCAAAGCACGATCGAGATGAATCTCCATATTTCCCGTACCTTTAAACTCTTCAAAGATCACCTCATCCATCTTGCTTCCCGTATCCACCAAGGCCGTGGCAATAATCGTTAAACTGCCCCGCTCCTCTAAATTACGCGCGGCCCCAAAGAACCTCTTCGGCTTGTGTAAGGCGTTCGCATCCACCCCACCCGAAAGAATCTTTCCACTGTGCGGTTGCACCGTGTTATAGGCCCGGGCCAAACGGGTGATGCTATCCAACAGAATCACCACATCCGTGCCCTGCTCCGCGAGTCGCTTGGCTCGCTCAATTACCATCTCCGCAATGTGCACATGCCGATCGGGTGGTTCATCAAAAGTCGAACTAATCACTTCCCCCTCTACCGAGCGGGCCATATCCGTAACCTCCTCAGGCCTTTCATCGATCAAGAGCACAATCAAATGGGCCTTGGGATTATTCGCGGTGATGGCGTTGGCCATCTTCTGCATCAGTACCGTTTTTCCGGTGCGCGGCGGCGCCACAATCAAACCCCGCTGGCCAAAGCCAATCGGGCTCACCAAATCAAACGCGCGCATCGCGATGTCCTTCAGCTTTTCATTCTCTAAAATCACTCGGCGATTGGGAAAGAGCGGGGTTAAATTATCAAAATGAATCGGTGGCACCCGCTTCGAAGCATCTTCCCCACTGATCGTCTCAACCATCGCTAATGAGAAGTAGTGCTCCTTCTGTCGAGGAGAACGAATCTCCCCACCCACTCGGTCCCCACGCCTCAATCCGTAACGCCGGATCAAAGCTGGATTCACATAAATATCTTCCCGAGTCGCCAGATAATTATTCGCCTGCAACCGCAAAAAACCGTATTGGTCAGGAAAGATTTCCAGAATACCTTCGCCCGAAACCCGTCCATTCGCCTGCGCATGCCGATGCAGTATTTCGAAAATCAGCTCATACTTCAGCAATCCCCCTGGATTTTCTACTCCCACCTCAGTTGCATTTTCGATCAAAGCAGGGAAAGCCATTTTTTGTAAAACATCTAAACGAAGCAGTGGCCCCGTCGGCCGCGGCTCCTCCGCTGCCGCCTCAGGTCCTCCACCACCATCTTGGTTCCCTCCATCTGGGCCGCGCCGATAATTGTTATAATCATTCCGCGCATACCCACCCCCGCCCCCATAACCCCCACGACGATCCCTTCCTCCTCCCATCCTGCGATTTTGTGCGTAGCGCCTAGGTCCGTAATCGTTACGCGGACCATAGTTTCCTTCGCCTTGTCGGCCGGAATCTTGGTTTCCCTGATTGCCTTGATCTTGTCCTTCACCATTCATAAGTATCCCTCTCTCGCTTCACTCCAGGCGGAGGGCGCCGTCAACCCCGCACGGGGTTGGCCAGACGCTTCGCTTGGTCGCGCAGCAGTGCCAAACTTCCTTCATTCCACAAGACGTGATCGCAGGCTTGGGCTTTCTTTTCTACCGCCCACTGCTTTCCCATCCAGAAGTCTATCGCCTCAGGCGCCAGACCCCGCTCGTGCAATCGTCGCCGGGACACCGTAGCCCGACAACCCACTAGCACTTTTTCATCGAAGGATTCCTCCACCCCAACTTCAAAAAGCAAGGGGATGATCACCGCCACGTTACGGCGGGGATGGAGGCGAAGGCTTTCGCCGACTTCCGACTTCCAAGTAGCACGAACCATTGGATGGATCAGGTGGTTGACAGTGGCGTAAACGGAAGAGTCCCGAATCATCGACGCGGCCAACAACCCGCGGTCCAAGTCTTTTGAGGAAGATAAGATCGAATCCCCCAGCGCGTCAACCAGTTTTCTATACCCCTCCGCTCCACGCTCATAAAGGCGATGAACCAACCCATCACTCTCAATCACCCACCACCCCTCCTCCTCCAGCATCTTCCCCAAGGTGGACTTACCCGCCGCCATCGTTCCTGTCACCCCCACCACACGTCCTTGGCGAAGCTTGGCTCGGTCCGATTCTCCGTTTACCTTAAGGGGGCTCATAAATGGCGGCCGTAGTTCAGCTGGTAGAACTCCAGATTGTGATTCTGGCTGTCGCGGGTTCGAATCCCGTCGGTCGCCCCTCTTTTTTTATCGGAGGCTTCAGCCTCTCGTCCCACTCTCGTAGCCCTGGCCCCATTCGCGCATCCGGCACATTAATCTCATACCAGTCCAAAAGCTCCTCCGCCCGCCCACGCATCTCCCGCCATCGCCCCACCGCCACATCCGCGTCCTTCATCGCCGCTTCCCTCTCTTGCTGATCCTCCTCTTGATCCCCTGCCTTCACCGCCTGACGATAGCGGAAAATCGCAGGGCGGAGAAAAGGATCCGCCGTCGCCTCCAATTTCAGTAACTCCATCTCCAACCCCTCTATCGGCTGATTTCCTCGTACCGTGGCCTTCGCCACCTGTGCCGCAAGTTCTCGAAGTTTTTTTACCGTCTCCTCTGGACTCTGCGGTTCAGTACTGCTTCTGCGTTCAGGCTCCGCCAAACTCCTCCGCCAAGCCCCGTCCTCCTCCTTCGTGTCCGACCAGAATTTCCCCGGACATCCCACCGCCACCCACTCTTCCAACCGCAACCGATGAGCACTCGAAACCGCCCGCACCACCAATCGCGAAGCCAAAAGTCGCCGTACATCGCGCGTCAACCCATCCGCCGCCAGCTCTCCCTGCTCAGGCCACAACTGTATCCGACTTAAACTTGCCTCATCCAATCGCGCCACCGCCGCCGCCACCCGCCCCTCCATCGCCTCATCCCTCCCCATCGCTCGCCCCGTGCACCCCTCCGCCAGCCAACGAATCGAAGCCGACCCCTCCCGCTTCTGCGCCGCCGCCAAAATCCGCGCCTCAATCACCGTCGAAACCCAGGCCGCCGCAAAATCTTCTCCCTGCGGATCCGCCTTGATCCGACACTTTGTCCGCCCCTCCCACTCCAAAACCGGCGGTACTGGACCCCCCACTTCCAATTGCCCCCGGATCTCCAAAGGAGAAAGTAATCGAGTTTTTGTCAGTTCATCAAAAAGATCCGAAGCTCCCGCCGATGCACTCGCCACTCGCACCGCTTCCACCCTGTCTTTCGCCTCAATCTGCAGTCGCACACTCTTTCCCTCTGCCTTACCCACCGCACCCTCCACCCTCCCCAACAAAAGAAATCCCACCAGGAAAACCAGCCCTCTCAGGATCACTTGCTTTTCCCGGACTTCCCCTCCCCAGACTTTGTCGCTCCACCCGCCGTCGTCCCACTCCCAGCCCCATTATCCGGGGCCTTCTTTTTCTCGCTGCTCTTCTCCCCACTTTTCTCTCCACCCCCCGAAGCCTCCTTCGCCGCCTTCTTGTACCCCGCACTGCGATAGTCAGTGATATAAAATCCACTCCCTTTAAAAATAAAGCCCGCCCCCGTCCCCATTTGCTTCACCATCGCACCCTTACCCCAAACTTTCTTCGGACACTTCTCTTTCGGGCAGATTTTTAAATCGGCATCCTTCATGGAATGAAAAATATCTAAGTGCGCTTTACACTTTTTACAAACGTACTCGTAAGTCGGCATAAGTGATTACCCTATCCTTTTTCTCCGCTTTTCCCAACCTCAAAGCTTACGTCCGAATAAATAACAAACACGCGTTCTGCCCCCCAAACCCAAAAGACGGCTTCAAGATAGCCTGCACCCCTTTTTTTCCTCCAACCTCCACCACCCGCACCGGACAATCGGGATCCGCCCGCCAATCTTTTCCTAAGGTCGAAGGTAAAAAATTTTCTGCAATCGCCTGCACCGCCAAAACCGACTCCACCGCCCCAGACGCCATCGATAAATGCCCAATCCTGCTTTTCGGAGCGATCACCCATGGATTCCGCTCCCCAAACACCTTCCTCAACATCTTCGCCTCCGCCCGATCGTTCGCCACTGTCCCCGTTCCATGCGCCACTACCGCATCTACTTCCCCCGCCTCGAACCCAGCATCCCGCAAACACCCCGTGACACACGCCACCGCTTCCACCGCATCCTCCATCGGATCCGTCACCCTCCAAGCATCACAACCCACCGCCGCACCGCGCACCTCAGCCAAAATATTCGCTCCCCGAGCCATTGCTTTCTCTCTCTCTTCTAAAACAAGAAAGCCCGCTCCCTCCCCCACCACAAATCCTGATCTACCCAAACCAAAGGGCTGACAAGCCTCCTCAGGCTTTTCCCGAAATCCCCGCGCCAACGCCCCCAACCTGTCGTACCCCAACAATCCTCCAGGATGCGCTCTTCCATCTGCTCCCCCCGCCACCATCTCATCCACCTCACCATCACGAATCATCCAAAACGCCTCCGCAATCACCTGAGTTGATGCCGCACATGCCGCCAAACTTTCCACTCTTTCTCCCTCCAGACCCACTTCCCTAGCCAAATTTTCTAATGAATCCTGTCCCTTCCCCTTCTCCCCTGGTCCCGGCCACCCGATCGTCCCAGCGATTCCCGCACCCCGGCTCACCCCGCTCGATCTCATCGCCTCCTGCAAAGCCAATCTGGCCCAACGCAAACTTCTCCACTCCTCCCTCTTCTCCGACTTCTCTTCGACAATTTGTGCCGCCACTTGAATAGGGGCCTTCTCCCACCCCTCCCATTCCACCGCACGCACAGCCGATCGTCCTCCAACCACACCCTCCCAAAAAACTTTTCTCCCCACCCCATACCCAGTGACTGCTCCCAATCCCGTGATAACCACACGCCGGCTCACTTTTTATCCTCAATCATCTTCGCCAATCTCGCCGTCAACTCCGCCAAAGTCGGATCAGGCTCCGCAAAAAGAATTTTCTCGTCCAACGCCTTTCCCACCGCCTCTTCCAAGCGAAAGGTTAAATCAATGCGATCAATACTCTCCGCCCCCAAATCCGCCCCCAATCGCTGCTCCTCCAGTACGCCTTCCTTTTTTCGCAAGGTCTCCGCCACCGCCTGCCTAACCAACTCTCCTAACTCCTCCACCGTTTTCATTTTTTATTCTCCAACCCCCAAACTTCTGCCACCGCCCCCTTCTCCGTAATACAAATCAACACCGCCCACTCCACCCCACGCCTCCCCCAGCGCTGAATTCGTCTCTCCGCATCCTCCCTCACCCCCTTTTTCTCCCGCACAGTTTCCACAGGACCTCTTGCCCCAATCTCCACCGCCAACTGTGCCGCCGCCAAATTCGGCAATTTCTCCAATAGCCATAAAGGAGATCTCTCTCGCCAACTCTCCGCCACATCTTTCGTACTCATCCCCTCCAACCACTCCGGCCAACTTCCCCCCTCCACCACCCCAATCACCCCCACCCTTCTCCCCTCCACTTGTCCCATCTGCCCTTTCCCCCACGCCCTCAACCCCGCCCTCACCATAGCCGCCCCCTTCTCCCCTAACCACCTCCCCCCCTTGCCGCCCACCCAAGGATCTCTACCCGCCTCCCCCATCCGCCACTCCGCACACCTCAAAACCCCGAGCTTGCCCGCCCCCCCCAGAAGCGTATTCTTCTCCTCTCGTGTCTTACCTCCCAGAGCAATCTGGGGGACATGAGAAGAAACCCTCAACATAGTACTCCGATGGTCTCGTGACCATCTTGCCAAGCAGTCAGATTCTTCTGTCCGCTTCTTTCAACTAAGAAAAAATCCATATGACCAATTTCGAAACTCTTTTGTCCCAGTCGATGCAAAACTTCAAGGAAGGCACCATCGTCAAAGGCCGCATCATCGAACGGCGCCCTCGCGAAGTCATGGTCGATATCGGCTACAAATCCGAGGGCGCCATCGACCTCGGCGAATTTAGCCCCGCGGACGATTTGGCCATTGGCCAAGAGATTGAAGTCCTCCTCGAACGCCTCGAAGACGAAGATGGTCAAGTCGTCCTCTCCCGCCAAAAAGCAGCCCATAAACAAAATTGGGACAAAATCGTTAAACTCAGCGAGTCGGGTAAAACCGTTCAAGGCATCGTTCGCGATATCGTCAAAGGTGGTCTCATGCTCGATGTCGGCGTCGAAGCTTTCTTGCCCTCCTCCCAGATCGATATCAACCCGCCGAAAAATCTCCGCGAGTTCCTCGGCAAAACCCTCGAATGCCGCATCGTCAAACTCAACGAAGACCGCAAGAACGTCGTTCTCTCTCGCCGCGAACTCATCGAAGAGGAACGCAATGAGAAACGTGCCAAACTCCTCTCCCACCTCGACAAGGGAGCCAAAGTCAAAGGCCGCGTCAAAAATCTCACCGAATTCGGCGCCTTCGTCGATCTCGACGGTCTCGATGGCCTTCTTCACGTCACCGATATGACCTGGGGTCGCCTCGGTCACCCTTCCGAACTTTTGCAAACCAACCAGGAAATCGAAGTCATCGTTCTGGAGATCGATAAGGAACGCCTCCGTGTTTCCCTCGGCCTCAAACAGATGTCGGAAAATCCTTGGGACAAAATCGCCGAGAAGTATCCCGTCAATCTCAAGATCCGTGGCAAGGTCACCAGCCTCGTGCCCTACGGCGCCTTCGTTCAACTCGAACCTGGAGTCGAAGGCTTGGTTCACGTTTCCGAACTATCTTGGACCCGCCGCATCGCTCGTCCAAGCGATGTCATTCAAGACGGCCAAGAGATCGAAGCCATCGTCATCAGCGTCAGCAAGGAAGAGCAGAAACTTTCTCTCTCCGTCCGCCATCTCGAACCCAATCCATGGGAAGAGATCCACCTGCGCTACCCTGTCGGTCGCCCGGTGAAAGGGGTTGTCCGCAATACCACCGCTTATGGCGCGTTCGTCGAACTGGAGGAAGGCATCGATGGTATGATCCACGTCTCCGATATGTCGTGGACCCGCAAACCCACCCACGCCTCGGAAGTCGTCAAAAAAGGCGATACCGTCGACGCTCAAGTCCTCGGCATCGACAAAGCCAACCAACGAATCTCTCTCGGCCTCAAACAACTCGCCGAAGATCCGTGGAAGTTGGTCGAGAGCCGCTTCAAGATCGGTCAGATGGTCAAAGGTACCGTCAGTAAAGTCGCCAGCTTCGGCGCCTTTATTCAACTCGAGGGAGACCTCGACGGCCTCGTTCACATCTCTCAGATCTCCGAAGAGCGTATCGCCAAGGTCAAAGACGTCCTCAAGCCCGGCCAAGAGATTGAAGCCCGCGTCATCCGCTTAAATAAAGCGGAACGACGAATTGGCCTCTCGATCAAGGCCGCGGCCTACTCCGACGAAGCCTTTGAAAAAGAGCGCAACGTACTCGAAGATAACTCCAAATCGTCCGACTTCTTGGGCGGAATGGAAGCAGCCTTCGATAAAGCGGAAGAGGAATACCGTCCCGGCGAAAGCCAACCCAAAAGCTAAACGAGGCGGACCGTCGCCCCAAGCGACACCCTCCTTACTTTAGCCATTCCTCATTTATGGCCTCCGACGATATCCTCCTCGAAACCGAGGAAAAAATGGACAAGACCCTCCACAAGGTGGAGGAGGACTTCCAAGGCGTTCGCACCGGCAAAGCCTCCGCCGCTCTCGTCGAAAACATTCGGGTGGAAGCCTATGGCTCCACCATGCGACTCAAAGAACTCGCAGGTATCACTGCCCCCGAACCGCGCCTACTCGTTATTCAACCCTGGGACGCCGCTACCCTCGACCCCGTCCGTAAAGCTCTCGAAGAATCTCAACTGGGCATCACTCCTCAAGTTGATGGCAAACTCATCCGCCTCCCCATTCCCCAGCTCTCCGAAGAACGACGCCGGGACCTTATTAAACTCATTGGCAAAATGGCTGAAGACGGTCGAGTCGCCCTCCGTCACGAGCGGCGCCACGGTCTCGAAGGTCTCAAAAAAGAGCAGAAGGATGGCAAAATCACCGAGGACGAACTCTCCTCAGGTGAAAAAGAGATCCAGAAACTCACCGATCAGCACGTCGCCAAAATAGATCTCTTGGTCACCACCAAAGAGGCCGACCTCCTCAAAGTTTAACCCTCACGCCACTTTGGTTGATTTCCATACCACCGATCCGAGTTGACCCTTAGGCCTAACTATCAGCTAAGGCTGCCTCGGCGGCGGCACAAACGCCTTCAACTCCGCCGCCACTTTCGGATTCACTGCCGCCAGTTTTTCTAAAACTTTTTCGTACTCCTGCGTCGACCCCTGAGTCTTCAGCGCTACCCCCAGGTTGGCTAATACCTCCTCCACTCCTGGTTTTAAAGCCAGTGCCTTCTCGAAACACTCCACCGCCTCTTTTAAATTCCCCTTTTGGTAAAGCGCCTTACCCAACCCATCAAGACTGTTCGCATCCTTGGGATCCATCGCCACCAACTTCCTCAAGGCACGAATCTCCCCTGGTTCTTCCATCGCCGCTTGGTCTACTGCGCTAACTACCGCGGCGGGTTGCCCCTTCCCCGCGCTCGAAGTCGTTTCCTCAACTGCTGGCGAAAACTCCATCAAGCTCTTGGCTAACTTTGCATCCACCAAACTCAGTGTTTGCACCGTCTTCTCGTACTCGGTCATCTCCCCCTTCGTTTTCAGCGTCACCCCTAAATTCGCCAGCGTTTCTCCGGACTTTGGATTTATTTCTAAAGCCTTACGAAACGCCTTTACCGCTTCATCATACTGCTTAGCTAGGTAGAGACTTTTACCCAGCCGATCCCATCCGTCCGCCTCTTCAGGTTTCAACGCCACCAACCTGCGCATCGCTTCGATCTCCCCCTTGCTTTCCGCCGTCTGAGCAATCTTGCCGTCTTGCCCCATCATTACCTTGGCTTCTCGCCACTCTTTACCTGTCTTTGCCACCCCCTCTCGTACCGGCTCACCAGCAACCGGTTGCGAATCTGGGGTAATCGTCGGAAGTAAGACCACCGGTTCCTTAATCAAAGAGATCGCCGCCGTCACCCCTAAAACAATTCCTACCAAGGTAAACATAACCAACTGAATCCTCACCCCCATCGTCAAACTCCGAAACCACTCCGCAATACGATTTTCTCTTGGATCATCCAGGGACATAAGAAAGACAATAGCGACTTTTTTTTCTCAATCCAAACAAAGTCTTAAAATCCCCTCCTCCAACGCCCGTACTCGGTCCCCACCCGAAACCAACTCGATCTGCAGTTCATGCAGTCGATTCAAAGCTCGCCGTACCCCCGCTACAGGACGATGCCCACAAATACCCGTTACCTTGCCCAACCGCCATAGGTTTGCTTTCTCCCCTTTCGCATTCTTCGGTAAAATCGATTCCGCCGCCGGATCCAAAGTCGGTTGCCCATACCCCCCAGGGGGCGGTAGTCGCAATAAACGTGCCTCCTGCAAAACCCTTCCCAACGCCGCCAAGCGCAGGCTCGAGGCCAGCAAAATGGCCAGAGCCACTTCACTCTCTCCCTGATCCAACAACCGTCGCAACCCCGCGCGAGCCGGCCCAATTTTTCCCGCCACCACCGCATCACACCAGTCCCACACCTCCAACTCTCGGCGTCCCGCCCCAATCTCCCTCACCGCCTGCTCCGTCACTTTCGTATCTGGCTTCAAATACAGTCGCAGTTTTTCAATCTCTTTTTCTAAAGCCCTCCCATCCCAACCCACGATTTCCATGAGCAACTCCACCACCCCAGGTCCCGCACTCATTCCCGCCAACCGCAGACGCTCCCCAATCTCATCCATCCACTCCCCTCGATCTCGCCCCCGCCTCAAATCGGGCGGATCAAAAACCTCTACCTGCCCTAGCTTTTCAAACTGCCGGAAAAACGAACGTCGCTTATCCACCCCTGGAGCCGAAACCAGGATCTGCGCATCCCCCGCGGGAATCTTCAGTAGCAACTCGTGTAGCGAAGCCAGAGCATCCAGCACCGCCTCACTTTTCCCCGCAGGATTGTCACCCAAAAATGTGCAGTCCGACAACCATACCAGTTTCCGCCCCCCCAGAAACGGCAACGTCTCCAGCCCTTCTCTGGTTTTGCGGATGGCCTCTAACGCTCCCTCTACCGTTTCCACTCGCCCATCCACCCTCTCCGCATTCAGCGCATCTTCAGGCGCCCACTCCTTAAAAAGTTCCCTTCCTCGCCGCGATACCTCTGGCTCATCGCCTCCCCCCACCAAGATATGTTGCGGTTTGCCCTCTTTGCTAGCCGTTGCCATCGTAGAGGAATGGAACACCTCTGGGCCCCTTGGCGCAATCGCTATGTCACTGGAGAAGAAAAACCTGGTGAAGATCTTTTCCGCAAGATTGCCGACTCTTCCGACGACGCCGCCCACCATGTTCTCGCTCGCACCAAAGCCTCCTTCGCCGTCCTCAATCGCTACCCTTACAATCTCGGACACGTTCTCGTCTGCCCCTACCGCGAGGTGGACGATCTCTCCTCCCTCTCAGCCCAGGAATCAGCCGATCTCTGGACCCTCGTCAACCGTATCGTCACCGCCTTAAAAAAAACCCTCCATCCAGATGGCTTTAATCTCGGCATCAATCTAGGGGCGGCCGCAGGCGCCGGCGTCCCTAAACATCTTCACGTCCACGTCGTCCCACGCTGGGCCAACGACTCCAATTTTCTTACCACCATCGGCACCACCCGTATTCACCCTGGCGACCTCCCCACCGTCTACGCCACCCTCCTCCAAGCCCTCTCCTAACCCCTCTCCAATTTTTTGGGGTCAGAGGTCATTTTTTTACTCCCAAAAATCGCCTTTTTCAATTTTTTGGGGTCAGAGGTCAAACCACCCTTTCCAGTCACTTCTCCCTATTCGATTCAGCTTGGTCTCGCTAGGGTTCAATTTAAATGGAACCCACCGCTCTCCTCTTCTCTGGCCAAGGCGCCCAACGCGTCGGCATGGGATCCGACCTCGCCTCCGCCTCCCCCGCCGCTCACTCCCTCCTTCGTCTTTCCCCCGAACTCCTTCCAGCCGACTTTCTCTCGGTTCTGCAAAATGGACCCGAAGAATCACTTACCCGCACCTCCTACTGCCAACCCGCCCTCTACCTCCACGGCTTAGCCCTCTGGCAAATTCTTCACGAACGACGCCCCGATTTTAATCCCGCCGCTACCGCAGGCCTTTCCCTCGGCGAATTCACCGCCCACGCCGCCGCAGGCACTTTCTCCGCCAGCGAGGGCCTGCGCCTCGTCGCCCGCCGTGGCACACTCATGGAAGAAGCCTGCGCCCAAAATCAAGGCGCCATGCTCGCGCTCCTCGGCACCACCGAAGCCGTCGCCAACCAGATCGCCACCGCCTCAGGCTGGGAAGTCGCCAATCTAAACGGAGGAGGCCAAGTCGTCCTCTCAGGCCCCGCCGAGAAACTTGCCGCCACCCAAACCGCCGCCCAAACCGCCGGCGTAAAACGATCTATCCCCCTCAAAGTCGCTGGCGCCTACCACTCCTCCCTCATGCAGTCCGCCCGCACCGGACTTGGCCTCGCACTCCGCGACACGAAAATTCATGCCCCCACCATTCCTGTCTCCGCCAATTTTCTCGGACGCCCCGCCTCCTCCGAAGCCGAAATTCGTTCCAGCCTTCTCGATCAAGTCACCGGCACCGTCCGCTGGGAAACCTGCCTCCGCCAACTCGCCGAATCCGGAATCCGCCACTTCCTCGAACTCGGCCCAGGGGGCGTCCTCACCGCTCTCGCAAAAAAAACTCTCCCCGATCTTCCTTGCACCAGCGCCGGAACTCTGGCCGAACTAGAGAAAGTTATTCATGAGCTCCCCCGCTAATTCCCGCACCGCCCTCATCACTGGCGCCAGCCGTGGCCTCGGCCGCGCCATCGCCGAACGCCTCGCCCTAGAAGGATGGTCCGTCGCTCTTGTCGCCCGCCAATTAGACAAACTCAACGAAGTCCGCGACGCCATTGTCGCCACTGGTGGCCACGCCTCCGTCCACCCTGCCGATATCTCCGATCCCTCCGCCGCTCTCCAAGTCATCACCGCCGTGGAAAAAGAGTCCGGCGGTCCACTCGGCGCCCTCATCAATAACGCCGGCATCACCAAAGATGGTCTTATCATGCGTATGACCGACGAAGATTGGTCCGCCGTAATCGATACCAACCTCACCGGCGCCTTCCGCTGGATCCGCGCCGCCTCCCGCGGAATGCTCAAAGCCCGCGCAGGTCGCATCATCAATATCGGCTCCGTTGTCGGCCTCGTAGGTAACGCGGGGCAAACAAACTACGCCGCCGCCAAAGCAGGCCTCATCGGCCTCACCCAATCGGTCGCTCGTGAATTTGCTTCCCGTGGAATCACCTGCAACTGCGTCTGCCCAGGCTTTTTCGAAACCGATATGACCTCCGTTTTGAGTGATGAACTTAAGTCTAAAGTGCTTACCACCATACCCTTATCTCGTTTAGGTAGCCCCAAGGAAATTGCAGGATTGGTCTCCTTCCTTTGCGGTCCAGATGCCGGTTATGTCACCGGACAGGCTTGGGCCATGGATGGAGGGATGACCATGTGAAAAAATCTATTTCCAATTCCTGCATTTTTTGATTGCCTAATTGCCTCCGAGAATCCTAACTGCGCTCCGCACAAACACAGGAGTACCCACACTATGAGCGAAAAAAACACCGATCAGAAAATTAAAGACATCATCGTCGAACAACTCAGCGTCAACGCCGAGCAGGTAACCCCAGAGGCCAAGTTTATCGAAGACCTCGGGGCCGACTCTCTCGACATCGTCGAGCTCGTCATGGCTTTCGAGGAAGAGTTTGGCGTGGAAGTTCCTGACAGCGATGCCGAGAAACTTCTCAGCGTGGGCGATGTCGTAAAGTACATCGAGGACAAGCAGTCCAAATAACCCCGGCCGCCCTCCGCCACGAGCGGAGGTCCCCCTCGGCTGGGCGTTGAGCGCCCTTATTATGAGCACCCGCCG
>CAJBOM010000215.1 GCA_903956835.1 uncultured Verrucomicrobiota bacterium
GAGATCATCACTTTTCTCGAGGCGAAGGGAGTGGATCGGATTGTGGTGGCGTGTAACACGGCCTCGGCTTTTGCTGTGGAAAAATTGCGTTCCTCGGTGAATGTTCCGTTGCATGGGATGATTGAATCGGGAGTCGCGGCGACGTTACGGGTGGCGGGAGATGGGCCGGTGGGTGTAATTGGGACCTCGGCGACAATCGGGAGTGGGGCGTACGAGAAGGCCTTGCGCCAAGCGCGCCCCAGTCTGAAGGTTTTTGGGCAAGCGACACCTTTGCTCGTTCCGCTGGTTGAGGAGGGATGGGTGGAGGGGGAGGTGACGGAGGCAGTGATTCGCAAGTATCTGGAGCCGTTGTTGCGCGAAAAAATTAATGTTTTGGTATTGGGCTGTACCCACTATCCGCACTTGAAGGGGGTATTGGCAAAAGTACTGGGACCGAAGGTCGAATTGGTCGACTCGTCAGAGGCGTGTGCGGAATCATTAAGAGATTCGGAAGGGTCGAAGTTGGAGGAGGGGAAATTAAGGATTTTCTTAACCGATGAACCTGGACCGTACCAGAGTCGAGTGGAGAATTTTCTGGGAGAAGGGGTGGTGAGTTCGATCGAAAAAATCCGCCTGCCCTAATGGGCTTTTGCTGGCCAGTCGGTTGGTCGACTTAGGCCGAAATTAGGGAGAGCGTTTTTTGCTACGGCCCCGGAGTTCGGCGGGTGGGTCGAGATCGGGTGATTCTTCTGGGGTGAGGGTGGGAGCCGCGTCGGAGGGATCGATAAAGCCAGGGTCGTTGGGATCGAGACGGGTAGGATCGATTTCGGTCATGATTTGGAGAATGCGATCGCCTCGGCGTTGGGCTTCGTCCACAAAAAACTGAAGTCGTGGAGTGTACTTGATGCTGAGGGTTTTATTAATTTCGCGTTGCCACTCTTCTTTTAGAGCATTGAGCGTAAGGACGACGTCTTTGTCGGGGGTAGAGCCATCGAGATGAGTGACAAAGACTTGGGCGTGACGCAGATCAGGGCTGACGGTGACCCCTGTGATGGTGATGAGCTTGCCTTCGAGAGTGCGCTCGCGGAGGGCGAGGCGACCTAAGACGGAGCGAATGGACTCTGCCACGCGGATGAGACGACGACTCGGCATAAGTCGATTGTGGAAAAAAAAGTGGGAGAACTGAAGACAAAAAACAGTTGCTGGAGAGAATTAGAGAGCTTGGGCGACTTTTTCGAGTTGGTAACACTCGATGATGTCGCCCTCCTCGTATTCGTCGAAGTTGCCGAGACGGATACCGCACTCCAGTCCTTGGCGCACTTCCGGAACGTCCTCTTGGAAGCGTTTGAGCGTGACGACGGCTCCGTCGTAAATCGGTTGTTTGCGGCGGACGACGCGTGCGCGACCTGATTTGGTGATGCGACCCGTTTGGACTTGGCAGCCCGCGACCATAAACTTGGATAGCTCGAAAACTTTTTTGACGAGAGCGTTGCCGAGGGGGCTTTCGCGCAGTTCGGGGTCGAGAAGACCCGTCATGGCCTCCTTCACCTGATCGACCAGTTCGTAAATAATGCTGAAGAGTTTAATTTGGATGCCTTCCCGTTTGGCGGCGTTGGCGGCGGCGTTATCGGTTTTGGTATTAAATCCGATGACGACTGCTCCGGAGGCTTTGGCCAGAAGGATATCGGATTCGGAAATTGGTCCGATGGTGGAAAGGATAATATTGAGGGTAACTTTCTGACTGGTGATTTTGCGTACGGCCTCGACGATGGCTTCGACGGAGCCTTGGACGTCGCCCTTAAGAATAAGGTGGAGGCACTTCTTTTGGCCTTCGGCGATGCTGGCGAAAAGATTTTCGAGGGTAACGCCTTCGGCAGCGGCGGGGCCGGAAGCGAGTCGGGTGGATCGTTCTGCTTCCTGCCGTTCTTCGACAATGGAGCGGGCTTCCCGTTCGGTGGCGACGACGACAACTTCTTCGCCTGGAGAGGGAGCTCCGGTCAATCCGACGATACGAGCGGGAACAGAAGGTCCTGCTTCTTTGATGGAGACGCCTGCGTCGTTGTAGAGAGCTTTGATTTTGCCTAGGTGGGGTCCGCAGACAAAAGAGTCGCCCACTTTGAGGAGTCCCTGTTGAACGAGGACGGTAGCAGTGGGGCCGCGGCCGGTTTCGATCTGCGTTTCGATGACGCGGGCGCGGGCGTGGCCTGTTGGATCGGCAGATAATTCGAGAATTTCGGCTTGAAGAGCGATCATTTCCAAAAGTTTTTCGATACCGGTTCCTTTGGTGGCAGAAACTTCGCAGACCACAGTTTGTCCACCCCACTCTTCGGGGGCGAGACCAAGCTCTTGCAGCTGGCCTTTGACTTTATCGAGATTGGCGTTGGGTAAATCGATTTTATTCACTGCGACCATGATGGTGACTTTGGCGGCTTGGGCGTGGCGAAGAGCTTCGAGGGTTTGGGGTTTAATCCCGTCATCCGCGGCGACAACCAGAACGACGATGTCGGTGATGGTGGCTCCACGGGAACGCATGGCGGTAAAGGCTTCGTGGCCTGGGGTATCAAGAAAAGTGATGGTCGAGTTATCGCGTTTAACGGTGTAGGCCCCGATGTGTTGGGTGATGCCACCCGCTTCGCCCGCGGCGACTTTGGTCTGGCGAATGGCGTCGAGCAGTGAGGTTTTTCCGTGATCGACGTGACCCATGAAAGTAACCACGGGGGGTCGCGGTTTAAGATTGGCGGAGGGGATGGGCTTGGCTTTGGGCGGCTCGACCACGGGAGCGACTTTGTGGACACCGCCACCCTCTTTACGTTTTTCCGCCATAAAGAAGAGGCCACGTTTTTCGCAGATCTTTTTCGCTACGGCTTCTTCTAAGTTTTGGTTGAGAGTGGCGAAGACGTTCATTTCCATGAGTTCATGGATGAGTTGGAAAGGTTTTAAGTTGAGCCGAGTGGCCAGGTCGCGGACCTGAATGGGCGGCTTCATCAAAATGATCTTTGTTTCGTCGGTAGGCATTTCCATTTCACCCGACTCAACGGCGACAGAAGCGGGCGCAGCAGTAGGAGCAGATGTGGGGGCGGGGGCAATTTCGGGTGCGGCTTTTTCTAGTTTAGCCGGCGCGGGGGCGGGGGCAGCGGGAGGAGAGGTCTGGGGAGCAGCGGAAATTTCGGTTGGGGCTACAGTAGGAGCTGCTTTAGTTTTTGCGGAAGCCTTCTTTGCGGGTTTGGCGGCGGGATCTTTAGGTGCGGCCGCTTTGACGGCGCGAGGCTTTTTGGCAGGGGCGGCGTCCCCCTCGGGTTTGGCCGTCTTTTTCGTGGACGAGGTGGCCATGCCGGGCGGGGGAAGGGGCTTCAGGTCTTAACGGCTGTGAGGGCCGCCTGGGCCTTGGTGCGGATCTCGGTGGCTTGCTCGGGGGTTAAGTCAGGAAGAGCTTCGGCCAGATCGGTTTCCGAGGCTTCGCAAATGGCCTCGACGGTGCTGAAACCGACGGCGGCGATTTTCTGGGCGAGAGCAAGGTCGATGCCGAGGATGGTGACGAGGGTCTGGACGGCTAGTTCGAGCTTTTGCTCAAAGCCGAGGACCTCGGTTTTATCTTCTTCCACATCGATATTCCAACCGGTCAAGCGGCTGGCGAGGCGGGCGTTGTGGCCTTTGCGGCCGATGGCGAGAGAAAGGTTTTCGGCGTCGACCAAGGCTCGGATCCGACGGTTGGGTTCATCGATTTCAATTTTGCGAAGCTTGGCGGGTTTGAGCGCTTCGATGACTAGTTCATGAATATTGGGGGACCAGCGGAAGAGATCGACTTTTTCGTTATTGAGTTCACGAACGATATTTTTGACCCGTGATCCGCGGATGCCGACGCAGGCGCCGACGGGATCGACTTTTTCCACATCGGACCAAACGGCGATTTTTGTGCGGAAGCCAGGTTCGCGGGCGAGGGATTTAATGATGACAACTCCTTCGGCCAGTTCATTGACTTCGAGGGTGAGGAGGCGACGGACGAAATCGGGGCTGGAACGGGAGAGAATAATTTCAGGCCCGCGCAGGCCGGTTTGCACAGCGAGGACGAGAGCGCGGATCCGTTCGCCTGGGGTGTACTCCTCGGTGGGGACGCGTTCGCGGGAGGGCATGATGCCTTCGAACTTGCCCAGATCGATGACGACATCGGCTCTTTCGAAGCGGCGGACGGTACCGGCGACGATATCACCGACGCGGCCTTGGAATTCCTCCATGATCATAGTTTTCTCGATGGAGCGCAGATTTTGGTTCATGGCCTGTTTAAAGACTTGGGCGGCGATACGACCGAACTGGCTGGCATCCAGTTCGATTTCCACGAGTTCGCCGACATGGACGGTGGGTTTAACGGCGCGGGCTTTGATGATGGAGATTTCATCGGCGTTGGGACGAGCGCGATCGGAAGCTTTGAGTTTGGCAAACATCTGAATTTTGCCTGATTTCTGGTCGAGGGAGACGCGGACTTCGGTCTCGATGGGATAGGTCTTGTGGGCGGCGGTGATCAGGGCATTTTCAATGACCGTGGCCATTATCTTGCGGCTTATGCCCTTCTCCTTTTCCATGTAATCGAGTACTGTGAGGAAGTCTTGCGTGTTCATGAGCTTATATTTTCTTTTTTGTGGAGACGGCTTTTGGCGAAAAAAAGGGCGGAAACCACTCGAGTTCCCACCCAACAATTGCCAATAGTCGACTCCGTTAAAATCCTATCAAAACACACGATTTGGTCAATCGGAGAAATGGGAGTTTTGTGCTATGCGTAAATCCATGATGAAGGCGAAGATCGGACTGGTTGCAGGGAGGGGAACCTACCCCGCCCTTGTTCTCCAAGGGGCTAAGGATCAAGGGGTCTCGTTGGCGGTGGCCGCCTTCGAAGGGGAGACAGACCCGAGGGTGGCAGCGCGGGGGCAACCGACCCACTGGTTGCGGGTGGGGCAGTTGGGCGGGTTGATTGCTTTTTTCAAAAAAACTGGGGTAGGAGAGGTAATTTTCGCGGGGCAGATTGCGCCGAAAAGGCTTTTCGATCTGCGCCCTGATCTGAGGGCTCTTTGGATTCTTTCTCGGTTGAAGGAGCGGAATGCGGAAACGCTTTTTGGGGCGGTGGCCAAGGAGTTGGCCCAAGAAGGAATCAAAGTTCTGCCTGCGACAACTTTTGTGGAGGACCATCTGGCGGGGGTGGGCCACTTGGCGGGTCCGCGTGCAGTGCGTCATCTTACTGCGGAAATTGCTTTTGGGTGGCCGTTGGCCAAAGCGGTTGCTCGGTTGCACATCGGGCAAAGTGTGGTGGTGCGCAAGGGGACGGTCATGGCGGTGGAAGGATTCGATGGGACGGATGCCACGCTGAAACGGGGAGGAAAATTGGCGGGAAAGGAAGCGGTAGCGATCAAGGTGACTTCCCCCGCCCAAGATATGCGCTTTGATGTTCCGGTGATCGGACCGCAAACCATCTTGGCCGCAGCGGAAGGGCAAGTGGGGACCCTGGTGGTGGAGGCAAAGAAAACTCTCATCCTTCAGCTCGAAGAGGTGAAAAAACTGGCGATGCAACACAAGGTGACGATTTGGGGGCAGGCGGGTAAAGTTTCGTCATGAGTCGTTTGGTGAAAGTAGGGGTGGCGGGAGTCGGCCACATGGGGAAAGAGCACGCACGGATTTATGCGGAATCGAAAGGGGCGGAGTTGGTGGGAGTACACGATTCGAATCCTGAGACCGCGCGAAAGATTGCGGAAAAGTGCAAAACAAGAGCCTTTTCTTCGTTGGAGGAGATGGTCGAGGCGGTGGAGGCGGCGAGCATTGTCACTCCGACGACGACTCATTTGGCGATTGCCTCTCCTTTTTTAAAAAAGGGAAAGCATGTTTTGGTGGAGAAGCCGATTGCGATGAATACGGTGGAGGCAAGGGAGTTGGTTCATCTAGCGGAAAAGCATGGGGCGAAACTGGCGGTAGGGCATGTGGAGAGATTTAATCCTGTGCTGGCGGCGTTGGAGGAGAGATTGGGTCGGCCGCGGTTTATCGAAGCTCACCGTTTATCGCCCTATCCAGGACGGAGCACGGATATTGGGGTGGTGATGGATCTGATGATTCACGATTTAGAAATCATTCTGCATTTGGTGCGGTCGCCAGTGAAATCGGTGGATGCGGTAGGGATTCCAGTGCTAAGTAAGGGGGAGGATATTGCCAACGCGCGGATTCGTTTTGAAAACGGCTGTGTGGCTAATTTGACCACCAGCCGAATTAGTCCTGAAAAGTTACGCAAGATTCGGGTGTTTCAAGATGATGCTTATCTCTCGCTCGATTACATGAAGCAGGAGGGGGAAATATATAAGCGAGCGGAGGGCAAGATCACGCGGGAGAAGATTCCGGTGATGAAGGGGGAGCCACTGAAGAATCAGTTGGAAGAATTTTTGATGAATGTGCGAATGGACACGGATCCTCGAGTGGGAGGTTCGCATGGTTTCGAAGCCTTGAAGTTGGCCTCGCTTATTTGTGATCAGATGACGCCCGAGGGAGCATGAGCGAGGGAGTGGACCGAGATCCGCGAGTCTATCTCGTGGCAGGGGAGGCGAGTGGCGATCGTTTAGCGGCGGATCTTTTACGGGAATTGAAGAAGAACCCGAAGTTAAAAGCCTATGGAGTGGGGGGACCTATGCTGAAAGCGGCGGGACAGGAGCAGAGTCTGAATTTAGCGAAGCACGCGGTGGTGGGGTTAACTGATGTGCTTAAAAATCTGCCAAAATTTTTAAAAATATTTCGAGAGGTGAAGCACGAGATTGCGGAGGTGAATCCTGATGTGGTCATCTTGGTCGATTATCCTGGGTTTAACCTGCGACTGGCAAAAGCTTTGCATGGACAAAGGAACGCACCGGCAATCGTCTACTATGTGAGTCCGCAGGTTTGGGCATGGAAAGCGGGCCGGGCAAAGCTGATGGAGCGAATCTTAGATCGGTTGCTAGTGATTTTTCCTTTTGAGGTGGACTGGTTCGCGAAGCATGCGCCGAAATTAAAGACAAAGTGGGTCGGTCATCCTTTGGCCGATCGTTGGATTGCGCAAGCGAAGGAGGGACCAAAGGATGAGATTCCCTGTGTGGCGCTTTTGCCGGGGAGCCGGGCGAAGGAGATTGCGAAGCATTGGCCTGTTCTTCTGCAGGCGGCTCAGCGGATTGTGCGGGAGCAGAAGAACGTAACTTTTATGACCTTGGCAACGGATCACGAGATGCGGCAGAAGCTGGAAGAAGAGTGGGCAAGGCAACCGATGAGTGGAGTGAGTCTGGATATTTTGGCAGGGCAATCCTTGACTCAGTTGACGCGGTGTTCCTTGGCGATTGTGGCATCGGGCACGGCGACCTTGGAGTGTGCCATGGCGGGATTACCGATGTTGGTGATTTATAAAACCTCTTGGCTGACCTATTGGCTAGGGCGATTTCTAATTCAGTTGCCTTATCTGTCGATGGTGAATGTTTTGGCGGGGGAGAAGGTAGTTCCTGAGTTTTTGCAAGGTGCGATGGAGCCTGAGCGTTTGGCCAAAGCGGCTTTACAGATTTTGCGAAATCCAAAGGGGGCGGAGGCAATGGCAGGGCGGATTCGGGACGTGGCGAAGAAGCTTGGCGGGCCTGGAGCGGCGGCGCGGGCGGCGACTGAGGTCGAGGAGGTACTTCGGACGAGGCAAAAACTAATGGTCGCGTCGGAGAAGGGTGTCGGCGATAGCGAGGAGCGGGTCGGCGGAGGAACCGAGAGGGCGTAGAGCAGCGCGGGCGATGGCGGTGAGGCGATCAGCTTCTTTTTTTGCGCCCGCGAGGCCGAGGAGTCGTGGGTAGGTAGCTTTTCCTGAGGATTGATCTTTACCGATGCTTTTTCCGAGTTTTTCCTTGGTCGAAGTAATATCGAGAATGTCGTCGATGACTTGGAAGGCGAGGCCCAGGGCCTGACCGAATCGGGTTAGGTGACGGAGTTTTGTGGGATGGACTCCTACCGACATGGCCCCGAGACGCAGAGAAGTGGTAATGAGGGCGCCGGTCTTGGCGCGATGGATTTCTACGAGTTTCTTGAGCGGGATACGCTTTTTTTCCGAATCGAGATCGAGGACTTGGCCTGCGATCAGGCCGAGGCTACCTGAAGCGCGGGCCAGTTCGGTAACGAGGTCGGCGGGGGAGTAGCGGCGGTTGGGTTTGGTCCGAGCGACCGAGGCGAAAGCTTCCGTGAGAAGGCCATCGCCCGCGAGTACCGCGACTGCTTCACCAAAGACGCGGTGATTGGTGGGGCGGCCGCGGCGAAAATTATCATCGTCCATGCAGGGGAGATCGTCGTGAATCAGGGAGTAGGTGTGGATGCATTCGACAGCGCAAGCGGAGGGGAGCGCGAGGGCCTCTTTTCCTCCAACAGCCCGAGCGGCGGCGAGGCATAGGATGGGGCGAAGCCGTTTTCCTCCTGCGAGAAGACTGTAGCGCATGGCTCGGTGGATGAGGGGGGGCTGAGCTTGGGCGGAAATCAGCCGATCGAGGGCTTTTTCTACCAAGGGAAGGCGGGATTTCCAGTAGGTCTGTGGATTCACTGAGTTGATATGACGAAGTTTAGTTGAAGAAGGCAAGCGGGAAGCAAGGTTTGAAGAAGAACGCTCTTTGGAATAGAGTGTGGAGATGTCCGCCCAAGTACAGACCACGGAAGTTTGGAAGATTGGGGATCGGGAGTTTCGTTCTCGGCTTTTGATTGGTACGGGGAAATTTCCATCAGTGGGCGCGATGAGATCGGCATTGGAAGCCAGCGGAACGGAGATTGTCACGGTGGCCTTACGTCGGGTGGATTTAACGGGGCAGAGGGATCCGCAGGCGGACATGCTGGAGGAAATCGATCAGGATAAATATTTGGTGCTGGCGAATACGAGTGGGGCGATGAATGCGGAGGAAGCGGTGCGTTTGGCTCGTTTGGCGGTGGCGGCGGGTTTACCGAAGTGGATTAAATTAGAGATTCATCCTGATCCGCGTTATCTCCTGCCTGACCCGATTGAGACGTTAAAGGCGACGGAGATTTTGGTGAAGGAAGGTTTTACAATTCTGCCCTATATCCAAGCCGATCCAGTCTTAGCTAAGAGGTTAGAAGAGGCGGGAGCAGCGACGGTCATGCCGTTGGGGGCGCCGATTGGTTCGAATCGCGGAATTGAAACGCGGGCGATGATCGAAATTATTATCGAGCAGTCGAGGATTCCAGTGATTGTGGATGCGGGGTTGGGGGCACCATCGCATGCGGCGGAGGCCTTGGAGATGGGGGCGGATGCGGTGTTGGTCAATACGGCGATTGCGGTGGCGGAAGATCCTGCGGAGATGGCGAGGGCGTTTCGATTGGGAGTGGAGGCTGGGCGCCGGGGATTTGAGGCGGGATTGGGCCCGACAAGGCGGGAAGCATCAGCGACAAGTCCGTTGACTGGATTTTTGGACGAATAGGTTTTGAAGCGATGAGCGGATCACCTGGAGACGCGCTGGAGGGGTTGCCTTTTGCGAGGTCGGCGGCGGTGGCACGGTTTGAGGACTTGATGTTCGGATCGATTCGGTTGGAGGAGTTGGCGGAGCAGGCGAGAGGGGAGACGCGAAAGAACTTTGGTCGGACGATGAGGTTGTTTGCGCCGCTCTATCTTTCCAATGAGTGCGTCAATACCTGTAAGTATTGTGGCTTTTCCAAGGACAACCCAATTCGCAGGGTGACCTTGAAGCCGGAGGAAGTGGAGGTGGAGGCGAAGCATTTGGCGGGGGTGGGATTCCGAAATTTACTTTTGGTTAGTGGGGAGCATCCCAAGGAGGTACCGGTTTCTTATTTGGCGGAAACGGTGCGCCGATGTGTCGGGCTTTTTCCCTCGGTGGCCATCGAGGTAGCGCCGCTGGAGGTGGCGGAGTATCGAGAGGTGGTGGCGGCGGGGGCAGAGGGGTTGGTCTTGTATCAGGAGAGTTACGATCGGGCGGCGTATGCGGAGATGCATGTGTCGGGTCCGAAACGAAATTTTGATGAGAGGTTGGGGGGACCTGAAAGAGGGTATGAGGCGGGGTTTCGGCGAATTGGGTTGGGGGTGTTGGTGGGGTTGGCGGATTGGCGGAGGGAGTTGGTGGCATTAGCGGGGCATGTGTCGCATATGATGAAAGTGTGCTGGCGTTCGCAAATTACGCTGGCCTTGCCAAGATTGCGGCCGGCGGCGGGTGGGTTTCAGCCGAGGGTAGCGATGTCGGATCGGGATTTCGTGCGGGCGATTTGCGCTTTTCGGGTGGCGTTTCCGCAGGCGGGAATTGTTTTATCAACGAGGGAGCCGGCGAAGTTGCGGGATGGGTTGATGGAGTTGGGGGTGACGATGATGAGTGCAGGATCGGAGACGGAACCGGGCGGATATACGGGGGTGGGAAAGGCGCGGTTGCATCGGACGGTGAGGGGGCGGGAGGTGGCGTTGGAGGCGAGTGAGTGGGAGGGGGCGGAGGCGACGGAGCAGTTTGAGGTTTCGGACGAGCGGAGTGCGGAGGAGTTGAGTAGAGCGCTGCGGGGAAGGGGATTGGACCCGGTGTGGAAAGATTGGGATCGAGCGTTAGCAGGGTAAGTGATTGAGCAAGAAGATTACGGTTTTTGCGAATGGGAAGGCGCGGCAGGTTGCGACAGGCAAGACTGTGGCGGAGATGATTCGGGAGATGAGGCTGGTGCCAGCGAGTGTTCTGGTGGAGAGGAACGGGGAAGCGTTGTTACGGCAGGAGTGGGAGGACGAGAAGGTAGAACATGGAGATCGGTTGGAGTTTGTGAAGGTGGTGGCAGGGGGGTGAGGGGTGCGGCCTTGCAGGGGTCGGTTCAAGACGTAGTGCGATGATGAAATAAAAGATCAGCTGATGATGCAGTTGGGGGAGACGGTTTGGACGTCGTCGTGGTCTTCGAGTTCCTCGATGAGGGCGAGAACCTTGGCGGAGGTTTCTGGGTCAGGCGAGGGGGCTTGATTTTCTGGTTCGTAAAGGAAGCGGCTGGCGGTGGGGATGAGTTGGGCGGCGCGGAGGGCTTTATCGACTGTATCGAATTTGTCTGGAGGGCAGATGACTTCGGTGGAGTGGTCGTCGAGGGTTCGGACATCGTCGGCTCCTGCCTCGAGGGATACTTCTAGGGCGGTGTTGGGGTCGGCTTTTTCGAGGAGAAAGACGCCGTGGCGTTTAAACATCCAAGCGACCGAGTTGGAGCCACCGAGATTGCCGCCGTGTTTGGAGAAGAGGTGGCGGATTTCAGCCGCGGTGCGGTTTTTATTGTCGGTGGTGGTTTCGACGAGGAGGGCGACACCGCCTGGGGCATAGCCTTCGTACATAATTTCTTCGATGGTGCCGCCTCCTTCGAGTTCGCCGGTACCTTTGAGGATGGCGCGATCGATGTTTTCGACGGGCATAGATTCAGCACGGGCGGTGGTGATGGCGGTACGGAGTCGGGGGTTGAAACCTGGGTCGCGGCCTGAGAGGCGGGTGGCGACGGTGATCTCTTTGGCGAGTTTGGAGAAGAGGGCACCGCGTTTTACATCGGAGATACCTTTGGAGCGTTTGACTTTGGACCAGCGACTATGACCTGCCATGAGTGGAATGATTGAAACTGCGGAAGGGGTAGGTGTCAACGGGAGTCGGACCTCAATCGTGCTGCGAGCATGCTGCGAGCATGCTGCGAGCATGAGGGGGGTGTGGGGACAACGGAGGTTGGGCGCGGGGAGGTTTTGTGGGAAGGTGGGGATTGATGATGGATGGGCAGGAAGGCACGAGCGATGAGATGTTAATCACCCAGATGGCTGGGGGGGATGAGGAGGCGTTTCGTCGGTTGATTGAGCGGCATCAGGATCGGGTGTACGGAACGGTATCTAGGATGATTGGGGATATTGGTCCTGATGTAGAAGATTTAGCGCAGCAGATTTTTCTGCGAGTTTGGAGGGCGGCGCCTCGATTCCAGCCTAAGGCGAAGTTCACCACCTGGTTGATGACGGTGACGCGCAATTTGGTTTTCACCTATTGCAGTTCGCAGGCGTATAAGATGCGGTTACGGGATGGGGCGGTGAATCCAGATACGGGAGAGGCTTTTATTTTGGAACAAAGAGGAGGGATTGCCCAAAATCCTCGGCAAGAACTTTGCACAAAGGAGCTGGGAGAGGCGGTCGCAGCAGCTTATCGAGCGCTTCCAGAAAGCCAGCGGATGGTGCTTCATCTTCGCCAGAACGAAAATTTAAGCTATGAAGAGATTGCGATTATTATGAAAACAAGTACATCTGGAGTTAAGTCGTTGATGTTCAGAGCCCGTGATTTCCTAAGAAAAGAACTTTTTGAATATTTGAGCGCACCGAAATGAGAAATGGGCAGTTTAATCCCTTATGAGCAATAGAAGTCGAGATAAGCAGGAGGAGGGGGAGTTGGGGTCGGAGCTGGAGAAGCTACTGGCCTCGGTTCCACCTGCGAAGGCGCCGCCGTGGTTTGCGGCCAAGGTGCTGGCGCGTTTGCGGACGGAGAGGGAAGCGGAGGCGCAGCGCAAGTGGAGTTGGATGCCGAAATGGCGTTGGCTGATGGTGGGGGCAGGATGCGCGGTTCTCGCCGTTGGGTTTTTCCAGTGGAAGGATACGACGCCAACGGTAAGTGATCGTGCGGTCTTCGCTGCTTTGGACGCTTTGGTGAAGGAAGATGCGGATAACCGCTGGTGGGCTGGATTATGAAAATAAAAATAGGATACTACTTGGTTATGGTCGGTTTGCTGAGCGCGGGTCTGTGGGCCCAGCCGTCTCCAGAAGAGGCGATCTCCGCTGAGGGGAAAGCGAATCTGGGTAAACCGCGTCCTCCGAGGATTCCTGATGGTTCGTATGTGCCAAAGAAAGGGATGATCAATCGGGAGAAGGATCAGTTTTGGGCTGGGCCCGGGGAGGAGGATCGGTTTGTCCAGATCCTGACTTTGACCCTTGTATCGAAGGAGCAGTTGGAAGTGAAGTTGCAGGATTGGGCGCCCTACCAAAAATTTACGGATGCGCAGAAAGCGAGGTTGGTTGAGCGGATCGATGAGGTGCGGGTTCAATCTCGGAAAGAGGCGCTGAAAGTGGCGAAGGACTTTAATTTGGGGGTAACTCCAGAAAATGAAGATGCCTTTGTTCAGCGTTACTGGACGGAGAAACTGGCTCTGGAAAAGGCGATCAAAGATGAGTTATCCCCATTAAGGAAAAGGTTGGAAGACGAGGCCAAA
Organism: uncultured Verrucomicrobiota bacterium; assembly: GCA_903956835.1. GTDB lineage: Bacteria > Verrucomicrobiota > Verrucomicrobiia > Methylacidiphilales > Verrucolacustridaceae > Verrucolacustris. Next base: position 13,189 of record CAJBOM010000215.1, read on the forward strand.
AAGAGGATGGAGAAGAGTTTTAAAAGTAGTGTAAGTAAATAGTTTACAGCAGGTAGCGCAGATCAGATATAGCGGGTCCGTTTGCCATCAAATCGTTGCTTTGGGAAGCTTGCTCTATCTTATACCCGACTTATTCACATAGGGGGTGAAGGACGTTCTGATTCTGACTGGGGGGCAAGAAGAGCACGGTTATGTGGCTCGGGCGTTGAGAGATTCTATTGGGGAGGAGGAGGGGGCGGGCATCCGAGTTGAGGTAAGGGAGGTGGGTGGAGGTGGGGTGGAGGGTTGGTTGGGGTGGCTCACTGAAAGGATGGGAAGGGGAGGGGCTCAGGGGGAGAAGATGCAGAAGTGGATTCGAAGGGCGGGGGAGGGAGTGGTGGGTCGGGCGGGATGGCCGCAGTTGCGGCGGGTAGTGGCGAGGACGCTGGAGGAGACGAGACCTGAGGTGGTTGTTTATTTTCATCCTGCGGTGGGGATGGCTTTACAGGAGCGGGTGCAGGATCGGAGTGAGGCTGGATTTGAAAGGGTGGGGGTGGTTTTAGATGCGGAAGATTTGCCAGGGTGGGATGCGGTTACGGCTGATCTGTTGTGGGTGGCGGATGAAGGAACCGCAAAGGAGTTAAGAGAAAAAAATCCGCGTGTCGCAGAGGTGGTGGCAGGAGGATGGCCCGTGCGACCTAGTTTTTTTCCTACTGAGGAAATTAAGGGAAGCCGAAAATCAGGAGCGGTAGTGAAGATTCTCTATTTGGTTAATTCGCGCCGGCGCAAGGCGAGTCGAACTTTAGAGAAGCTATTGGAAATCAAGGGGGTGGAGGTCACGGCAGTGGTGGGGAGGGAGGAGGGGTTGAAGGCGGATCTGCAAAAAGGGCTGGCGGAGGCGAAATGTCAGGGAGTAGTTCACGGCTGGGTAAAAGATTTGGCGACAATGATCCGAGCTCACGATCTGGTGGTGACGAAGCCTGGAACGATTAGTGTGCGAGAGGTTTTGGCGACGGGCCGACCTGCCATTTTGGTGGAAGGAGGCAAAGGAGCAGAAAAGCGAAAGGGAATTTGTCGTTTGGCGACGAGGATCGGCTGCGGGGCTCTGGCCGATTCTCCTGGGCAGATCGCCTCAAGAATCAAGGATGCATTGGAAGGGGGTGGAGTAGGTTTGCGGGAGTGGGGTCGGAGGGCTCGGAAAGAGGCGAATCGTTCGGCAGGGGCGATGGAGCGATTAGCGGGAAGAATTGCGAAGATGGCAAAGGCAGCCCAATCAACGGAGAGAGTTCCCGAATTACGATTAGTAATGCATGGGTACTCGGGTCGAAAAGGTCTACTGATGGTAGATTTACATACCCATTCAATATTTTCCGATGGGCGATTGACCTTGCGCGAGATCGTAGATTTTTATGGGCGGCGGGGTTTTGATGCGATGGCGGTGACGGATCACTTGGTGGATCGGCGGCGTTTGCTGGGAAGGTTGGCGAGTTTATCTGGTCTGGTGCTGACGTTGGAGGATCTACCTGAGTATTTCAGGGCGCTAGCGGAAGAACGGAATCGGGCGTGGACCAAATATCGAATGATCTTGTTTCCTGGGTTGGAATTTAATCACGATGGTTTAACCGCAAAAGGCTCGGCTCACTTATTAGGGATAGATTTAAAGGAGCCGATCGATCCAGCCTTATCGTTGAAGGAGATCTGTCTGCAGATTCGAGGGCAGGGAGGATTGACGATTGCGGCGCACCCCCACCATATGAGTTCGGCTTGGGGCAAAGACACCCTCTATTTGTGGGATCGGCAGAATGAGTTTCGCCCGCTGATTGATGCTTGGGAGATTGGGAATCGGGATGATTTATTTAATCCGGTAGGGTTAAAGCGGTTGCCCTTTATTGCGGGGAGTGATTTTCATAAGCCGAAACATCTAACGAGTTGGAAGACGATGCTTTGGTGTGAAAAGGATCCTGAAGCGATCAAAGAGTGTATTCGGCAGAATAAAGATATTTCGATCACGCTCTATCGGGACCATCGTTTTGGTGGGGAAAATGAGGAGCGGGAGGAGAAACGGACGGCATTCGAGCGAAAGGGTTAATAAAGAAGCTGGAGGCGGGTAATAAATCCAAGCTCATTATTTTCTACTACAGTACCCTTGGCGCCACCCCCCGTATAAGCCTGGTATTCGACGGTGAGACCGATACGGATGATGCGGTTGGGGTACCAGTTGAGGCCTAGAGAAGCTCCGTTCACTCCAGTGGCGTTCTGCGTTTGAGAAATTCCTAAACCGCCCTGATCGACTGGACGAAACATATTGGCTCCGGCGGCAAGGCCGTCATAACGAAGGGCAATTTGCCAGGCGCCAATGTCTCCAGTTTCAAAGTTCAATGGTTTATCTGGAACAACCCCCCCCAGAGTCGCGCGTTCCCCTGTAATCACCCAGTCAACCACGACATCCCAAGCGGTGGTTTGGTAATTGGTAAATCCACCTCCGGAAGTGCCATTGATTCTGCCCGTGTTTACCCCTTGCTGCTCGACGGTGAAATCTGCCCAGCACCCAAACGGCCCGTAGTTATAGTACATCTGGGGGCTGAGTCGCCACACCTCTCCTTGCACTCCAAGGCCGTTTGGAAAGGAGAGGAATGTGTTTCCCCCATCGGTGCTATAATTCTGAAAAAGGTTGCTTGAGCTAATCGCGTTGTTTTGAGTTTGCCAGCCAATGCTCCCTCCAACACCTAGGTGCAACCCGCGAAGCTCCTCAGGAACTTCCATCTCTTCGCGAAAGGGTTGTGCATAGAGTCGAAAGTAACCGACTGGGCCAGTGCCATTATCGATTCCAGTTTGAACGGTGTCATTTCTTGCCCCTGCACCGACCATCGCGGCCCAAGATAGTTTGTCTGAAAAAAGAGAACCATGAATCATTACCCCGATATCTCGGTTTGGAACTAGATTGGAGGTCAAAGATCGCTCTGCAAACGGGAGAAACGCGGCTGGGGTAAGAGTTTCAAGCCCTACTGGAGCGGTAAACTTACCGACCTGAACTTGGAGTTCATCGATCGTATCATAATTGATAAACGCGTCCGCAATGGTTGTTTGGTAAGCGGTGGCATTGGGTGCCGAGAGTGCAAACTCAGGAGCAAAGCGGTACTCCCAATCATCATAGAAGTAGCCTGATGCGTAGGGTCGGGCTCGACGAACGAGGAACTTCGACATATCGGTTGTCCCAGCGTCGACAAATTGACGGTCGTCGAGCTGGAGTAGTCCTCCTAACCGAATCATGTGTTTATTGTCTTGAGACCGAAAAATGAGACCTTTTTCTGACACATCGATCATGGGGAGATTTTTTAGTCCCTCCTGTTCTGATTTTGGAGCGAACTCGGTGGTTCCCTCGATAACTTGCTCCATGGAGGTTTGCTCTCGCGTTTCGGAGGAGAGTGCCGACTTTGCACGAGTCCTCTGGGAATCTTCAGGCAAAAACGGGGTGTAACCAATGGGATGAGGGGGAAGGGGAGGGGGTGCTGTTTTTGGTTTTGCGTCCTCTTGGGACGGGGGGCGAAGACGGGGAGTGGCGGGTGGGGTAGATTGTTGAGTTTTTAGTTTTTTGACCTCATCCATCAGGAGCTGCATTTGGGCTTGAAGGTCGGCGATGGTTTTTGTGGTTTCTTCGTCCATGGCATGGATTGAGCAGGATGGGGCGAGGAGCAGAAGAGCTCCGAGCACAACCCAGCGGATCGATTTTGGGAAACCCAGCATCATTAGTAGGCAGAATCGACTGAAAACAGAGACGTCCCAAGACCTTCCCCTGTCATAGGAAAATGAGTCGTGAACAAAGGGGAATAAAGTGGGCCTGAGAGGACTTGAACCTCCATGGGTTACCCCAACAGATCCTAAGTCTGTCGCGTCTGCCAGTTTCGCCACAGGCCCGTTCGAAGAGAGTAACCCAAAACATGTTCAGGGACGAGCGGAAGTAAAGTGGAAGATATTTCTTGATTTGTGACAAAACTGTGACAGATATAACTACATAATGGTTAGAGCTATATACCTAAAGTGATAAAGGCTGCAAAATATAAGAGGGGGTATACTTGGCGGCACCACTTGGATGAGTGGTGGGATCGGGCGGGAACTGAGTTCAAGATAAAGCTGTTCTGTTTTGTTGTGATCGGGCTATTGGTCTCTGCCGCGGGAATAGTGGTTTTGGTTTCTCAGAGGATGGAGCGGGAATCTTTTATGGAAATTGCCAAGGAAGCGAAAATAAAAGCAGCGGCAGAATCGGATGGGTTAATCCAAAGTGAAATTTTGGATAATCGAGCTAGCCCTGCTTTTCAGCCTGCACCCTCGCTGGAGATTCGTGGAGGAACAGAACAAGAGGATTAAGCGGGTGGGTGGGGGCGAAAGGGGGATGGGGCTAAGCGCAAAACTGTAGACAGAACCAGCGACCCAGGCGACCACGGTGCTGGAGTTTCCAACCGAGTTTGTGAGCTGTGCGGAGAATCTGTTTTTCCTGCCCCGACAGGATGCCTGAGAGAATTAAGCCCGCGCCTGCCTTACGATGTTTTTCGAGACGAGGCAAGAGATGAAGCAGAAGGGAATCGTAAAGGTTTGCCAGAATCAGATGGGCAGGGGGAAGGGCAGTACGAAGAGCGTCGGCTACGCGGAAGTGGGTGCGGGGTGCGAGGCGGTTGAGCTGACGATTTCTCTGGGCTTCTTGAACGGCCGAGGAGTCGTTATCCCATCCTTCGGCATGGGCGCCGAGGCGAGCGCAGGCGAGAGAGAGAATTCCTGAACCGCAGCCGAGATCGAGGACTTTTAGGGTAGTGCGAGAGCTTCGAGGTGAAGTGAGAAACTTGGTGAGATAGCGTAGGCAAAGGTGGGTGGTGGCATGTTCGCCGGTACCGAAGGCGGGACCTGCGCGGATCTTGAGTCGGGGAACGGAGCGATAGATTGCGGGGATGTTCCTATTGTCGCTGGTCACGAGAAGCCTTCTTCCGATTCGAAGTTGGAAGGGGGAAGAGGTGCGAAGGGTAAGTTTACGAATTCGGCCTCGGTGGAGCTTTTGCAGGAGACGCAGGGGGCGAAGATGCGGAGAGTAAATTTGAAGTTTTGGAGCTTGGCCAATAGTTTCGATTACGGCGGAGGGGAGATTGATGAAGGAGCTGGGGAGGCGATTAAGTTCCAGAGCGTACATGGGTGGTCCGTTTCAGTAGAGGTTGAGTTTGAGGTGAGTCGTGGAGAATGACCTCTGAACCCAAAGGGTGGGGAAAGGGGTTGGTCTACTGGAGGGAAGGGATGGAGGCGAGCAGGCGCTGGGTATAGGGATGGGTGGGGTGGGTGGTGATGAGTTCGGAGGGGCCTTCTTCAACGAGTTTACCGTGTTCGAGAACCGCGATCTGATCGCTGACGTGTTCAACGACTGCGAGGTCGTGGGCAATGAAGAGGTAGGTGAGGTTAAGTTTTTCTTGGAGGTCCATCAAAAGGTTGACGATCTGGGCTTGGACAGAAACATCGAGGGCACTGACCGGTTCGTCGCAGATGATAAACTCCGGTTCGACGGCGAGTGCGCGGGCAATGCCGATGCGCTGGCGTTGACCTCCGCTAAATTCGTGGGGGAATCGGCGGGCGTGGGCAGGGTCGAGGCCGACAAGTTCTAAGAGTTCTGCTACTCGGGTTGCCCGATCGGAAGGAGACATCTTGGGAAAATGAATTTCGAGAGGTTCGGCGAGAATGGTGCCGATGCGTAGCCGAGGATTGAGGGAGTTGTAGGGGTCTTGAAAAACCATCTGAATCTTTTTTCGGTAGGGGCGGAGGTCGGAACCTCGCAGGGTGCTGATGACATGACCTTGGTAGGAAACGGAGCCGGCGGTGGGATCGATGAGGCGAACGATGGCACGGCCGAGGGTGGTCTTGCCCGAACCGCTTTCCCCGACGAGGCCGAGGGTGGAACCCTTTTCGATTTCCAGGGAAACACCGTCGAGGGCTTTGACCACACCGGTTTGGCGCTGAAGGAATCCAGATTTGACGGGAAAGTGGACAGAGAGATTGGAGACTTGGAGGAGGGGAGGCATGGGGTCTAAGTAGTTTTTATTGGGTGGCGAGGGTGGCACGGTCAATGGAGGCTAGGCGTTTTGTTTTTTGGCCGAGGCGGGGAATGCAGTCGAGGAGGGCACGGGTGTAGGGGTGCTGAGGGGAGCAGAGAATTTCTTTAACGGGGCCTTGCTCGACGAGTTTTCCTTCGAGCATAACCAGAACTCGATCGGCAAAATTGGCGACGATGCCGAAGTTGTGGGTGATGAGGAGGACGGACATGCCGAGTTGATTGCGGAGATCGCGAAGGAGATCGAGAATTTGGGCTTGGATGGTGACATCGAGAGCGGTGGTGGGTTCATCGGCGACGAGAAGCTTGGGTTGGCAGGCGAGGGCCATGGCTATCATGGCGCGTTGCTGCATGCCGCCGGAAAGTTGGTGAGGATAGTCGTGAGAGCGGAGTTCGGGATCGCGGATGCCAACGAGTTTGAGGAGACGAGTGACTTCGGTGGAGGTGCTAGGAAGTTTGGGTTGATGGAGGCGGAGGGCTTCGGCGATTTGGAAACCGATGGAGAAGACGGGGTTGAGTGAGGTGGAGGGTTCTTGAAAGATGTAGGCGAGTTTTCCTCCTCGGGCTTGGCGGAGGGTGGAGTCGGAGCAGGACAGGAGATCGGTGCCATCCTGCCAGAGGACTTGACCGCTGAGGTGGCAGGCGGGAGGGGGTGGAGTGAGGCGGGTGAGTGCGAGGGCGGCGGTGGTTTTACCAGAACCACTTTCTCCGACGACGGCGACGGTTTCACCTGGTTGGATGGAGAAGGAGAGGTCTTGCACGGCGACAACTGATTTGGCGCTAGAGGAAAACTCTACGCGAAGGTGGCGAACATCGAGAAGGGGTTTGGAGGGGATGGGCATGAGGAAGGGTTTAAGGGTTTTTCGGTTTCATTTTCCAGGGAGTCGGAATCGTGGGTCGACGGCATCGCGGAGGGCATCTCCAAGAAGGTTGAAAGCGATCACGGTAAGGATGATGGCTAGGCCTGGGGTAAGGAGCCACCAGAAGTTGAGCATAAAGATTTTAATGTCTTGGGCTTGGCCGAGCATGAGTCCCCATGAGGAAGAGGGCTCTTGGATGCCAAGGCCGAGAAAGCTGAGGGCGGCTTCGCCGAGAATGTAGCCAGGAACGCTGAGGGTGGCGGCGACGATGAGGTAGCTGAAGGTGTTGGGCAGAAGATGGCGGAAAAGAATAGTCCAAGGGCGTTGACCGATGACATTGGCGGCGAGAATAAAAGGGCGTTCGCGAAGGGAAAGGACAAGTCCACGAACGACGCGGGCGGTCCCTGCCCAACCGAGAGCGGAGAGAATGACGACGATGAGAAGGAATGTGGCGTCAGAAGGGAACCGGGAGGAGAGGGCGGCGCGGAGAGCGAGAAGAAGGTAGAGGCCGGGAACGGCCATGAGGAATTCTGTGAGGCGCATGGCCAGAGTATCGGGCCAACCCCCGAGGTACCCAGCGAGGCCCCCGATGGTCAGGCCGAGGAAACTGGTGAGAGCGACTCCGATGAGACCAATACTAAGAGAAATGCCCGCTCCGTAGAGAAGGCGGGTGAAGACATCGCGACCGGTGGCATCACTACCAAGTAGATAAATGGTGGCGGGTGATGAGACGGTGAAGAGATGGCGAGTGGAGGGGATGAGCCAAAAAAACTTGTAGGCAGGACCATGGGAAAACCAGCGGAGGGTGGCGGTTTGATCTGGGAGGGGTTCGTAGGTAGCGGTGGAGGGATCAACGAGGCGGTAGAGTCGGACGCTGAGGTGGCCGTTTTGCCAAACTAGAGCGGTGGGAGGATGGTAGGTACGACTCAGGTCTTGGGCGGAAGGGATGGTGGGAGAGAGAAAGGGGGCGAAGAGAGCGGCTCCGTAAAGAAGGAGCAGAAGGCAGGCGGAGATCATCCCTGCGGGACGACGAAGAAGAGACCGTAGGAGATCAGCGGCCATAACGTACTCGGGGATCGGACCAGGCGAGGGCAAGGTCAGAAAGAAGATTGCCGACGATGAGGAGAGAGCAGGCGACGACGACGGAGCCAAGGACGACGAACTGATCTTCGCGGATGAAGGCTTCATAAACAAGGCGTCCGAGGCCTGGGTAGTTCATGACATTTTCGACTAGGAGGGAGCCGCTGAGCAGGCCGGCGAAAGCGTAGCCGATGGTACTGAGAAGGGGGTTGAGGGCGTTGCGGAGGACGTGGCGAAAAAGAACGACTTTTTCGGACAGTCCTTTGGCTCTGGCGGCAGTGATGTATTCGGCTTGCAGGACGTCGAGCACGTTAGCGCGGAGAACGCGAAGGGTGCCGGCGACTCCTCCAAGACCGAGGACTAAGGTGGGCAGGATTAAGTGATGGGCGATGTCGAGAAACTGCGCGGCGGGTGAAAGAAAGTCGTAATCGAGAGAGGTGAGACCGCCGATAGGAAACCAGCCGGTACGGGCGGCCATCCAGACAGCGAGGAGGGCGAGAAAGAATTCGGGGATGGCTAAAGCGAAGTAGGCGGCGGCCGAGGTGAGGCGATCGATCCAGCCGCCTGGGCGGGCGGCGGCGAGGACGGCGAGGGGGATGGCGAGGGTCCAGGCGAGAAGAAGGGAGGTGATTGAGAGAAGAATGGTGGCGGGAGCGCGCTGGGCGATGAGTTGGGCGACGGGAACTTTGTAGGTCCAAGAGTAGCCGAAATCGAGATGGAGGACATTTCCTAGCCAGAGGGCGTACTGCTGGTACCAAGGGCGATCGAGGCCGAATGATTTTTGGAGTTCGGCAATGAGGGCGGGATTAATATCGCGTTGGGCTTTGACCGGAGTCAGAAAATCGCCTGGAGCCAGACTCATCAAGATAAAGACGAGTAGAGTGACCGCGAGGAGCATGGGCACGAGGGTAGTGAGGCGGCGAAGAATGAAGGGGATCATGGGGTGAGAAGTGGGGTCCAGAGTTCGTCGAGATTCCAGACGAGGGAGCCGAGCGGCGGGATGCGAATATTTTTCCAGCGATCTTTGATGCCGACATAGGCGTTGGCGGTGACGAGGTAGATGAAGGGGGTTTCGTCGCTCATGATTTTCTGGACCTCATCGAAGTATTTCTTTCGTGTAGGGTAGTCGAGGGTGTGAAGTTGATCGGACATAAGTTGATCGATCCGGGCTTCCCAGGGGGTGGCGGGAGTTTTCTGGTTGGGATACCACTGATGAAGGCGACCTTTCGAGGAGAAGACGGAGATGCCGCCCGCGGGGTCGCCACCACCAGTGAGGCCGAGCATGCCCGCTTCGTAGTCGTAGGAGTCTTGAATTTTTCCGACTAAGGTTCCGAAGTCGAGGAAGGAGAGATTTACGGTGATGCCGAGGTCTCGCATATTTTCTTTGAAGGCAGTGGCCATATTAACGCGGAGCTGATTTTCCTGATTGGAGTTGAGGGTGAATTCCACAAGGTTGCCTTGGCGGTCGTGAAGTTTCTGGTCTGGGCCGATCTGAAAGCCAGCTTCGGCGAGAAGGGCACGGGAGCGGGCGGGGTCGTAGGGGTATTGGGTGACGTTGGGATTGTACCATTTTTTATTAGCGGGGGTTTCGGGTCCCCAGAGGGGCTGGCCGCGACCGAAGAGGACTCCGCGGACGAGACCTTGGCGGTCGATGCCGTGGGAGATGGCTTGGCGAAAGCGACGGTCGGTAAACCAGGCGAGTTTATAGGGAGTGACGAAAGGTTTTCCTGCGGTGTCGTGGCCAGGGTTTTGGTTGAACCAGATAAAACCGGTGTTGGGAGAGGGGCCACGATTGAAAACGGAGAAACCGTAGCGGGAGGCATAGCGATCGATCCAAGCGACATTATCTGGGGAGAGGCCCTCGGCATCGGTTTGGCCAGTGGCGAAGGCAAGAGTGCTGGCGTTGGCGTCTTTGACCAGTTTGGTGACGAGAAAGTCGACGTAGGGAAGGCGAACGCCTTGGGCGTCGGCGCGCCAGTAGTGTGGGTTAGCTTCGAAGACGATGCGTTCGGCGGGTTGATAGGAGCGGAGGCGAAAGGCGCCGGTGGCGAGGAGGCGTTGAGGTTCTTTTTGGGCGACGCTAACGTTCCAAGATTTAAGAAGAGTTCCGTCGCGGAAGGCGGGTTCGAGTTCGTGTTTGGGGAGGAGGCCGACCCCGCCGACCGTTTCGAGAAAGGGAGCGTAGATCTGCGGGGTGGTTAGGCGGACGGTGAGGTCGTCGATCTTTTCAACTTTAAACTTTTGGCCATCGACGGAGAGATCGAAGGCGGCGCGGTTGGGGAAGCGGGGATCGTAGATGGCTTGAAAGGTGAAGAGGACGTCATCGGCAGAGAAGGGGTGCCCGTCGGACCAGAGAACGCCAGGGCGCAGGTGAAAGGTGAAGGTACGATTATCGGGGGCAATGTCCCAGCGAGCGGCGAGTCCGGGTTCGACTTCTTGGGTGACGGCGTTGTTGTGGACGAGGGAATCGAGAAAGAGTCCGATGAAGCCGCCTGAGGTAGCGTCCTCGGAGACGAGGGGGTTGAAGGTAGAAGGTTCGCCAGGAGAGGAATCGATAAAGACACCTCCAGAGCGTCCGATCTCGCTTCTGGCGATATCGACTCCTGCGGGGAGAGGGTGCGTTTGCCGAGAGACTTTGGGAGGCGGGGAGCAGGCAGAGAGGAGGAGCAGAGCGCAGAGAGCGATAGGGAAAACGGGCTGCGCCATAAAGATGGAGAATAAGAGATTCGAACTTAAACCCAAACCAATTTCACGAAAGAGTGCCCAAAGCAAGTGATGGCGAGTGGGTGAGAATTTAGTCCCGTGGAAACCCAAGGGGCCAAGCGACGCGTCGGCGAATCAACCAACCTACGCCGATGAGATCTTGAATTCCGACCCAAGCGCGGCCGGCGATAGTGTATTTGGAGATACCGGCGCGACGGGGGCGATGGCGAACGGGAAGTTCGCCGATACGAAGTCCGGCAGATCCGAGGAGGGCGGGGAGATAGCGGTGCATCCCTTTGAAGGGAACGAGGAAACGAACATCGTGGCGGCGGATAATTTTTAGCGAGCAGCCAGTGTCGTGGGCGCCGTCCATGAGAAAGGCGCGACGGATGGCGTTGGCGATTTTGGAGGCGACTTTTTTTTGCCAGGAATCCATCCGAGGGGTGCGGATGCCGCAAGCGAAGTCGGCACGGTTTGAGCGGAGGAGTTCGAGGAGGGCGGGGAGATCAGCTGGATCGTTTTGCCCATCGCCGTCCATCATGGCGGCGTGGGGTCGGGTGGCGGCGAGTAATCCTGCGTAGAGGGCTGGGCCTTGGCCGAGATTCTTTGGAAAGTGGAGAACGCGAATCCCAGGTTCTTGATCGAGAAGCGAGCCGGTGCGATCGCGGCTACCGTCGTTGACCGCGATAATTTCCACGCCAGGGACGGCGGCCCGAGCTTCGGCAAGAACGGCGGAGACATTTTCCTCCTCGTTATAAAATGGGATGATGAGAGAAAGATCGGAGGCCATGAAAGGTTATTGAGGGGGAAAGAGAGAGGGAAGCCGAGCGAAAGAATTGGGAAAGAAGCGCGGGCCTATTTTTGCCCAGAGTTGGTTGAGTCCGTGAGCGAGGAGCCAAGTGTAGCCGATGGAGAGTGGAATGGAGGCGAGAACATCGCTGGGATAGTGGTCTCCGGTGTAGATGCGCCCTAGTGCAGCGAGTCCGACAAGAATCCAAGGCCAGCGGAGGGCGCCTCCCCAGATGAGGCTGGCGCTGAAGGCGGCGGTGGTGGCATTGGCCAAATGGGCGGAGGGAAAGGAGCGACCGTGGGCGACGTCCCGTTCGGGGATACCAGAAATACTGATGCTGGGTTGCCAAGGGTGGTCAGCGGGGCCTGGGCTGACATCGCGAACCCCTTCGACGGCTTGAAAGGGGCGAGGTCGATCGAAAAAATGCTTCAAAGGATTGCAGATGAGGGGATCCCCGATAGTGATTCCGATGGCGGTGAAGAGGACCCAAGATCTGACTCGTTGTCCTCCGCGGAGAAAAAGGAGTATGGCTAGGAGGACGAGGATGGGGGTCCAGAATCGTCCATCTGCCAGAAGATTGAAAAACTGATCGAGGAGTGGATGGTTGATTCCCCGGTTGATAAGTCGGAAGAGCCTGAGATCTAGCGAATAAACTTGGGAGATCAAGATGCTGAGGTTAAATTAGTAAAAATGGAACGCCAAGTTGTTTACGCACTGCTTTTTGTCTGTTTTTTGTCTGTTGGGTGGGCTCAAAATCGGAAAACGGTCTCCAGCAAAGGCGGGGGCGAGACAACTTCCTCCGAAGAGGAGATGACGCCGACACCGCAGCAGATGCAGCATTTCCTTTGGCGGACTTTGGTGATGAAAGATTTGCGACTCAAGGGGCAGGTGCAAAGCGGAGAAAAAAAGATGCCCATTTTGGTGCGTACCAAGGATCGGTTGCTCCAGTTTGAGTTCCAAGATCGTCCCCTGCAGATTCGAGTACGATTTGCGCCTGAGGGCAGCCTGATTCAGAAGAGGAGTAAGCAGAGCGCGAATTGGGAAGTGGTCACGGGATTAGAAAAAACCAAGTCGGTGGCGGGGACCGATCTGGCCTATGAGGACTTGGGAATTGATTTTCTGCGTTGGCCCGATCCTCAACCCAAGGGGGAAGATTCCGTGATGATGTTAGATTGTTGGGTTTATGAGGTGACTCCTCCGGTGGAGAGTAACTATGCCAAAGTACGCTACTGGATTAGTAAAACATACAAGACGATGATCCGGGCAGATGGTTTAAATGGAAAAGGGGAAGCGATTAAGCGATTCACCTTTAACAGTATTATCGAGGCGGAGGACACGGTGGTGATTGGGGAGATGAAAGTGGCTCGAATGACGCCAGGGACTGATGTTTCTGCCTCCCGCACCTATGTCCAAATTGAAACGGTGGAAAAAGGGTCGGGACTCTGAAAGGATTGAGGGATGAATTATCGAATTGATCTCCACTGCCACTCCCGTTTTTCGGCGGATGGGGTGAGTGAACCCGAAGAAATGGTCCAGGTGGCCAAGGAAAGGGGCCTGCACGGTTTTGCGATTACCGATCATAATACCTGTGCCTGTGTGGATTATTTTCTATCGACTGGACTCATGCGAGAGGATGGGCAACCCGTGGATGGATTTCTTATTTTGCCTGGTCAGGAGATTACGACTTCCGCAGGGCATCTGCTGGCCTTGGGTGTTCGCTTGCCTGATCTGAAAGGGATTGGACCTGCGGAGGCGATGGGATTAATTCATTCGGGAGGTGGCTTGGCGGTGCCTCCCCATCCCTACGATAACTTTCGTGCGGGAATCCGAGAATCGATTCGCGATAAGCTTGAATTGGAAGCGATCGAGGTTTTTAACGCAGCGGTCACTTTTAAAAGAGCCAATCAGCGCGCTTATGATTATGCGGAGAAGCGGGATTTAGCGATGACCGCAGGGAGCGATGCTCACCATGTGGAAGCGATTGGAACAGCCTGTACTGTTTTAGAAATGAACGACTTCAGTGTGAAGGGGGCTTTGGCCTCGATTCGTCAAGGAGCGGTAAGCCTGGAACAAAAATACATGAGCCGCACGATGGCTTTACGGAAAACCTGGAATAATGTTTTCCGTTTGCGCTCTCAAGCCAAGCGGCGGTCTCCGCATCCGCACTTGTGAAAAAACCAGCTCCGGTCACGCGGGCGATTATAATTGGGAACGTTGCCGTGGCGGTGGCCGACGTCTGGTATACTTATGGCCACCCTTCCTCCGACTCGATTCTGCGGCAAATGCTAGCCCTTTCTCCGGCTTATCTTTTGGCAGGGGCTTGGTGGGAACCGTTTACCTATATGTGGTTGCACGCTCCTCCTGTGGGATTTTGGGTAACGCACATTCTTTTCAATATGATGACCCTTTGGATTTTCGGAAAACCTGTGGAATCTCGTTTGGGCTCGAGTCGATTCTTCATCCTCTACATTTTGGGTGGACTGGCGGCGGCGGCCGCTTTTCTGGGGCAAGGTTGGTGGATGGCAGGGCACACTTGGCAGGGGTGGCAGGCGGATTCCCAGGAAATTGTCGGAGCGAGCGGGGCGGTTTTGGCGGTGGTGGCTGCTTTTGCGATTTATTTTCCAGACGCCCGTCTATTTATTTTCCCCTTTCCGTTTCCAGTGCGGGCGAGCAAGGCGGTTGGTTCCTTTATCGTCCTCAGTCTGATTTTGATGTTTATTCCAGCACTCTCCTTTATCGGGCACAGCGCACACATTGGAGGATTATTAGCGGGCTACGCCCTGGCTCGCAGCTGGCGGAAGCAAGCTCCGCAACCGCCGATCTTAACGAAACCTGCGCAGAAAAGTATGGAGGAAATGGCGGCTACGTTGGAGGTGGCGAGAATGAGTGAAGCGACTTTTCGAGCGGCCCTCCGTCCACTGCTGGACGAGTTGGGTAAGGGGCGCTGGCGTCCTCTCCAACCGCAGGAGCGTGCACTCCTGCGCCGAGCTCACCTTCTCGTCTAGAGGAAAGGAGGGCCTGAAGTGAAGCTCCGCTCCCAGCTTCCAAATCCTGAGCGGGCTTGGGATGCTTTCCTTGAATTTTCCCCGGGGAGTCGGGATGTGTTGGCGCAAAATGAGATTTCAAGCGCAGGATCGAAAAGTCCAAAAGATCTGCTGATAGAGAAGGGGTTGGGAAAATATAAAATCGAGTGGAAAAAGTTGAGTAGTCAGGCGGGATCTCCCAGTAAAAAGTGGGAGGCACTGAGAACATGGCAACGGGCGGAGTTGGTGCGTCTGGGCTTTGTGGCGTTCGCCACCCCAGCGGTTTCCGCGAGCGGAGGGAGTGCCTTTTCGTTGTTGGCCGAGTTTACCTTGCAGGCTTCGCTCGGTCTGGTGCGAGAGGAGGCGCCAGAGACTGATCAAGCCCATCTTGGGGACTTCTCGGTTCTGGCTTTAGGAAAGTTGGGGGCGGGCGATCTTAACTTCTTTTCTGATCTCGATTTAATATTCTGTGGAGCAGGAGAAGAAAAAGGAGATGCGGAGACTCGCTTGGCACGGAGTCTGGTGGGAAAGATTGACGAGCGAGGAGGAAATTCACTCTATCGAATTGATCTTCGATTACGTCCTGAGGGGGATCAAGGAACTTTGGTTCCTACGTCTACGGGATTAGAAGATTACTACCAAGCCTACGGAGAGGTGTGGGAGCGATGTGCTTGGATTCGCGCCCGACAGGTCGGGGGAGATGCGGAATTGGCGTACCATCTTTTTCAGACCTTGCAGGCTTTTATTTATCCGAGAGGCCTATCGCCTTCCGCTTTGGGGGAGTTGTTTCAGCAGAAATCACGGGCGGAGGACGAGCTGATTTCTCCAGCGGACCGAGATCGAGAGATTAAGCGTGGACGGGGTGGGCTCCGGGAGGTGGAGTTTCCTGTGTTGGGATTACAACTTCTACACGGTGCCACCCAACCAACGTTGCAGACGCATGATTTACGGCGGGCGATTCGTAATTTAGAAACGCTGGGGATTCTTCGTTCCGAAGAGGCGGAAACCTTGCTTGGCGGATATAACTTTTGGCGTCGATTAGAGGATCGTCTGCAAATGAGGCATATTCGACAGACGCATCTCTTGCCAGCGGAGGAGGAAGTCCGCGAGGGGTTGGCAAAAAGTATGGATTTAAGTTCAGCGGGCGAATTGGGCAATGCGGTGGATGGATGGCGCGATCGGGTTCGCACGGTGTACGACTCGATCTTCGCTGAGATTCGGCCTACGACAGTGGCTTTTGCGGGTTCGACCTTTCCCTCGTCGATTGGTTGGCATGACAAGGTGGTGGCCGAGGCAGCGTGGTCTAGTTTGGCTCCCTCCGGTGAGGTGCATGCCACGGCGAGGACGCGGGAGAATTTTCAGCGGATGAGGCCTCTTCTGGAAAAGCAGTTGGATGGATGTGCGCGACCTGATTTGGCCTTGGGAGAGTTTGCTAACTTTACCCAAGGGTATGGAGCTCGTTCGCTGTTGTACGAGAGTTTGTGTGTCAGTCCTCAAGCTCTCGAGCTACTCATTCGGTTTTTTGAAAGCAGTCGTGCCCTAGGACCACGTTTAGTTGCGCACCCTGAAATATTTGAAGATGTGGTTCAGGCTGGGTTGGACGGAGCGAGAACATTGGCTTGGCACCGGGCGGCGTGGAAAATTGCAAAGGAGGATGGGGAGGAGGCGATGGGGAAAGCGGGCCTTTACACGAGCGGGGAGGAGTTACGGATTGCGTTACGAGGTTTGCTAGGATTAGCGCCCATCCCCATCTTGCAGGGCGAACTCACCGCATTGGCTGAGGCGTGTTTAGGTTGGGCGTGGGAGTTTGCGGGAAAGCCGAAGTGGGCGTGGGTGGGACTGGGGAAGTTAGGAGGCGGGGCGTTGAGTTTCGGCTCGGACCTGGATCTGCTCGTGGTAGGGGAGGGAGAAGAGTCGCTCCAGCGGGCGATTCACTTTCTCAGTGCGGAACGAGCGACGGGGCCTCTATTTAAAACCGATTTCCGTTTGCGACCCTACGCGGAGGGTGCGTTGGTGGTGCCAGTGAAAAGATATGCGGAGTATTACGGGAAAGAAGCGCAGTCGTGGGAGGTGCAAGCTCTTTGCCGTGCCCGGTGGGTAGGCGGGGCGAAGGGGGTGGGGCAGGAGTTTTGGCCAGCGGTGGAAAAAACTTGGAAGAAGGTAGGGCAGAGTAAGACATTTTTTGAGGAGGTGAAAGCGATGAGGGAACGAATTGCGACCGAAAGGGTGGAGGTGGGCGAGGAGGCGAGGGAGTACAAAACGGCCCGTGGTGGATTGATCGACATTGAGTTTGCCGCCCAAGCTTGGCAAATGCGCCAAGGTCTAGTGGAGACGAGCACCGAAAAGGTTCTGCAGGCGATGAGACAAGAGTTTCCCCGGGAAGCCGAATCGCTTCTTCAAGGTTTGGAATTTTGGTCGCAAGCGGAGTGGTGGGTGCGGTTGGACGAGGGGAGAGGCGGGGTGCCCTTGCCTGGGGAGGGGGTGAATCTGGAATGGCTAGCGAAAAGGTGTGGAGGACGAAATGGGAAGGAGTGGATGGAGAAGGTGGCAAAAGTTTTCCGTGAAGTCCACCAAGCCTATGGGAAGATACTGGAGTAGGGGAAAGGCGCTCGACGATTTGCCTTTGAGACGGCATAGTCGTCTTTCTTAAAAACTTTATGGCTAAAGAGATCACCATGCCTGCTTTGAGTCCCTCTATGACGGAGGGAGTTTTGGCAAAATGGCACAAGAAAGTCGGCGACACGATTAAACCTGGGGAGGTAATCGCTGAGGTGGAGACGGATAAAGCCACAATGGATTTAGAGGCCTACGATAAGGGAACGATCTTGTTGATTGCCGCACCAGAGGGTTCGAAAGTTCCGGTGAACGGGCGGATCGCGGTCGTTGGGGAACCTGGGGAGAAGGTGGATGCGGTGAGTTCGAGTTCGCCCGCTCCAGCATCAACTTCTGCTGAAGCCAAAACCGTAACGCAAACCGCTGCGGTGCCTGCGATGGCGGCCGTGGTTTCTTCAACGGGGCGGGTGAAGATTTCTCCTTTGGCCAAAAAAATTGCCAATGAAAAAGGAGTGGATGTGACTCGCGTGGCGGGTTCGGGACCTGGGGGTCGGATTGTGCGCCGCGATGTCGAAGCGGCACAAGGGGGAGGATCGGTCCGATCGGCGGCAGGAATTTTTGGTGGAAAGCCGATTGCGCAGGATGGGGTTCGTCCGGTTTCCCAGATGCGGGCGGCGATCGCCCGTCGTCTGGTTGAGAGCAAGACGACCGCTCCCCATTTTTACGTTGAACGTGAGGTAGACGCGGCTCCCTTAGCGAAACTGCGAGCATCGGCGAATGTGGCTTTGGAGATGGCGGGAGAGAAGTTGAAATTGAGCGTGAACGATTTTGTTTTGAAGGCGGCGGTGGAGGCCCTGCGGCGGGTTCCTGCGGTCAATTCTTCTTGGGAGGGAACCTCGATTCGGCAACATGGGGCAGTGCATCTGGCCTTTGCGGTGGCTTTGCCTGATGGGTTGATCACGCCGGTCATCCGCAATGCTCATGCGAAGGATTTTCGGACGATTGCGCGGGAGGCGAAAGAGCTCGGAGCGAAGGCAAAGGCCGGAAAGTTGCAGCCCGAGGAGTACACGGGCGGGACGTTTACGGTGAGCAACCTAGGAATGATCGGGGTGGAAAGATTTTCGGCGATTTTAAATCCCCCACAGGCGGCAATTCTGGCCGTGGGGGCGACGGTCAAGAAGCCGGTGGTGGCGTCGAACGGAGCGATTGTTCCAGGCGAAAGAATGAGTCTGACTGTTTCTGCCGATCACCGGGTGGTGGACGGCTTGATGGCGGGTGAGTTTCTTAAAGCGTTGGTGGAAGTGTTGGAAAGTCCCGGCGTTCTTCTGATGTAAGGGGGATTTATGGCGGCCTATGATCTAGCATTTTTAGGTGGTGGCCCGGCCGGTTATGTCGGGGCGATTCGGGCGGCGCAGTTGGGGAAGAAGGTAATTGTCATCGAGAAGGAACGTGCGGGGGGGACCTGTCTCAACTGGGGCTGTATCCCTTCGAAGTCGCTTCTGAAGAATGCGGAGATTTATCAGCACATCCTACACGCTGAAGATTTTGGAATTACGACGGGGAAAGTTTCCTTTGATTTTGCAAAAGTGATCGGAAGAAGCCGCAATGTTTCTGATCGGATTGCGAAGGGAGTTGAGTTCCTTCTCAAGGCCAAGAAGGTGGATTATCTAGTTGGAGAAGGAAAGTTGGGGACAGACCGCAAGATCAAGGTGAAGACGGCAGATGGGAAGAGTCAGGTGATTGAGGCGACGAATGTTATGTTGGCCACGGGATGTCTGCCGCGAGTCCTGCCGGGATTGAAGGTGGACGGCAAGGTGGTGATGACCAGCCGCGAAGCCTTGGAGATGAAGAAACAGCCGAAGAGCGTCGTGATTTTGGGGGCGGGGGCGATTGGGGTCGAGTTTGCCTATTTCCTACAATCTTTTGGAACGAAGGTGACGCTGGTGGAAATGAAGTCGCGGGTTTTGCCGATCGAGGATGAGGAGATTTCCGACATGTTGGGCAAGAGCCTGACCAAGCAAGGGATCGAGATTTTAACAGAAAGTAAGATGGAAAGTGTCACCGCCTCGTCCACTGGAGTGAAGGTAAAGTTGTCCGGAAAAAATGCCAAGACGATCGAAGCGGATGTGCTGCTCTGTGCGGTCGGGGTTCAAGCGAATTTAGAGGGGGCGCTGGATGCGGGGGTGAAGCTGGATTTGGAGCAAGGGTATGTGAAGGTGGACGGAAGATATAAAAGTTCGATAGCTGGAGTATTTGCGGCTGGGGACATTATTGGACCGCCTTGGCTGGCCCACGTGGCCTCGTTTGAGGCTATCGAGGCGGTGAACGGAATTTTTGATGCCAAGTATCAACCGAAGAAGGTTGGGATTTTCCCTGGTTGCACCTACTGCCAACCGCAAGTGGCGAGCATTGGGCTGACTGAGGCGGCGGCGAAGGAGAAGAAGTTAAAGTTTAAGGTGGGTCGGTTCCCGTATCGGGCGAGTGGGCGGGCGGTGGCGAGTGGCGATTCGGAAGGGATGGTGAAGATTCTGATCGGGGAACCGCATGGGGAGATTCTGGGTGCACATATTATCGGGGCGGAGGCGACGGAGTTGATCGGGGAGGTGGGATTGGGAATGACGTTGGAGGCGACGGCGGACGAGATTGCTGGGACGATTCACGCTCATCCGACGCTGACCGAGATGATTAAGGAAGCGACCGAAGCGGCGGTCGGGCACGCGATCCATATTTGATTAATGGTCAGGCGGTCGGGTAGCTGCAGTTTTACTCACGCCAAGGACGCAAACCCTCCTACGCTCCTAACTTCGCCGACTCAGGAGGAGCTACGAAGGGCGCCCGACGCGGGTCGGGGCAGGTCGGGGTGGGCGCTTTGGCTTGAGAAGATTAAGGGTTAGGTGAGGATTGATAGGTAAGTGGCTAAAGAGAAGAGATATACGCCCTGAATGAGTTATGTTGTCCTTTAAAAAAAACAACTCCCCATTGATAAAAAGGGTTCTATCGCTATTATTTAAAATATGAAGGTACTGTCCACAATCATTCTGCTGGCTCTGTGCTACCAGACCGCCTCGGCGCAACTCGTGACTGAAAGTTTTGGTGGCACTGGAGCTAATGCGTTCACGATGGATTTTGTAACGATCGGCAATCCTGGTAACGCGGCCGATACAACGGGGTCTCCTAATCCTGCGGGCTCGGTGGCCTACACCTACAATTTGGGCAAGCACGAGGTGAGCAGGGATCAGATCATAAAAGCGAATGCAGCAGGGAGCCTAGGGATTACGTTGCAGGATATGAGTAGCTATGGAGGCAACGGATTGCTTAAACCAGCGACAGGAATTAGCTGGTATGAGGCGGCCAAATTTGTGAATTGGCTGAATACGAGCAGACCAGGGGGGACAGCAGCGTATAAGTTTGATAGTAGTGGAAATTTCCAGCTGTGGTCAGCAGGAGATGCAGGGTACAACTCGAACAATCTGTTCAGGAACAGCCTCGCTAAGTATTGGTTGCCTAGTAGCAACGAGTGGTACAAGGGGGCTTATGGGAATCTAAATGGAACTTGGAATGATTATCCCACTGGAAGCAATAGTGCACCGACGGCAGTAGCTGGTGGAACAGCAGCGAACACGGCAGTCTATGGTCAATCTTCTTCTACTGGC
>CAJBOM010000216.1 GCA_903956835.1 uncultured Verrucomicrobiota bacterium
CAATACACCTGCGGGTCGGTAGCCTTAGCTTTGATTGATGATACGCCAGCTGAGAAAGATTCTTTAATTAACGAGGCGGTCTATTGGTACACCGAGGCAGCAGAACAAGGGAATGCCAAAGCCCAAGAACAACTAGGTTTCATGTATCTCAAGGGGATAGGGGTCAAGAAAGATGCTAGTAAGGCAGTCAAATTGTTTGCGGCAGCAAGCGAAAAAGACAATGCGAAGGCCCAGTACTTTCTCGGTCAGGCATACCTACATGGTGATGGTATCGAAAAAAACGAAAATAAATCCTTCGCTCTTTTTAAGAAATCAGCTGAACAAGGGCATGTGGATGCCCAAGCCCAACTCGGATTCGCCTATAGTCTTGGCCAGGGAGTTGAAGTAAATATGGCAGAGGCGTTAAAGTGGTTTAAAAAGGCATCGAGCAAAGGAAATAAAATCTCTCGAAAATGCATTGATCTAATTGAAAAGGACTCAAGTCCTAAGGCCGATAAGATGCAGATTACGTTCGGTGGCGGTGTTAAGCCCGTCTATAACTGGGACGGCACCCTTAAAGGGTATATAAACCGCAATGGAACTGTCTATGATTCGAATATGGACTACAAAGGTTGGATCGGTAAATGAAGCGTCCTTTTCTAGCTCAATGAAGTGTAAATTAATCTTACTTTGCCTTGCTTTCTCTTTGGTCGCTGAGTCCCCAGCACAGCGTAATGACCTTACAAGAGGTGATTCTAAAAAAGAGAAAACCGAAAACAGCAAACTTACTTATGAGGGGGCGATTCGTCTATACGGCCCGCCCGACCAAGAAAAACAGATGAAGGACGGAACTCTTATTTGCACTTGGGTTCAGAGTGACGGAGTTTATAGCAATGCCAACGGAAGAGTTTTCGGGGGTGACACAACAAAAATGATTATTTTCTTCGGTCCAAACGGAGTTATGAAGGACAGAAAGTTTGTTAATGGAGCAATTCTTTGTCCTGACTGGCAATTCAGATTGAGATAATTAAGAGTTGTTGCGTCTTTCTGCCTTCTTTCTGTGTTTGCTTCTCTCTTCACGGGCGGGAAGCACCACCCAGACAAATTCTACCCCAGCCGTCGCCCTCGCCAGCCTCACCGACCCCGCAAAGCTGGCAACACTCAAAGGTGAGCGAGCAGCCAACCCCCGCTTGCAGAAATGCGTCTACTGGCTGGCGTATGCCGAAGAGCAAGGGGAGAAACCCGAAGCCGTCCTAGATGAATCGGCGAAGTTGAACAGAACGGCTGGCACACCCTATGCAGGTTTCGTCAGGTGGGGTTTACTGGAAAATCTGAAGATTGCGAAGGATTTGGGTTTGCTGACCCCTGAAGGAATGGCCGAGATGAGGCGGGTTAAGTCAGCCACGATTACCAAGGGGCAGTATGCAGGGCAGGAGGCTGAAGCTGACCATGTGATCCCCAGGGCGGTTTGCCCTGAACTTCAGAATCAAGTGATGAACTTGGAACTGCTCCCAGCCTCACTCAACCGAGCCAAGAGCGCCAAGGTGACGGAGCGGGCGAGGGTTTTCGCTAAGGAGCTCTACGAGGCGAAGTTGCTTTCAGAAAGAGGTTTCGAGGCAATTGACAAGGCATATTAAAAGCAAAGCACCCATTGTCCTAAAAGTTCCAGCCGCGACTCCAACAACTGCTTAAGGAGGGAATCGCTTGCCATGGCCGTACGTGGCCTTCTAGTCGTTTGATTGCCCCACCCAAGCATCCCTTTGAGTTAAGTTGACCGGGAACTCCGTCTTATGGGCCATCTCCCCCAGCATCTCCTCATCCCACAAGCGAAGAAATTCCCCTATCCCCGCCGAGAAATATGCCCTCTGCATAAGCCTAGTTTAGCGTAAAGTCTGACGGATTTTTACCCTGCTCCTGTTCATATATAATCTGCTTTTTCGTAAACGCCCTGGCTTCACTTAATACGAGTTCAATTTTTGCCTTAAGCTTTTCAAGCTCACGTTGCTGGTTAGCAAACCAATCCGTAGACCAAATACGATGGAGCTTCCAACCAAGCCTCTCCAATATTTCCTGACGCAGTCGATCGCGATCACGCGCAACGCGGGAAGAATGGTATGCTGCACCGTCACATTCAATTCCAAGTAAAAACTTATCGGGATTATCTGGATGACGAATTGCTAGATCGATGAAAAAGCCCTTTACGCCAATTTGAGAGATGCACTCGAATCCGATTAGCCTTAACTCTGAAGAAA
>CAJBOM010000217.1 GCA_903956835.1 uncultured Verrucomicrobiota bacterium
CGCTGCCATCCCCCCATCGTCCCGAGGGTTATTCCCCACGTCAACCCCGCCGATCCGCGCATCCCGTTGCCAACCCCAACGCGCGCATGTAATCTGAGAACAATGAAAGCGGAAAACGGAAATGCCACCCCGGCTCCGGAAGCCGATTCGGGTATCGTCATCACCAGCCGGGTTCGTCTTGCTCGTAACGTTAAGGATTTTCCCTTCCCTGGTTGGCTCAAAAAAGCCGATCGCCTCAAACTTCTCGAACAGATCCAACCTGCCGTCGCCGACCTCGCCCCCATGCGACCCGCGAAAGTTTCCGTCGCCATGGAAACCCTTACCCCCCTCGACAAGCAACTCCTCGTCGAGAAACACCTCATCAGCCGTGAACACGCCGCCAAAAACGCTGGGAGCGGTCTCGTGGTCAACGGCGACGAAAGCCTCTCGGTCATGATTAACGAAGAGGACCACATTCGCCTCCAAGCCCTCCAGCCAGGCTTTCATCTTCTCGAAGCCTGGGATGCCGCCGATAAACTCGACACCGCCCTAGAAGAAAAACTCGAGTATTCCTTCTCCCCCTCCCTCGGCTACCTCACCGCCTGCCCCACCAACGTCGGCACCGGGATGCGCGCCTCCGCCATGCTTCATCTCCCCGGCCTCGTCCTCGGCGAGCAAATCAACCAAGTCATCAAGTCAGTCAACCAACTCGGCCTCGCCGTTCGCGGTCTCTACGGAGAAGGCACCGAGGCCCTCGGCAACCTCTTCCAAATCTCTAACCAAACCACCCTCGGCGAATCAGAACGCCAAATCCTCGATCGACTCCTTAAAGTCGTCCGCCAACTCATCGAACTGGAAACCAACGCCCGCCAAAAACTTGTCCAAGAAAAATCCCGCATGCTCGCCGATCAGGCAGGTCGCTCCTACGGGATCGTCCTCCACGCCTACTCCATCTCCTCAAAAGAAGCCCTCAATCTCCTTAGCCTCCTGCGCCTCGCCGCCGATCTCGCTCTTCTCCCCGCCAGCCTCAAGCCCAAACTCGATGCCCTACTCATCTCCACCCAACCCGCCCACCTCCAACAAGCTTCCCAAAAGAAACTCGGCGCCGAAGAACGCGATGCCTGCCGCGCCGATCTCCTCCGCGAGAAACTCAAAGGCGTCGCCGAACCCGCCATGCGTAAATTGCACCTCTAACCATCTTGAGCTAACCTAAACTCTGTGAACAATTTCACCCCACGCGCGCAACAAGTACTCGCCCTCGCCCGCAAAGAGGCCGATCGGTTTAACCACAACTACGTTGGCACCGAACATATCCTTCTCGGCCTGATCAAACTTGGCCAAGGCGTCGCCGTCAATGTCCTGCAGAAAATGGGCCTCGACCTCGAAACCGTTCGCATGGAAGTCGAAAAACAGGTCGGCACCGGCCCCGATACCAAAATTACTGGCAATATCCCCTACACTCCCAGAGTCAAAAAAGTCCTCGCCCTCGCCAGCAAAGAAGCCAAAGCCCTCCACCACTCCTACGTCGGCACCGAACACATCCTCCTCGGTCTCCTCCGCGAAGGCGATGGCGTTGCCGCCCGCGTCCTCAAATCTCTCGAGGTCGATATCGAGCGCGCTCGCCAAGAAGTCCTCAAAGAACTCGATCCAAATTTCGAGGAAGGTGCCGAACCCGCAGGCGGACTCGAGGAATCTACCCCCGCGGAATCCTCTACCAGCGGAGCCTCTGGCCCTTCCCGTAAGGACGTCAAAACCCCCGCTCTCAAAGCCTTCGGCCGCGACCTCACCGAACTCGCTCGCAAAAATGAACTCGATCCCGTCATCGGCCGCAAAAATGAAATCGAACGAGTCGTCCAGATCCTCTGTCGCCGCACCAAAAACAATCCCGTCCTTATCGGTGAAGCTGGTGTCGGTAAAACCGCCATCGTCGAGGGCCTCGCCCAAGAGATCGCCTCGGGCAACGTTCCGGAAATTCTCCGCGATAAAAAAGTCATCACCCTCGATCTCGCCCTCATGGTCGCAGGAACCAAGTACCGCGGGCAGTTCGAGGAACGCATCAAAGCCGTCATGGAAGAAATTCGCAAACTGAAAAGCGTCCTCCTCTTTATCGACGAACTTCATACCCTCGTTGGCGCCGGCTCAGCCGAAGGCGCTATGGACGCCTCCAATATCATCAAACCTGCCCTCTCCCGCGGCGAACTGCAGTGCATCGGGGCCACCACCATGAACGAATACCGCAAATATATCGAAAAGGACTCCGCCCTCGAACGCCGTTTCCAAACCGTTCGCGTCGACGCCCCATCCATCGACGAGGCCATCGCCATCCTCCACGGCCTCCGCCCCAAGTACGAAGCCCATCACCATGCCAAAATCTCCGATGATGCCCTTGCCGCCGCCGTCCGCCTCAGCGAGCGCTATATCACCGGCCGCTACCTCCCCGATAAAGCCATCGATGTCATGGACGAAGCCGGCTCCCGCTGCCGTATCGCCGCCAGCCTCCGACCTGCCGAGTTTAAAACCTCCGCTGCAGAAATCGAAACCATTCGCGCCGAAAAAGAAGCCGCCATTAAAGCCCAAGATTTTGAACGCGCCGCCGCCCTCCGCGATCGCGAAAAAGAATCCACCACCAAACTCGAGGCCGACCTCGATGCTTGGCACAAAAAACGGGACGAAATCATCGTCGATGTAGGAGAAGAAGATGTGAAACACATCATCTCCAAATGGACAGGCATTCCCCTCACCCGCATGGAAGAAGCCGACCTCTCCAAACTCCTCACCCTCGGCGAGGACCTCCAAACCCGCGTCATTGGCCAAGTCGAAGCCGTGCAGGCCCTCGCCAAAGCCCTCCGTCGCTCCCGCGCCGATCTCAAAGATCCCAAACGTCCCATCGGCTCTTTCCTATTCCTTGGCCCAACCGGCGTCGGCAAAACCCACTTGGCCAAAGCCCTCGCCGAAGAAGTCTTCGGCGAAAAGGATGCCCTCGTTCAACTCGATATGTCCGAATACATGGAGAAGTTTAATGTCTCCCGCCTTATCGGTTCCCCCCCAGGATACGTTGGTTACGAAGAGGGCGGTCAACTCACCGAAAAAGTCCGTCGCCGCCCCTACTGCGTTGTCCTTTTCGATGAAATCGAAAAAGCCCATCCCGATGTCTGGAACGTTCTCCTGCAAATTCTCGAGGACGGCCAAATCACCGATAGCCTTGCCCGCAAAATCGATTTTCGAAACACCATTATCATTATGACCTCGAATGTCGGAGCCGAACTCATTCGTAAAGGCAGCACCATGGGCTTCGGTACCCCCATCCAAGAACAGGACTACGCTGTCATTAAAGAGAAAATCCTCGGTGAAACGAAGAAAACATTCAAACCCGAGTTTCTTAATCGACTCGATGACCAGATAGTCTTCCACTCTCTCACCCGCGAAGACCTAAGCAAAATCGTCTCCCTCGAAGTCACGAAAGTCGCCGCCCGTCTCAAAGACAAGGGAGTGGTCATCGAACTCAATTCCGAAGCCTCCACCTTCCTCATCGAAAAAGGCTACGAACCCGTCTACGGCGCCCGCCCCCTTCGCCGCGCTATCGAAAGATTCCTCGAAGACCCCATTGCCGAAGAAATCATTCGCGGAAAAATTAAAGCAGGCGACCGCGTTGTCGTCGGCGCCAACAAAGAGGCTCTCACCTTCACCACCACCACACCCCCTGCCCCCGCCACTCCCGCCACCACCGCCACCACCTGAACACCTCTACGGATCACGCCCAGCGCGTCCGCCACCTCTTCGGCGAACTCGCTCCCTCCTACGACTTCCTCAACCGCCTTTTTAGCCTCGGCCTCGATGTCGGTTGGCGCAGGAAACTCGTCTCCTCCGTAGTCTCCCACCATCCACAGAAAATACTCGATCTCGCCTGCGGATCAGGCGATGTATCCCTACTTCTTCAAAAAGCGCTTCCCACTGCAGAAATCATCGGCCTCGATTTCTCTCCCCCTTTACTCGCCCAAGCCAAGGCCCGCGGAGTCAAACAAACCATCGAAGGTGACGCCCTCCAACTGCCCTTCCCTCAAAACCATTTTTCCGCCGCCACCCTTGCCTTCGGTCTGCGCAACTTTGCTGATCGTGCTCGCGGGCTCAACGAGATCCATCGAGTGCTGTCCCCAAACGGAATTTTCGCTCTTCTGGAATTTAGCCCGCCCCCTCCTCCCTGGAAACTTTTCTGGAATTTTTATCTATTCCACCTCATGCCTTGGGTCGCACAGCAGGTGGCACAACAAGGCAACGCTTTCCGCTACCTCGCTAAAAGCATTTCTGACTTCCCCACCCCACCAGCCCTCAACCAAGAACTACAAACCTGTGGACTCAAACTACTCTCAACTCGCTCCATGTCCCTCGGTCTCGTCCGTCTCACCATCGCTCAAAAGTGTTAGCCTCCAGCTAGAATAGTTTTACACCCTGGATGTATGGGGATTGGTCCCTTTGAAACCCGCCCCTGACCGATCCTTCTTTCGCCTCCGGCTAGAATGAATTTATACCTTGGAGGTATGGGGATTGGTCCCCTTTGAAACCCGCCCCTGACCGATCCTTCTTTCGCCTCCGGCTAGAATGAATTTATACCTTGGAGGTATGGGGATTCGAACCCCAGACCTTCTCATTGC
>CAJBOM010000218.1 GCA_903956835.1 uncultured Verrucomicrobiota bacterium
GGTAACTTTGTTGTGGATTGAGATTGGGGGTGGAGTAGGGAAAAATAGGAGAATGGCTGAAGGGACAACTCCCATGATGAGGCAGTACCAAGGGCTGCGGGCGCAGATCCCTAAAGATACTTTACTCTTTTTTCGGTTAGGAGATTTCTACGAGATGTTTTTCGAGGATGCTCAGGAGGGAGCTCGTTTATTAAGCCTGACCCTGACGAAAAGAAATGGGATTCCGATGTGCGGCCTGCCTTTCCATGCTGCGGAAGGCTATGTGACAAAGCTTTTGGCGGTTGGCAGGAAGGTGGCCCTTTGCGATCAGGTCGGTGAAGTGCGTACAGGGCAGATGGTGGAAAGAGCGATCACGCGTATTCTAAGTCCTGGATGTGCGGTTGGGGTTGAACTGGCTGAGCCTAAAATGCCACGTTGGCTCGCGGCAGTTCGAAGGGGAGATGGTAAAAAAACGAAGTGGGGATTCGCCTTGCTGGATGCGACGACGGGAGATTTCAGGTTGGCGGAACTGGAGGACGAAGCCGCTTGTCGTGAAGAGATACGGAGAACAAACCCTGCGGAGATTTTGATTGCGGAGGAGGAGAGGGAAATCGATGGGTGGGTGGAGAGAAGCACAACCGTAACCAGGGTGTCGGATTGGACTTTAGAGGAAGATACTGGACGAACCCTACTTTGTGATCATTTTAAAGTGCAAAGTTTGGATGGATTCGGTTGTGGTGGGATGCGTTCTGCGGTGGGCGCAGCAGGCGGGTTACTACGATATCTGACCGAGACTCTGAAGGGGATGGCAAAGCATCTGCAAGCACCGAAGCCCTTCCGATCCGAGGAGTGCCTACGTCTTGATGCGGCCACTCAGAGAAACTTAGAGTTACTCTCTTCGGCCTCGACAGGGGCGGACACCAGTGTCATTCGGGCGATCGATCAGACAATTACTGCGATGGGAGGACGCGAATTGAGGGGATGGCTTGTGCGACCTTTGCGCAATTTGGAGGAGATTGAGGGGCGTCATGAAGCGGTCGCTGGATTTCTTGAGGATGCGGGGGCTTTAGACGATTTCCGCGAAAGTCTCAAAGAAGTGCGAGATTTATCTCGGTTGGTCGGACGATTGGCAGGGGGCGCAGGAAGTGCACGCGATTTGGTGGTCTTACGGCTTACGCTTGAGGCCTTGCCTGGTCTCCAGAAGATGGCAACGAAGATTCGAGGGAAAAAGATTCAGGAGTTGAATCAGCAGGTGGAGTTGGAAATTGAACTGGCGGCGGAGCTAGCGCGGGGCGTGGCGGAGGAGCCTCCTGCGCTGGTGAGGGAGGGTGGAATGATTCGGGATGGATACGATGCGGAGTTGGATGGATATCGAGAAGCGATGCGAGAAGGGCGAGGTTGGATTGCTGATTTGCAAGCGAAAGAAATTGAGCGAACAGGGATCAAGAGTTTAAAGATACGTTTTAATCAAGTATCGGGATATGGAATTGAGGTGACCAAGACGAACTTAGATCAAGTACCAGCGGAGTATGAGAGAAAGCAGACTCTCGCTCAGGCGGAGCGTTTTGTGACGAAAGAGCTAAAGGAGACCGAGGGGAAGATTCTTGGCGCCGAGGAGAAGGCGATCGCTAGGGAGATAGTTCTTTTTGGGATGTTGAGGGATCGGGTGGTGGCTCGATTACTATTTCTACAGAAAACTGCCAGCGCAATCGGATCTCTTGATGCATTAGCGGGAATGGCGTCGACGGCTCGTCGCTGGGGTTATGTTCGGCCGACGATGCGGCGTGATGGGCGAATTCAGATTCGCGGGGGTCGGCATCCTGTGGTGGAGCAGATTTTAGCCGGTGGGGCGGAACCCTTTGTGCCGAACGATCTTTTGTTGGGGAATGAGCATGGGACGTTGATCGTTTTGACGGGACCGAACATGGCGGGGAAAAGTACATACTTACGGCAAGCGGCCTTGATCTGCCTTTTGGCCCAGGTGGGTTCTTTCGTCCCTGCGATCTCGGCTGAGTTACCCGTTTTAGATCGAATCTTTACGAGGATTGGTGCGGGAGATGATCTGGCGCGAGGGCAAAGTACCTTTCTGGTGGAGATGAATGAAACGGCGATGATCTTGCATAACGCCACAAATGAGAGCTTGGTGATTTTAGATGAGATCGGGAGGGGGACGAGCACCTTGGACGGTTTAAGTATCGCTTGGGCGGTGGGGGAACATCTTCACGATGAAGTAAAGGCAAAGACTCTTTTTGCGACCCACTATCACGAGCTAACCGAGTTAGCGTTGACCCGGGGCGGGGTTAGAAACTATCGAGTGGCTGTTCGGGAGGAAAAAGATCGCGTAGTTTTTCTTCGGCAGATTATTGAGGGAGGGGCGGATCGGAGTTACGGAATTCAAGTGGCACGACTAGCGGGATTGCCTGCGGAGGTTTTAGCTCGGGCGACGGAGATATTGCAGGGCTTAGAAGAAGGGGAGACCGACGCTACGGGTAAGCCTGCCAGAATTAAGCCTAAGGGTGTAGCCCGTGGGAGGGATGAGAAGAGACAGCTGGATCTCTTTGGGACAGGAGCGGTAAAGAAGGTGAAGAAGGTGAAGCTTTAGAGGTTTAAGGTGTGGTCTTTTTTGGTTAGGATTCTTTTGCGTGAAAAATCTTAAGAAGGTTTTAATTCTTTCGGCAAGTGCGGGGACCGGGCATGTCCGAGCCGCTTCAGCGATTGAGAAGATTTGTCGAGCTACCCCAGGAATTGGAGAGGTGGCCAATGTGGATGCGTTGGCTTTTACGAACAAACTTTTCCGCGACTTTTACTCCAAGCTCTATCTGGCTTTGGTGAAAGATGCGCCGACTTTGCTGGGTTGGTGGTATGCGAAGAGCGACGAGCCTTGGAAAACGGATAAGATGCGGATTCTTCTGGATCGCTTGAATACTCGACCCTTGGTGCGCCTGCTCGCGAAGATGCAGCCGGACATCACCATCTGCACTCATTTCATGCCTGCGGAAATTATTTCGCATTTAATCAACACAAAAGCGATTCAGGCCAAGCTTTCGATTGTAGTAACCGATTTTGATTTCCATGCGATGTGGTTATCGCGCGCTTTTCATCGGTACTTTGTGGCTTTGGACGAGACGAAGGCATATTTAACCACTTTGGGTCTGCCCGCTGAACGGATTACGGTAAGTGGGATTCCGGTGGATCCAGAGTTTGGGCGGAATACGGATCAACCGGCTTTGCGAAGAAAATTAGGTTTAGCGTTGGACCGTCCTGTGATTCTAGTCACGGCTGGAGCCTTGGGAGTCAATCCCGCCGAGGCGGTGGTCAAATCCTTACGGCAGTTGGCGCAGCGGGCTCAGGTGGTGGTAATCTGCGGAAAGAATCCTGAGGCGAAAGAGCGAGTCGAGCAGGAGCTAGCCCGAGGGAATGGCTCCAAGGTGGATTTCAAGGTGATGGGCTATGTAGATGAGATGCCTTCTTGGATGGGAGCGGCAGACCTTCTCGTGAGCAAGCCAGGGGGGATGACTTCGGCCGAGGCGATGGCTTCGAGTTTGCCGATGGTCATTTACGATCCGATTCCTGGGCAAGAGGAAAGAAATAGTGATCAGCTTTTAGAGAAGGGGGTGGCGATTAAATGCAATGAAATCTCCATCCTCGGATATAAAGTGGGCCAACTCTTGGGTGATGTCGGACGATTGGAGCAGATGCGAAAGGCGGCACGTAAGATGGGATGTCCCCACGCTGCGGAAGTTGTGGTGAAAACCCTTCTAGCCGACTCGGGGAGTGATCCGATCGAGGTAAACTCGGATCAGCAAGAGGAGATGGCGGAAAGTGTTCGGAAGCGATGAAGTCGGTAGCTGGGGATGATTCTTTTCTTTGGGGAGTGGCCTCATGTCCTTATCAGCACGAGGGCGGGTTCAACCAGGAGGGCCAACCGCAGAATAATTGGGCAGCATGGGAGAACTCGGGAAAGGTGGAACGGTCGGGGAGGGCGGCTGATTTCTGGAATCGGTATGAGGAGGACTTTGATCGGGCGGAGATGATGGGTCTGACGGCGTACCGACTGGGGTTAGATTGGACGCGAATTCAGCCGAGAGGGCTAGGCACAGAATTAGAAGTAGGAGTTTTGGATCACTATGCGGAGATGATAAGTGCACTGAGAGCGCGGAAAATGGAACCACTAATTACCCTTTGCCATTTTACAACTCCAGCATGGTTAGGGACCGATCCGTGGTTGGAGGAGACAACTCCCGAAATTTTCGCACGGTTTGTACGACTGATGCTGGCGGCGCTGAATCGACGTTTGGTCGATAGGGGAGTGGCACCACCCGGTTGGTTTATCACATTGAACGAACCGAACATGTTGGCGGCCTGTACTTATAACGTCGGAGCATTTCCCGCAGGGCGACGGGCATGGTGGGCGGCGGCTCTTTGCGCATTACAAACCATGCTGGAAACGCATGTGCGAGTTCGGCGTGAAGTTCACGCTCTTTACGCCGAGAACCCTGATTGGGGTTCTCCCAAGCTAACCTTCAATAACTTTGCTAGTGATCTTTATTGGATGGATAAAATGTTGCTGGATGTTTTGGAAGGGGCTCGGCAGACGCAGGGCAGAGAGCCGGTGATTTCGTTTCTGAACGATCGATATCGTGAGTTTACTCGTGCCTATCGAGCAATGGACTTTCCGCACCATGGTCTATTCTCTGAGGGAGTCGGGGAGTTGATTAAGCAGGTTCAGCATGGATTGAGCCGACGTTTTCTACACGAAAGCACCTTTTCTCGATTGGTGAGTTTAGTTCGGGAGAGGAGGGATGATCGGGTGGTGGACTATATTTCCTTTGATTATTACGACCCTTTTGTGGGAAATGCGGTTCGTATGCCGACTCTGTCCGATTTAAAGCTAGGTCGAGTCGGCCTACGGGAATGGTTAACTCAGAGTCTGACGACCAAGTGGTGGGATTGGAAAGCGTTGCCCCGTGGTTTGCGGTTCTTTGTTGAGCGTTACGCCGCGGAATATCCGGGTCTCCCTATCGTGATTGCGGAGAACGGAATGGCGGAGCGTCGCTGTATGGGTGAGGTGGCGTGTGATTTACGGGGGGACGAACAGAATCGGAGTTATTTCCTCAAGCAACATGTTGGGGAGGTGATTAAGTTGCGCCGGGAAGGATTGCCATTAATGGGATATTTCCACTGGTCGCTAACGGATAATTACGAGTGGGGAACGTACGCCCCTCGGTTTGGTTTATTTGGAATTGATTTTAAATCCAAGGGACTGGAGCGAGTCCCTCGAGATGAAGGGGGAGA